>NZ_RQFG01000005.1:304558-609117 GCF_004769235.1 Leptospira kanakyensis | reverse complement strand
CGTTCACCCATTTCATTGGGATCACCCCATCGGCGCATCGCCACCAAACCTTGCACAGACGAATCTACATCGATGAGTCCCTCATCTTCGTTCTGAATGGTATAACCGAGAACACCGCTGGGAATTGGATGAGAAATTTCTACCGAACCTAAATCTCGAATAAAAACTGGAACTCCGTTAACTGTTTTTACTACGATATTTTCAATATGTTTCGGATCTCTGATGGCACCAAGAGAACGGATTGGAAAACCTTGTTCACCTTGTAGGAGTAAATTTCCACCGGTGTTTAAGTTGTTTTCTTGGATGGCTCTAATGACATCGCCAATGGTCAATTTATAACGAATTAACTTATCGGGTGAGGTAACCACATGGTATTGTTTTGGTAGTCCACCAAAGGTGACTACGTCTGCAATACCGGGAATCTGTAACATCTTCGGCATCACAATCCAATCTTGGATGGTTCGAAGTTCCATCGGTGTGTGGTTTTCAGTAGATTCCACTACATAACGATAAATTTCACCAACGGGTGAACTCATTGGTCCAAGTGCAGGATGAACATCTTCTGGAATGTCTGCATCAGCAACTCGTTCCATAAGTCGCATACGAGCAAAATAATCATCAGTCCCATCTTCGAATACGAATTGAAATACGACGAGACCGTTAATGGTTCTTGATCGTCTTACAGCTACCTTTGGAATTGCATTTAATACCCGTTCTATGGGAAGTGTAACACGTTCTTCCACTTCCACCGCTGCTTTACCAGGAAATTTTGCGATGAGACGAACTTGTGTGTCTGCAATGTCAGAATAGGCTTCTTTTCGTATATCGATCCATGCCCAAAGTCCAAAAAGTACGGCAACCGCTGCAGCTACTAGTGTTGTAATTCGATTTTTAAGTGCTTGTTCAATGAAATCTTTAATCATGATATTCCCTCGTATTGAAGAGGTAACCCATTTGTAATAACAACTGTGGGTTTTTGTAGTCGCCTTGTCCAACTCCACCGCCTACTTGCAAAAAGAAATTTCCAAGTAGAAAGTCGTATGTTAAACCGATGTAACGTTGGGAAAGATGGACTCTTTGTCTTTCCCTACTTTCGTATTCTAAGTAAGTACCTACATTGCTATCAATGGAGTTTACATATGACCTGATGAGAAGGTCTTCTTGTGAAGGATCTCTTCGGTTGTAACCAGGGATATTTAGGCCAGTAGGATAAGATGATTGACCGCCCCGACCCACTTCTGGTGCAAATGGATTTACCTCGAAATAACCACCAACAACGGAAATGCTGTGAGCAATGACTGGAGTTTTCCAAAAAGTGTATCCTAAATCCACTTGCCCGCCATACCAATGAGGACCCCAAGCACCACCTGATCCTCGTATAACGACGTCTTTAAAGTAATAACCTAAGTTAAAATTGATACTAGCCGGAGATCCAATGGAAGCGCCATAAACCCAGAAATTCGTTGATTTCGGAAGTTTTTTGGCATCTAAACTATCCGCTTTTAATTTTTCATCTTCACCAAACGCCGACTGATCGGACTTAGTTGGAGTCCATTCTGGTTTGATTTCATTTCCTTCCTTATCTTTCGGATAAGGAGAAGAAGGTTCTGCCTTGAGTCCAGATCCTAATATAGAAACTGTTATAAAAAATAGGATAAGTTTTTTCATATTAAAAACCAAAACTTAATCCTTTCAATAGAATGGAACCTTGGACGACTACTTTTTCTCCTGGTTCCAATCCTTGAATGATATTCACTCTTTCTTTAGTGGAAATACCTAATACGACTTCTCGCCTTTTGAAAGTTAAAGGTTTCTCTTCAACAAATACATAGTTTTTTCCTTCTACTGTGACAATGGCAGTGTAAGGGAGAACCACACTATCTCCACCAGTTTGTTCTGGGAATTTGACAACTCCAAACATCCCTGGTTTCAATCTATACTTTTCATTCACTACGATGATTCTCATTTTTGCAGTTCTTGTCAGTGGGTCTACGTTATCACCGATTGCTTCAGCAGTTCCTATAAACTCTTCGTCTGGGAAGGAAGCAAAAACTACTTTTACTTTTTTCCCTTTGCGTAAGGTAGAAATTTGTGATTCAGGAACATCTGTGATGATCCATGCTTTTAAGCTACCTGCGGTGCTAAGTTCGCTTGGATTTAAACCTTGGGCTCTGAGTTTTCCTTCAAATTCTGCAAGTTCTGCCGCATCGTTACCTGAATCTGTTTCTGATTCGACTAAGTCTTTCTCCGTTGCCACTCGGTGCACAAACATATCTTTGATTCGGTTTAAGTTCTTATTGGATCTATGAAGTTTGTTTTTTGCATGAACATATCCAACATAAAGATCGTTTAACTCTGCTGATTCGAAAAGAATGATACGAGCACCATTACTTACCGAAGGAGAAGTGGATGCAATGAGCCTTGCCGGTGCTTCTAAACTTACAAATTCTCCGCCACCGCCAATTGCAGTTGATTTTACGATGTCTAAACCAGGACTATTCGGTTTAAATTCGATACGAAGACCATTATCAAAAACTTCTGCTTTTTCAGGATGTTTATGAGCTGGTTTTGCCGGTTTGGAAAAAATCATAAATAGAACAGCGATGACTACAAGAGCCACTCCTGAAATTAGGAGGATTTTTGCCTTTTGGTTTAAAGATTTTAAGGTAATTAACATTTTATTCCTCAGTTTTAGGATTGGTTTGGTTTTCAGATTTTGGGATAAAGATACCTTTACCCACAGCGTAATTTACATTTTCAATGGCTTCCATTCGATCTGTTTGGAGTTTTAACATTTCAACAATACTTGAACGGTATGTTTCAAAGAAGTCTGCGAATTCTAAGATGGTTATGTATTTCTTTTCGTAGCTCATA
The DNA here is from genome assembly GCF_004769235.1 of Leptospira kanakyensis. Taxonomy (NCBI): domain Bacteria; kingdom Pseudomonadati; phylum Spirochaetota; class Leptospiria; order Leptospirales; family Leptospiraceae; genus Leptospira; species Leptospira kanakyensis. The sequence continues at coordinate 606,243 of NZ_RQFG01000005.1, read as the reverse complement.
ATCATATCTAAAGATAAACTTCCATAATCTTTAATATAAGCATTACTAAATCTTTTATAAAGTGCATCTTTGATCCGTGCTGATTGGTAAGCTACGGCAACTTCGTTTTCAACTTCGAGGATGTTATTCTTTAACTCTTGTTTGCGGACAAGGATTGCTTTTTCCGCAGCTTGGATATTTCCTTGGTTTCTGTCAAAGAGTGGAACACTAAGTTGTGCAGTGACTCCCCAATAGTTTTGGAAAGCTGTTCCACCACGGTTATAAACTGGTCCAAAGGACAAATCAGGAATCGCATTTGCATATTGAAGTTCTAAATTGGCTTCTTCAAATCGTAATGATTGGAGTGCTTTTTTTAGGTCAGGTCGGTTTTCACGAGCAATCTCAACCAAATCTTCTAACTTGGCTTGATTAGGAACAATGGAATCTAAATGAGTTTCGTTCACCGTAGGATTAAATTCGACTCTTGCATCGCGATACAAATCATCATTCAAAAGAATCTTTAGATCTGCTTCTTTTTCATAAACTTTTATAGCAAGATCCTCTCTTTCCTTTTTTAAGAAAAACAAAAGGGCCTTTAATCTTAAATGTTCTGCTTGGAGGAGGGCTCGTCTTTTGTATGCAAGTTCAGACGAATCTACTGTTTTTTCAATTGAGGCAATACTTTGGTCATAAAATACAACTGCCTTTTTGTAAAAATATATAGTATAAAAGGTTCTTCTTAGTTTGGTAATGACCGCTCGAGTTAGATCATAGAACTCTTGTTCGGAGATCTTTGCATTGAGTTCTGCTACTTTGACACGTTTGTCAATTTTTCCCCCAAGCAAAAATACTTGTTGGATTTGGACTACCGATTGGCCTGATCTAGTTGTATCAAAATACCTTTGTGTTGGTTCTGCAAAAATACTTTGGTCAATGGCGATGTTCGGATTCGCATAGAGCCCTGCTTGTAAGATTCCGGCTTTTTTTACATCAATTTGAAAGCGAGCAGCAATGAGTAAAAGGTTGTTTTTCCATAACAAGGTTTCAGCAGATTCTAAGTCTATTTCCTTTGTATACCTTTGGTCGTCAGGATAAAGACTGGAGCCTAAGGAAGACCTTGGATTTTCATCCGATAGTTGCCTTTTGAGTGCTTCACTTGCTTGTGCAATTCTAGTTTCCCCCCATAGGTAGGAAGTCGAAAACACAAGAAAGAGGTAGATACCGATTCTGTTATAAAAACTCATAAATTACCAAACATACTAAAATTGAAAAAAGAAAACGTAGGTACAACTTGATCCTTACTAACGATAAGGACATACCTGTGTTACATCAGCTAACGCTGAAATAGATTAAACGAAGGAAATAGGAGGGGGAATATTTAAGAGAAGATAAGAAAGTAAATTCGGAACAAATTTTCCATCTGAAATTAAATCAACATAAGATATTAAAAGTGATTCCGAAAGAATGTCGGACTTACTTTCATTAAAAAAATCTAAAAAATCAGCTCTAGAACGACTTAAAGTAGCGGAATCATCAATCGCAGAAATGCGTGGATCATTGATTTCCGTGTTTTCAGGAGTTTCTAGCGAATCAGAATATGATTTTTTTATCTGGTGGAGATTTGATTCTAGATAATCGGAAACTGTGTCTGACGTACCATCCAACGGAAACCCAATGGTCACCGTTAAAAGGAATGCTATCAGCTTTGCAGACCAGTTTGCCTTCATATTGTCCACTCATTCATTTTGATCTAGGTACTCAATTCTAAAATACTTCTAATGCCTAGTGATTCTCACACATTGTTCATGTTGATGAATATATTCGAATGAGACGGAAGTTTTCTCAAAAAAAAGACTGCCCAGAGTCAGGAATTCCCTGGAGCAGTCGCTAAGAGTCTTTGGCAAATGAGAAACAAATTGTATAAAATGTTTAGAATATAAAAACATCCTGTGTCCCTCACGGGACACAGGTTTAAGAGATAGAGAGGAGTTAAACGGGTGGAGGTAAACTCAGGTAACGGGAGGCAAGAAGCCCAGAAATAAAAGAAGAATGGAGATTTTTGTTATGTGTTAGAGGAGAAGTCAGCAGTGATGCCTGACCTTTTCCACTCCATGTAAGTACATCTTCTAGATCTTTTGTACCAGAGGATTCTTCAGAAGAAGATTTGTTGATCGCAACAGTAAGGGAGCCAGTGAGTTGGCTCTTCCCTCCGACTCGGGTGGATTTTGCCCCGCGAGTGCGAATGAGTACGTTTTCTTCTGAAAGAAAGGCACTGCCCAAGGAGAGTGTGAGAAGAGATATCCCAAATATTTTGATCACTTTCCTGAACATAGTTACAGTATAGACGGACTCTGATTAAAATCTAGCATTTTTTTTCAACCCGTGCTTAGAAAATAGGCAAATCGACCAGATTGTTCCGGAAGATCTGCCTTTGCCCGGAATTAGAGCACTTTGCCAGGGTTGAGAATCCCTTTGGGGTCAAATGCCAATTTAATGGCCCGCATGGTGTCGATTTCTGACTCGGATCTGGAAAAACTCAAGTAATCCTTTTTCAAAAGCCCAATCCCGTGTTCTGCAGAGATGGATCCTTTGAACTTTTGGATGAGGGTGAACATTTCTGGATCTACTTGTTTGCACCTCGAAAAAAACTCAGCATCGGAAAGATCCTTTGGTTTAACAATATTTAGGTGGAGGTTCCCATCGCCGATATGGCCAAAAAGGGCAATATGAAATCCTTGGTATTTGTTTGTGAGTAGGGCCGTCATCTCATCTAGGAATGCTTCCATATTGCGAAGTGGAAGAGAGATATCATTTTTATGAACTGTATAGGCAAGAGACAGTGATTCAGAAATCCCTTCTCTATATTTCCAAAATGTTTCGTTTTGGCGTGAGTTCTGCGCAATGGAACCATCGGTGATGAGTTCTTTTTCTGTGATGGATTCTAAAATGGAATAAAGTTTTTCTTCGTCTGTTTCGCCACCCACTTCAAATTCCATAAGAACATAATATTTGCTAGGTGATTGGAATGGATCAGGAACTCCTAAGTGTTCTTTGACTTTGTCCAAACAATAATCTGTTAAAAACTCGAAAGCGAGTAGTGGTAAATCAAAGTTATGTGTTTCTCTGAAGATTTCTAAAATGTTTTTGTATTCGGGCACAGCGAGGAAAATAACACGGATGTCTTTAGGAGGTTTTGTAAGTTTGACAACTGCTTCTGTAATGATTCCGAGTGTCCCTTCCGAACCGATAAACAGGTGTTTGAGGTCATATCCAGTATTATTCTTTAAAATTTCTCCGTTAAATCGGTAAACTTCCCCTTTGCCGTTGACAACGGTGAGACCGAGAACCCAATCACGAACGAGTCCATAATGGACAACACGCACACCGCCGGCATTGGTAGCTATGTTTCCGCCGATATGGCTTGAGCCTGTGGCTGCAAAATCTACCGGAAAATAAAAACCACGTTCTTCGGCTTCTTTGTGCAGGTTTTTTGTGATCATGCCAGCTTGTACGTGTAAGGTGCCGAGAAAAGGATCAAAGTCAACTACTTGGTTCATTTTAGATAGAGAAATGACGATTTCCCCATTTTTAGCAACAGCGCCACCAGCATAACCGGTTCGTCCCCCAGAAGGAACTATGGCAATTTCGTTTTTATAAGCATAAGTAACAATGTTTGCGACATCTTCTGTGTTTTCTGGAAAAACTAAAACTTGGTAATTGGGTGGATAAACTTTGGTTCTGTCTGTTCCGTAAGAATTAAATAAGGCTTCGTCCATAGTTCCGTCATTTTTTAAAATGACTTTTTTATCACCAATGAGTTGGCTTAAATCAGTTTTTGTTTTTGTAAAATCCATTATTGTCCTTTAAATATCTACCATATCAATTTGAGAGTTTACCGCCGGATCATCATCCCCCGGTGCCAAACGTGTATAAGATCCATCTGATTCTAAAACACGAGCTTGTGTATTGTCGCGGAGTAGGAGTTCGAGAATTTTCCCGATCCTTTTTTTATGTTTGTCTTGTAAAATTGGAAACATAACTTCGATTCGGCGAAGGAAGTTTCTTGGCATACAATCCGCCGATGCCAAATATACTTCTGGTTTTCCACCGTTTTCAAAACTATAGATCCTTGAGTGTTCTAGGTATCTTCCCACAATGGAACGCACATTGATTCGATCAGAAACCCCCGGAATTCCGGGCCGCAGGCAACATATCCCACGAATGATTAAATCAATTTTAACCCCGGCTTGTGAGGCTTCATACAGTTTCAAAATGATATCTGGATCCACAAGTGAGTTCATTTTGAAAATGACACGAGCTTGTTTTCCATTTTTTGCGTTGTCTGTTTCTCTTTGGATGAGATGAAGAAACTCTTCTTTTAAAAAGGTAGGAGCTGCATAGATTTTCGAAAGCCTTGGCATCTTTCCTGAACTTGTGATGGTATTAAAAAGAATCGCCACATCTTCAGTGATTTCAGGATTTGCAGTGAATAAACTTAAATCTGTATAAAACCTAGCAGTGGTCGAGTTATAATTTCCTGTTCCTAAGTGGACATAGCGATTGAGTTTGTCATCTTCTCTGCGTACGATGAGTAACATCTTACAATGGATTTTGAGTCCTACGACACCGTAGACAACATGCACACCACTATCTTCTAATTTTTTTGCCCAACGAATGTTTCTTTCTTCATCAAACCTTGCTTTGAGTTCTACAAGTACGGTAACCTGTTTTCCGTTTTCGGCAGCTTCGCCTAAATATTGGATGATGGGAGAATCTCCGGAAGTCCTATACAAAGTCATTTTGATCGCCAAAACTTTAGGGTCTTGGCTTGCGATCTTTAACATATCTTCGATTGATTTAAAACTTTCGTAAGGATGATGGAGGAGGTGATCGTTTTTACGAATTTCAGAAAAGATAGATTCACTTTTTTTGGCAGCAAATCCAGATTTGGGAACAGGGTAAGAATATTTTAAGTGACTTGTTTTTTCTAATCCTTGGAAAAACATCAAATCGTTTAAGCTAAGTAAGGTGGGAATTTCCATTACTTGGTATTCTTCTAGTTCTAAAAGCCCTTGTAATAGTTCTTTGATATGTCCAGCACCGGAATGAACATCCAAACGAACGGCATCACCCCACATCCGGTTTTTTAATTCGTTTTTCATTGTGGCGAGTAAATCGCCTATATTTTGTTCTTCGTTGATGGAAATGTCAGCATCACGTACAATTTTAAATGTATGGATTTGTTTTACATGCATTCCATAAAAAAGGTCACCTAAATGGAGTTTGATGATCTCTTCTAATGGAAAATACCTTCTGACATCGGATTCTTTGTTTGGAGGTAGTTGTAAAAATCGAGGGAGAACACTTGGCACTTGGACAATCGCAAATAATTCTTTTGCTTTGTTTTTGTCATCATCCGAATACAGAGTGATCCCCAAATTCAAAGTCCGATTGAGAATGTGGGGAAAAGGATGGGATGGATCAATTGCCAGTGGTGTGAGGATGGAAGACACTTCTCGTTTATAATAATTTTTTACAAACTGAATGTCATCACCAGCAAGTTCACTGGGATCTTGCACTACAACAATCTTGTTTTCTTTTAATTCAACAAGGATCTCTCCTAAGGCTTCGTATTGTCTTTTGACAAATAAACCCACTTTGGAATAAAGTTCCGCCAAAGTTTCGGAGGTGCGTTTGCCATTGAGGCTTCGTTCTTCGATTCCTGCTGATTTTAAATTGAGTAGGCCCGCAACCCGAACCATAAAAAACTCATCCAAATTGGATTCAGTGATACAAAGAAATTTAAGGCGTTCTAGAAGGGGGTTTTCCTTATCGAAGGATTCTTCCAAAACGCGGTGGTTGAAGTCGACCCAGGAAAGTTCGCGGTCGAAGAAGATATTTTGGTTCCCCAGTTCTATTTTTTCTGTAGGGCTAGCAGTCATAATTCTAGGATTTGGGAAGGAAAAAATTCTGTAAATTCCTAATCCTTTTGTAGAAATCGACGACATTAGATTCAGAGGGATTTAGGACGATATGCCAGCATACACTATGCCGGGTCTGATGACTGGGCAAAATACAAACGATATCGTTAAAAAACTGGTCGAACTCGAACGTCGGCCCATCAAACGGTGGGAAACCGAAAACGAATATTCCAAAGCGCAGGTGCAAATTTGGGGTGAGGTGAAAAACCTAACCACAAATCTCCAAACCAAAAGCCGTGCCCTCGTTTCCTTTACCGCACCTTTTGCGACAAAATCGGTATCTTCTTCGGAAGAAGGGGTGATTACAGGGGAAGCCTCTCGCGCTGCCAAGTCCGGAAACCGAGCTTTGGAAATTACAGAAATGGCAAGCAAACACCAGTTATCTGGTGTTGCCGTTGATACAGACATTCGTCTTCCTGAAGGTAGTTTTACAATTTATTCAGGGAAATCAAAAGAAACAGTTACCTTTCCTGGTGGGGGACTGAGTGAACTCACAAATTCCATCAAAAATATGGCAGGTGGCCTAGCTGACACTTCCATCATTAAAATTGATAAAGACTCATCCATTCTCACCGTAACTTCTGTAAAAACTGGCAAAAAAAATGAACTCCAGTTTGCCGATCCCAATGGGATTTTGAAACTTGCAGGTCTTGTTGGTGAAAACAAAGCCAGTGCAGAAGACACAAAACAATTATTATCTTTAGATGTACTCAAATCCAAGGTTTGGGACCAAACCAAGTTTAAAAAGTCTGAAACAGAAACTGAGAAACTTGTCCAATCCGAAGAAGGAATCAGCATCAAACCGGACACTGCCTTTTCCATTCCTGTCGCAGTAACAGAAATCAAAGAAAGAGCTTTTCTGGAAGTGGAAATCGTGGGAGAAGCTCCTGCTGTGATGGAGATGGGAATTGGATTTGAAAAGGAAGGAAGTGTTCGAAACAAATTCCTGCCCATTACTAAAACAGAATCCAAATATATTTTTTTAGCTGGTGACAACGCTAGTGATAAAAATTTAACAGCGATTATACTGTCAAATGCAGCTACTACACCAGTTTTAATTAAATCAGTGACTCTTGTGACACCTCCGGCTCCAGGCACTGCGGAACCACTCAAAGTTTTACAAGAAGGGAAAGATCTTAAAATCAAAATTGATGGGGTGGAGATCACTCGTGAAACAAATGATGCCATCGCTGATGTTTTGGAAGGGATTTCTTTTAATGTTCACAAAGTTACAGAAAAACCTGTCACTTTAAAAATTCATGTGGATCATGCGAAAGGTTCAGCCCTCATCAAAGAATGGGTGGATGCTTATAACGAACTCATGAAGTTTTCTAAAGAGGTCACATCCGTTGAAAAAAACGGAAAGATCTCTGATAAAAAAGAAAGTGATGATTCTAAATCGGCAGACATCTCGCGCGATTTTTGGGACAACAAATCCAAATCGGGAATCCTTGCCGGTGAAAACGCAATCCTAAGACTCATTGCTTCTCTAAAAACAACAGCAAACTCATATTATCCGGCAACGAAAGAAAATGGATTCCGAGTGTTAACAGACATTGGAATTTCCACCGGGGCTGTGGGATCCAACTGGGAAAAAATCCAAGACGGACTTTTACAAATTGACCAAGAACGTCTCATCTCAGTCCTTTCGGAAAATCCGGATGGGGTTCGTGATTTATTTGCCTCTGACCCGAATAACGATGCGAAGATGGAAGAAGGTGTTGGGATTCGTTTACTTGAAATCCTAAAACCATATAACCAATACGCTTCTGGAATTGTCACAAGTAAGGTGAAACTTTTAGAAGAAAGTGTCGCAGGGAATAATAAAAAAATCAAAGAACATGAGTCTCATCTCATTAGTTTTGAGGCCAAACTGAAACAACGATTCCTCTACATGGAACAAGGTGTAGGTAAAAACAAATCAGTTGGAAACTATTTACAGAATAATATGTTTAGAGGGAACGGTGGGGAATGATGAATATTTATATCAACGAACAACAATTAGATACTAAATTAGATGGCGAAACAAACCTCGGCCAAGTGTTGGATGAAATTCAAAAGTGGATTGAATCCAATGGAAAGTATCTTCGCCATTTCACAGTTAATGGGAAAGAATTAAATCGTTCCGATCTAAATGCAGTGGGTGTGGATGAAACCGAACGCCTAGATTTGTTTGTGGGTGAAGAATTGGATGTGATCGAAGATGGCCTTTGGGAAGTAGACAACTATGTAGACAAAGTTGGTAGCACCCTTGTTGGTCGTGATTCTCTGACAGAAAAAGAAACAGAGGATTTAAAAGAAGGAATTCCCTGGATCATATCTATGATCCGTACCACAACTAAAATTCTGAATTTAAACTTAAACCTCATCCAACCTATGGGGAAAGGTAAAAACGTAGAAGAAATTTTGGAGTCCTTACAAAACGGATCAGAAGTTTTAGATTCTACAAAAGCCATTGAAACTTTTTTAGAAGACCTTCGGGATGTAAAACTTTTTCTTATGGATCTTAGCACTCGCCTTGCTGTGATGCGTATGGACGAAAGTGAACTGATTGAAATCATTTCTCGTTTTGTAGAAGATAAAGAAAAAGTCATCAAAGACTTTATGTTGGTAAATGAAAATTTCCAATCTGGAAAAGACCATTTGGCTTCTGAAATTTTAAATGATGCTGTGGGTCGTTTAACGGGCCTTATGTCGGCACTCGTATCTGTGCAAACTCGTCACGCGGAACTAGATTGGCAATCCCTTGCCATTGAAGATAAAAAACTTTCTGATGTGATCACAAGTTTGAACGAAACACTTTCGAACATTGCTTCGGCCATGGAAAAAAATGACATAGTGTATGCAGGTGATATTTTGGAGTATGAACTCCCTGAGTTACTTGGTGATTTTATTCCTTTTCTCTCACTTGTTTTAGAAAGAGTTACTGTTTAAAGATTTGGTTCTTTCGGGAATCGGGTAGAAATCCGGTTCCCAAGCCCAAATAGAATCCCCACAAAAAACACCACCCCTCCCCAAACCAAATTTAGATTCCAACCTAGGGATTTTTCATACATAGGATCAGACCAAGTCCAAACTCCATAGAGAGATAAGATGAGCCCAAGGACGAGGAATAAAACTGCCAAAATGGATGATAGAGAAATCATGGCGAAACTCTAGAGGGAGTTTGTAAGAGATACAAGTAATTATTTATCAACCAAACCGTTGACAGAATGTTTGTCCCAAGTTTTCTTTTCGGATATGGCTTTGTTTTTGGATCTGGACAATACTCTTTTACCTTCGAAACCTGCGTACGATTTTGCCATTGGTGAATGTGCCAAGGATTGGAAGGAGCGAAAGTTAGGTGGAGATTTTTTTTCTTTGTATGAATCGGCTAGGAAAAAAGTAAAAAACCAACTCGAAGGTCATAGTTCGAATCGGCTTCGCCTATTATGTTTTAAATTGATGATGGATGTTGTCAAACATTCAGCCATTGGAACCAATCATACAAATGATCCTGAATCATTGGCAATCAGCGGTTTTCAAACAAAAGACATCGTTGATGTTTTATGGATGGAGGAAAGATACCACTTCCATTTTTTATCTTATTTGAAAACAGAATCAAAAAAAGAAATCTACCAAACCAAACTATTTCCGAAACTTGTGGACTTATCGAAAAAAGTTCCTGTATTTTTGACAACGAATGAAACTTTAAGAACCCAGTTATTAAAAGTTTCTTCTTTTTTACCAGATTCATTTCGTTTCACACTCATCACTTCGGAAGAGGTGGGGTTTGAAAAACCATCTACAGAATTTTTTTCATATGTATTAGAAGCGACCAAAGAAAATCCAGAGGATTCTATCTTACTTGGTGACAATTGGGAAGATGATGTATTGGGAGCAAACCGTCATGGGATCGCAAGCATTCACATTCCGGAGATGTGGGGGCAAGGTGCGGATTTAGCCGAGTATGTTTCTGAAACTCCGGCACCGATTTGGACGGCACCGAGTACGGTCACTGCTTTAAACTTTGCGGAATTATGGCTTCACAAGCGTCAAAAATAGAGTATTGTTCCAGTTGATGGTTCCAAAACTAAGAGTAAAGATTAGTTTGGTGAAATAATAATAACCTAACTTAAAATAAACGGCAAGTTTACTTTTACTCCCCGATACGGAAAGGATGGGCATAAGTACTTTGTATTTAGGATTTATGAACCCACATTGTTTTCCGAGTTCTGCCAAAGTGTGCATCTTGTAATTGTTTACATGGTCTTTGGCTTCTAAGTAATGAACACCTTCTTGCATTCCTTTTAGTTTCACCTTCAGATTGGCTTTGGCAAGTTGGATGGGAAAATTCGGCGTTTGTAAAAATAAAATCCCACCAGGTTTCAATAGTCCGTGTAAGTAAGTGAGTAAAGAGTGCGGTTTGGGAATGTGTTCGATCACGTCCCACAAAGTGATGATATCAAAACTTTCTTTAGGTAACTTCGAGTCCTGAACAAGACCTGCATAAACAGTTTTCATTCCGTTTTGTTCGTTGGCAAATTTGACAGCTTGTTTGGATATTTCATACCCCACGGCCGACCAACCTGTTTTTTTCGTAAGTACAGCCTTTACAAAAAAGCCAAGTCCACAACCCACATCGAGAAGGTTTCCTTTCTCCGATTTTAAGTAGGTGGAAATAAAATCAGAATACACGGCTCGGTGAGCATTATCCCACCATTTTAAATCGTAAGTTTGTTCTGCCCCGTCCCAATAACCTTCGTAATGTTCTTCTTGTTCGTAAGAGGAATATACATGTCCACAGCTTTTACATTCTAAAATTGGGGTTCCGTTTTCATTGAATACGGTTTTTGACTCGGGAGATTGGCAAAGAATACAAGATTTCATGGTCTATTCAGTCAGTCTAACTAGTGAGAACAAGGGTCAAACTAAAAAACCTTGATCCGGCTTGCCAACATCCAAGGCCAAAAAAACATGGGGTGAGATAAGAGAGGATCAAATGAAAATCAACTTCACCAAAATGGAAGGAATTGGAAATGACTATGTGTATATCGATGCAACGAAAAACGATATCCGTCTGAGTCCCGAACAAATCCAAAAACTTTCTGACCGCAATTTTGGAATTGGTGGAGATGGGGTGATTTTTATCCGTAATTCGAATACCGGTGAATTCCAAATGGATATGTACAACTCGGATGGAAGTTCTTCTGAGATGTGCGGGAATGGCGTTCGTTGTGTGGGAAAATTTGTTTTTGACCATGGCCTTACTAAAAACCAAAAACCAACCATTGAAACAGGAAAGGGAGTCCTCACCCTCGACTTAAAAACAGGGAACTCGGGCAAAGTAGAAATGGTCACCGTGGATATGGGAGAGCCCATTCTCAAACCATCCCTTGTTCCTATCGTATGGAAAGGGGACGAACCTGTGATCAACCAAGTGATTGAAGTCCAAGGGAAAGAATATCACTTTACGGCTGTTAGCATGGGAAATCCTCATTGTGTGATTTATGTGGATGATGCCGATGCCTTCCCGGTTCGGGAAATTGGACCCCTCATTGAAAACCATCCTTTGTTTCCACGAAGAGTGAATGTGGAATTTGTATCCGTTCGTGGCAAAGACCATCTCTACCAAAGGACTTGGGAGAGGGGAACGGGAGAAACCTTAGCTTGCGGGACAGGGGCCTGTGCTGTGACTGTCGCTTCTATCTTAAATGGAAAGACGGGTCGTGCTGTGAAGATTGATCTACGCGGCGGAACCCTTCATGTCGAATGGAAAGAAAATGGATCTGTCATGATGACAGGCCCTGCTACGGAAGTGTTTTCTGGAGAAGTGGAAGTTTAGGTAAATCAAAATTAGGCTACTCGATATTTGGGTAGTCTTTGTTTTGCGTAATCGTATATCAGTCAAAAAGTGTTTTTTCTTTTTGCAAAATTTCTTTAATTTGAATTTCAAGAACTGGAATTTTGTTTTTAACAAGATCCCAAACAATATCGTAATCTACGATAAAATTTCATTATAAATATGTTTAATGTAATCTATGTCAGACTTCAATTAGAACTGACTCACTTTCTAAAGAATTTTTAAGAGAACCCGAGATAGAATCAGTAGTCAGGAGATCAACTTTTACGTTAAAGAGGTCTTCCAATAAAAAAGTTAGATCAATGTAATTATCAAAACTTTTCATTCCAGGTTTGAATTTAACTAGGAAATCAATATCGCTATTTTGATTTGCTTCATTTCTTGCGACAGATCCAAAAAGATGAATCGTCTCAACTCCTAATGAATCCAGCTCCTTTTTGTAATTTTTTAAGGAATTTTGAATAGAGTCTGAATCTAAAATTTCAACTGCCGCCATATCTCAAAATCTATCGATTTTTTGCAAAAGTCAAGCGATTGAATGTGTGGGGTTTCGCTCTTTCTTTGGTATTTTCTCAAAATTAAATAAGAGTGTAACCAATGAACCGATGCCCAGAGATAAACCTTTATAGGATTACGCGTAGAAATACTTTATACGAACCAATTGGGATTCGATTACTTTTTTAAATAATCTACTTTTTGTAATTCACCCATTCTACGTTTGGTTTCGTTCGAAACCTCCACCATACCCTTGTCAAGTGGTAGGTGAGCATAGTTTTCGTATTTGATCACTTCACCAAAAACCACATTGATTTTTTTGTAAACCACGCGGCGTTTGATATCACAAACTTCTTTGGGCATCCCCATAAAAGCACGTACCAATGGTGGGATGGGATAATCAGTAACCGTTTCTTCGTCTGGAATGATGACAGTAGGAAGGATATCCACTTTGTTTCGAAGGCTAAAGGCAGCGAATCCAGAATGGAAGTTGGCAAGTGGGGCAGAAAAATCATTTTGCACCATATAGTCATGGCCTTCTGGAAAGATTCCAAGTACATCCCCATTTTTAAAGACCTGTTGTACCTTTTTGATACTGGCCATAGAGATATTGCCATCGATGGCCATAGGAATGGTTCCCGTTTTTTCTACTAAGTCTTTGAAAAGAGGAATGCGAGTGGTATACTCTGCTGCAATCCAAGAAATGAATCTAGGAAACACAGAACCAATGACAAAGGGATCCATATCACTTCTATGGTTACAAGTGAGGATGAGTTTGCCATTGGGTACAATGTTGTGGTAACCGTAGACAGTTGTGTTTACCGCCAAATTAAAGAACGGAGTGACAAACTTTTTGATGTTCTCAACATTCTTTTTGATTTGGTCTACGGTGTTTTCCATTTCATTCTCCTAAGATTTTTTGCCACCAAGACTTGGCCTGTGGGTCTGTGGACGGAATACGAGGTTCTCTTTCCACTCCGCCTCCATTGGACTCTCTGGGATCACTGGGGTTTACGTTTTCTCTACGTTTTTTTCCTATATGTGGGCTGGGAACAGTTCTCTTAATCTCTTCCAACTCTTTTTGAGCAGATACATTCGTTTTTAAAAATGCACGGATCTCATCCCATTGGGGATCAAAGTCGTTTCCGTACATGGCATAATTCATAAGATCAATACGATCAAAATCGGGCATGATCAAGATTGAAAGTGATGCCCCGACAAATTCAATCCAATTTTTATTCGGGCACTCTAGAATGGGGGAGGGCAGTTCCGAAAATAATAAAGTGAGAGATAGAATCGAGTCCAAGAGACATAAGATCAAAAAAACAAACCAGAACACATCCTTGTTGCCGCCGAATGTCGTACCATTTCCCGTACTACCAAATAAAGAGAAAATTTTCCATCTTTGTGAAGATTTGTTTTGCGAGTCCGGTGATGAGAGGGAAGCATAGAAATGATGGCAAAACGAATTTTCTTTTTATCTGTATTTTTCCTTTTCTTTCAAAACTCCATGTGTTTGAAACTTTGGGTTGTTTCTTCCAAATTCCGAACCACAGAAGACTCGAGAGACCATAAAACCTACCAAAAAACTCGAAGTTTTCTAAAAGCGAAACAATGGTTGGAATACAAATTGGATCCAGAACTTTCCAAAATCGAATTGGAGAACCAGGAAACGGGAGAGTTTCGAGGCATTGGACTCATTAAATGTTACGTTCCCTATGGAATTGGAGAAGTGGATGCCAATGAACATGAATTTGAATATGTAATTAAAATTCGAGATGGTCATGCGGACTTCCAAGTGAATAAAATCTTTTCCTTCATCCGAGACCCTAACGATATCGTTTTGAATTATGGGCCGAAAAATGAAAAGGTGGCAAAAATTACCATCCGGTCTTGTTTCAGACCTCTCATGGACGATTTTTTTGAATTTATCAAATAAGGAAATTTAGGCGGAAAAATTAATAACCGAGCGGGTTACCAACTGTGGAACCCGTGGAACCGTAAGTATTGGTTCCAGTTGGCCTATCGGTAAGTCCATAGTGGTTGAGATTGTTCGAATTGCCGTTGTTAGTGGATGATCTGGAAGATGAATCGGTAGAATCTGAAGAAGAATATCCACCTTGCGTTCCATCCCCTTCCAAAAGATCGAGGATGTCTTGGCGGCTGACAAGTTTGATATCGTTACACGAAACAAAAAAGGAACCTAAGAGCAAAATACCAAGGGTAAACTTCATTCCATCCCATTCTGAACTTTTTTCAAATCTGGTTCAACCATTTTATTCCCCTAAAGAATAAGAATAAATCTTCTCTTTGGTTTCCCTTCCTTTCAATTCATATTCACCCTCCGATTGGAGTTTTGAGCGAATATCTTCTGGTAAAAGGATCGATGTATTTTCTGTAAGAAGGAGGTTTTTCTTTAAACCCTTACAAAGTCCTTCCACTCTTGAAGCTGTATTGACAGTATCACCAATCACGGTAAATTCCATGCGGTTCGTTGAACCAATATTTCCTACAAGTAAACTTCCTGTGTGGATTCCGATTCCCATCTTTAGTTCGGTGAGCCCTTCGCTTAAAAACTGTGCATTGAGGGAATCTAGATTTTTTTGCATTTGTAGGGCAGTGGCAAACGCTCGTTCGGCGTGATCCGTCATCGGCATGGGTGTTCCAAAAACTGCTAAAATGGCATCACCGATAAATTTGTTGATAAACCCACCGTGTATTTCAATGGCATTACTCATTTCTTGGAAATAACGATTGAGGATGTATAAAACTTCTTCGGGTTTTCTTTTTTCCGAAAGTTTAGTAAAGTCTCTGAGATCCGAAAATAGGATAGAAGCCTCTACAACCTTTCCACCTAAACTATGTTCATTGGAAAGAAGATAATCTCTGACTCTTGGATCTACAATCCGACCAAAGGTATCTTTGATCCTTTCCCTTTCGGCAAGACCCTCTGCCATTTCATTCACCGCATCTCCGAGTAAACCGAGTTCATCAGAGCTGAAAATTTTAACCCGAGTATCAAACTTTTGTTCTTTGATGAGTTCTGTTGCTTTTTCAATTTGGTTGAGTGGGTGTTGCAAACTAGAGGCAAAAGACATCGCAAATGCAAAGGAAAAAACAAGCATAATGGCAATGACTTCAAAGAGAACATCATTGTGAACTAGTTCATGAAGGTTAAAAATATTTTGGCCAGTTCGGAGTAAAATTCCAAAAATGAGAAGGACTATGGGGAAGAGAGTTGATGCGGCCCAAAAGATAAATTGTTTTGTGACAATGGAAAATTGTTTTCCGTGAGCATATTTGCCGAGGCCACCTTCAGGAAACACACATGGGATGATGAGGAGTTTATTTAAATACGTGGTTGTGGCGTAAGAAAAAGCAAAAGCGAATAAACCCCAAAAACCAAATAAAATAGAAACTGTAACAATACTTTGGTGGGGAGCGTCTGGAAATAGTGCATCGATGCGACAAACACTTAAAAAATTAGAGATTTCCCATCCGATAAATCCAAGTAAACTGATGGTAAGGGGGGAATGAACTATTCGGTGACGAGCCCTTTCTTCAGAGATAAAGTTACAACCTTTAGTGGAAAAAAGAAATTTAGCAATGGGTAGACTGTAAACAAACAAAATAAGGGTGATGATAGGAAAGGGAGCCCAAGTAAAAACAGCTAATGTTATATCTTTAGTGACTTGTGTGGCTTCAAAGAGCGCGAGGAACTTACTTGGCAAAAAAGCCGAGGCAGTATAGTTCGCAAAAATCAGTGTGAACAAACAAGCACAGAATGGAACAATGAAGTAGATTAATAAAAAAGCAATGAACTGAACTCTGCGACCTGGTTTCATATAAATCAATTTTCCTTTGAGAGTGTATCTCTTTGTTTTCGTTTCAATAAGATTCTTTGGACTTGGATGTGTTTTTGGTCGCTTAGGGGAAAAAATAAAAAGAGGAGAGAACCTAAGATAAAAAAGAATCCAACCCCAGGGCCAAAAATCATAGCAAGTCGAAATCCCACATCTTGTGATTGAGTGGCCGCACCATTTTGAAATCCAATGAAATCGAGTAAAAAACCGGTGATGGCAATCCCGAAGGCCTGCGAAAACTTTACACCCATCTTCCAAATCCCAAAATACAATCCTTCTCGTTTTTCACCAGTTTTGAATTCATCATAGTCTACAACATCTGTTAGGATGGAATCCATGATGAGGATGGAGCCAGCACAGATTCCACCGATAAAAGCAGCGATGAGAGGAGGTCTTAGTTCCCCATAAGGGAAAAGTGGATAAACAATCACAGTAAGAACTCCAAGCCCAAAAACTCCGAGAAACGCCGGTATTTTTTTCCCAATTCTTTTAGCGATCCAAACCCAAAACCCAATCGAAAGGAGAAGGACTAAAAAAAATGGTAAGAGGATGTTGATGACCACAAGTGACTCTTTGAGACCTAACCTGTGTTCGTAGTAGTAAAGCGCTATACTTGAATTGAAAGTTCTTCCTATCGTCGCAATGATAAATGCAAAAAGTAGGATGAGAAACATTTTATTTTTTAATACTGATGTAAATGAAGTAACAAAAGAGATTTTATTTTCTGGTTTGGGACTTGATATATCTTTGCCTTTGGTCACTAAAAAGGTGATGATGGATGATCCTAAAATGACCAAAGAAACAATTTCACCTGCCACTGTGCGAGAGGTGATGATATTGTTTTTTGCGGATTCATCACCTAAAGATTGTAATATGGCAGCAGGTACAATCATCCCAACGAGCATTCCTATATTACTAAAAAATAACCTCCATCCAAAAATGGACGTCCTTTCGTTTCGTTCAAAACTAAGTTCCCCTCCGAGAGCAATATGGGGAACAGAGATGATGGTCATGGCTGTATTTACAAAAAGATAAACAGATAAAAGATAAGAAAATTTTCCGATTTGGGTAGTGAGGTGTGGGGGTGAAAAAAGAAGAAGAACGGCCAACGAAAGTAAAATCCCACCAAGTAAAATATAGGGTCTTCTTCTCCCCCATTTTGTATGGGTGTGGTCAGAGATACGTCCCATCAGTGGGTCACTCACAGCGTCCCAAATGACGGAAATGGAAAGAGCGATCCCGGCCAAACTCGAGTTTAATCCAACAATTTCAGTATAATATTTGAGTAAATAAATTTGAGTGAAGAGTTGAACGGCCGTTATACCGGTTTCGGCCAATCCATATCCCATTTTTATGGGGAGTTTTAATTTTGTTTGGTTCATTTTGGATTTAAGTATTGGACTGTTTGTAATCTGTATCTGGAATCAGAAATTTCCGGTCTTTCGATGAATTCAGCTTATGATGATGACAAAGTTTTGGGTAAATAACAGATTCGTATCAAAGAAATATCGTCTATGACTTGTCCCAAGGATTCAATTTGGTTGGAGATGGCAAGTAAGTTCCCTTGAGTGGATTCAACAAGTTTTAGGAACATTTGTTCATCTGAATTGATCTCCCATTTCCCAGTTTCATCTAAATGGAGTAAGTCGTCTTTTCCATCAGACCCGATGATCAACACATCTCCGGGTGTTAGTTGAAACTCTTTTATGTTTTGTATGGGTGTGGCACCTAAGGTTCCTAGTTTTCTGTAGGATACATCTGCTAGAAGGTATTCTGCTTTTTCTTTTCTATACAAAACAATAGGAGGGTGTTCTGCATTTAGGAAGTATAACTTTCCGGTATCTTCTTCTAACAAACCCATGGTGAGAGAAACTAACATGGTTCCATCAAAGGCTTCGAAAATCATATGCATTTCTTGTAGGTTTGATTTTAACCAGTCCTCTGGGCCTATTTGTTCGTATCCGGGGTCTGATTTTGTTCTTTGGACTATGGATTGGAAAACAGCACCAAAAACGAGGGCACCACCGGCACCTTGCATAGACTTACCCATAGCATCTGCATTGACAAAAAGTAAAAACTTTCTTTTTTGCAAAATTATCGAATGGGATATATTGATATCGCCGCCTATGTCATACCTTCTATCTTTGTATTCGAAAACTTTTTTTTGTCTTACAAGATGATCCACTTCCAAATGTTTTGAAACTACATCTTTAATCGCGAGAGGACTTAAAAGTTGGTAGGTGAGATAATAATCTCCATCTTGTTGTATTTTCAGTTTACTAATATCTTGTAAGGACTGATTGAGTTCGTTGGTTCTTAAAGTGACTTTTTCTTCCAAACCTTCGTTGAGGTTTTTGATTTCCTCATACATACCTTTTAGTTTGCTTATCACCGAGTTTAGATAAAATGCTTGTTTGGCGAAATCATCACTGGATTTAGGAGTGACGAGCACATCAAAGTTTCCCTTGGAAAGTTCTCCCAAGGATCTACTAGTTTCGTTTAAGCCTTCATTCACTGACTTGGCAACCACATAAGAGCAGACAACCAGAGGAATGATAAAAATAAAAGAAACTGTAACAATGGGGATCATTGGATCTTCTACCGCTATTTCACCCATTGCGAGAGAATAAAGAATGTATGAAAAAATAACAAAGGGAAGGGCAGCCAAACTAAAAAAGGCAATAAGAATCCTCGCAAAATAATTGAACTTAGGAATGTCCTTTTCTTGGAGTTCGATGTTTTTAATTTGTGGGAGGTCAAAAAGCCGCCGGATACAACTTTCAGAAATAAAATAATACGTTACAAAGGAAATGGGTGCAATCATCACAAAGGTAAAAATAGCAGAACGGGCAACAGAAGGCATATAAGCCACTAAGTGAAAAAACAAAAGGCTGATGGGAATAACACCAGATAACCAGCGTATCACGATGATGATGGCTTCTAATAATGGATATCGAAAAAGGAGAATTTTAACCGACTTTGCATAATTGATTTCTTCTTTCGATAAAGACGAAATTCCGGCTTTTGGAATGGGTATTCTTTCTATTTTAGCGAAGACATACTTGAGAAGGAGGTGGCGGACAAAGGTTCCAAGGAGCCCAATCCCAGTTGCAAAAACCACACAGAGTGCGATAAAAATCCGCCAGTGGTCTGGTTCCATTTTTTGGGTGATGATGGCATAATACACCGCAAAAGGAACAGGGACGGTATGGGTAAACGCTTCGAGTTTTAGGGTTAGATCCCAGAAGAGAGTTTCTCGTTTCACGTTTCCACCTGATCCATCCTATCGGCCCTTCCGTTGTCTGGTTCTTCGTCCCGAGAGAAGATATGACAAAAAAGTCTAAATGTCAAGCTAAGTCCCTATCTGGATTTCAGAAACCTTTGTTTCTTACTACAGTTAGGTTTGGAAATATTCTAATTTGTTCTTGGATGATTCTAGATCCTTTGTTATAACGAATTTATGCGCAAGAATCTGCCAATTACCGACAAAGAAATCGAGTTCCCTGAAGGGACAAAGATCACTTCCAAAACAGATTTGAAGGGAATCATCACCTATGTGAATGCAGATTTTTTACGCATCAGCGGGTATTCAGAAGAGGAACTTGTGGGTGAACCACACAATCTCATCCGCCACCCTGATATGCCGAAACTCGCCTTCCAAGATTTATGGGATACCGTAAAGGCCGAAAACTCTTGGGTGGGGGTCGTCAAAAATCGTGCAAAGTCTGGTGATTTTTATTGGGTCGATGCCAATGTTTCTCCCATTTACGAAGATGGAAAACATGTAGGTTATATGTCGGTGCGAACCAAGGCTACGATAGACCAAATTCGGGAAGCTGAGGAACTATATACCAAAATCAATTCTGGAAAATGGAAACCAAAAAAGATGGGGTTTTTGGCGAGTGTTTCCATCCGATCTACTTTTCTATTGCAAACGTTTGTTAGTGGAATGCTACTCGTTTTGTTTTTTCTAAAATCAAATCTAAGTTTTCCATTTTTAAGTAGTCCTTTGTATTTCGGAATTGGTTTTGTTCTCTTTTTTCTTGTGACGGCATTTGGGTATGTGAAGGTCACAAGAAATTCCCAATCGTATTTAAAAGCAAAAAAATATCTAGAGAATTTGAATCGGGGAAAACTTAAGTTTGATGTCGATTTAGAAAATGCCGGTGAGAATTCGGAACTTCTTAATTTGATTCGAAAAACGCAGGTAGAATTTCGGGGGATGATTTCCCAACTGATTGGGAACGCAGAAATTGTGAAGTCGCAGATTGCTGGGCTTACCCATGCAGTGGAACATATCCACATTGCCTTCCAAGAACTTTCGAATGCTATGTTTACTCTTGCCGATTCTAGTAATATCACTCGCGAAAGTTCAGAAAGTATTTTCCATCAAATGGATTCATTAAACCACCTAATTAGTAGCATACGATCTGAGTCAAATACAGTTCAAGTCGAATCAACCGAGGCTTACCAGTTTTCTATTTCAGGAAAGGAACGTTCTGATAAAGCCATTGCCCAGTTCAATAAAGCAAAAAAACAAATTATCAAAACTTCGGAAACCATCAAAGATTTGGGTGAAAAAACAAAGGTCATCCGAAAAATTACAGAAACCATTGCTGCCATTTCTGAAAAAACCAACTTACTTTCTTTAAACGCATCGATCGAATCGGCAAGGGCAGGAGAGGCAGGTAAAGGCTTTGCTGTGGTTGCTGGTGAAGTGGGAAAATTGGCAGACCAGTCCAATAAATCGGTCAAAGAAATCTCAGCTTTTATAGCCGAGTTGACATCCAAAATTTTACAAACTGTTACGGATATCCAAGAAGGACTCAGTGAAGTGGAAGTAGGATCATTGGAGTTTGAAACTGTTCAAGTTGAAATGGATAAAATTTTAAAGAACGCAGAAGAAACCAAGGTCAGTGCAGAAAAAATTCACGGTTCCACAGAAGGAACAGAGTCCATGTCAGGTAGTGTTTTAGGGAATATAGAAAAAATCCAAACCCAACTTGTCCATACTTCTTCAATCGTTGAAGAGTTGTCAGCTGCCGCCAACGAACAAAAACAAACCATTGCTGCCATTGAAGGGTCCATTTCTAATTTGGCCCAGGTGGCAGACCGATTGGATTCGGTAGCATTCCGATTTCAGTTTTAGAAATAAAAAAACCCAAAGGAAACTTTGGGTTCACCGATGCAAAATGCGGTTTGTTTTGAATCAGAATAGGAGTTAGTCAAAACCTTTCCTTTCTGATCCTTTGAAATATTTAATCTTCTGAATTCCAACCTACCGAATAAATGACAGCAGTCGATATAGTAAATATGGAGTAGTAAGCGACCCAAACCCAAACAAGAACTGTTGGTGCAACGTTTGTTAGGGACAATGTCCAAAGCATTGGTGATACAAATCCAATGATGGAAACTAAGATTCCCACTAAAAATCCACCCACAAGTCCTTGGGGTAAAGATTCTTTCATCAGTGCATAAAGAAATCCAAAGGAAAGTGTGAATGACAAATCGCTGAACACAGGTCCAAGCCAAAAAACATCGGTTATGGGAACAAACATCGATTTCAATGTTGGATCAAAGTAGAACTTTGAAAAAAACACCATCCGAACGGGAATGGATACCGCTTCCCAAAATGAAAAGGCAAGGAGGAACCGGACGAGTATCCGATTCCATTTTTCTGTATTCAGCGAACTCAAAATCTACTTACCTAAGATGAACACGAAGTTCGTAGTCGCAGATCCACCGATGTTGAGCATAAGGCCATTTTTAGCACCTTTTACTTGATAATCGCCAGCAGTGTTTGTGACTTGTTTGTAGAGGTCGAGCATCATACGTACGCCGGATGCACCAACGGGGTGACCCACACCAATGAGTCCACCAGATGGATTGATTGGTTTTTTACCACCAAAGTCAATGGTTCCTTCTTCGATCGCGATGTGTTCTTTTCCTGGTTCTGAGATTCCAAATGCAGAAATCGCAGCGTATTCAGAAGAAGTGAAACAGTCATGTGTTTCGAACACATCAATGTTTTTTACATCTAAGTCAGCACGTTTGTAAGCATCTTTTACAGTTTGGCGAGTCCATGGAAGGATGTATTTGTCCCCAACGGATTCTTGTTTTTTTGCTTCAAATGTAATTGGTGCTACGCGGTGACCCCAACCTTTTACACGAGGGATGTCATCTACTTTGCGGCCAGTTTTTTTAGCGTATTCTTTTGTATAATCTTTGGATGCAAGGATGGTCACAGCAGCACCATCTGTTACTTGGGAACAGTCAGTGATACAAAGTCTACCCCCCACAGCCATATTGTTGTCTCCACCGCGAGCCATCGCATGTTCTTTGTTCATGAACCATGTACGAGTTTGTGCTTTCGGGTTACGTTTTGCGTTAGCGTAGTTGATACGAGAAATTTCTGCAAGAGCATCCATAAAACGTTCTTCTTTTAGTTCATAACGTTCAAGGATCACGTCTGCTAGTTTTCCGAAAAGTTTAGGGAAAGGGAATTGAACTCCCTTCGCTTCTTTATCGTAGTAAGCAGCAGTTCCAAGAAAGTCACCACCTACAGAAGAAGATACAGTTTTCATCACTTCCACACCAAGAACAATCGCTAGATCGTAATCTTCCGCACGGATATGTGTGATAGCAGCATCAAGGGCAACAGAACCAGAAGCACAAGCTGCTTCGTAACGAGCACCAGGAACGCCGTAAAGAGCTGGGTTTACTTCTGTAAGAAAAGCACCCAAGTGTCCTTGGTTGGCATACTGTTCTGCATCGAAGTTACCAACAAACACAGCCACACGGTTTTCTTTGTTCAATCGTTTGATTTCATCATAACTGATGCCTACTTTTTCAAGAGCATCATCTAATACTTCACGCATCATGGACATGAAGGTTTTTCCTTCTTTTGTCCAGTTTCTTTGGAAGTCGGTTTGTTCTCCGCCTAATACGAATACTTTTTCACTCATATGATACTCCTAATTAACCTTTGAAGAGAGACCTTGCGTCAAGTTTGTCGCCAAGTTCGTAGAACTTTTTGCCTTCTTTTGCATCTTTTAAAAGTTTTGGAACTGGTATTTTAGACTGCTCCATCAACTTAATTGTTTCTTTTGGTCCACCAAGGAAATCAACGAAAGCAGAAGCAGGAACCCAGTTAAAACCGAAACCCATAGCGCCATCAGTGTTTTCTTTTGTATCCACTACTTCTCCCACGAGAGAGAGCGAGTAACTGATATAACGTGAAATGAAGTAACGAGCGATGTCAGCTTCAACGCCACTTGCTTTTTTTACAACTTCCATCGCACCTTTGTAGTCCGAATCTTTGATTTTTTGGCGAGCTTCTTTGATAAAAGGAATATCAAATTTTGGATACGGATCGTACTCACCAGTTTTGATATTGTAAACAAACTTCTCACGTTTTCCGTCAGCGTGTTTCACAACTTTTGTGAGACCACCACCAGATTTCATACCGAGTTTACCAGCATCGATTAACTTTTGGAAGTAACCAGGAAGTTTGAATGTTTCGTGAGCTTCGTCTTTTGTATTGTCGTAGATATTGTCTACGATGGCTTTGTGAACATCAAGTCCTACGAAGTCAGCAGTAGCAAGTGGGCCCATGGCACGACCAGTGTAACCGGACATGATTTCGTCGAGGAGAGCGATTCCACCTTTGTCAGCATACTTCTCTGCAAAGTGAGCCACTTCGTTCATCAACTGAAATCCAATGCGGTTTCCAGCGAAAGCAGGAGTGTCATTTGTGTAAACAACGGCACGACCTAAAACTTTATCTAGGTATTCACCTAACGCTTGTGTGACTTTTTTGTCATTTCCTGAGTGAGTTACGAGTTCACAAAGGATCATTTTATAAGGAGGGTTAAAAAAATGTGTTCCGTAGTAATGTTTTTGACCATCTTCATCGTAAGCTTTTGCCAAACGACCGATGGAAAGTCCAGAGGACACAGTGGAAACGATGGTTCCCGGACGGCGAGCCTTAGCAATACGAGTATTGATCGGTTCTTTGACTTCGTAACTTTCCGCCACGAGTTCGAATACCCAATCTGACTCTGCGACAGCTTTTTCCAGATCCGCATCGTAGGAACCAGGGATCATTCTTGCGCGGATTGTATCCGTTTTGACGGATGCGACAGCGGCTTCGATACCCTGTTTTGCTTTTTCAACATCTCTAGCGAGCATATGGACTTTAGCACCACCGAAGGCAGCAATGACGCCCGCACTTCCAGAACCCATGGCTCCGTTGGCACCTAAAATCGTGACAGTTTTGATTTCTCTCATGAAGGAATTTCCGAATCTAATTTTTACTTACCGTTCTAGAAAGCCAAGGTGACAGGAAAATCGTTTTTTTTTGTCAGATTTGTTACAAAATGGGGGCGCCTGGGGTGGGTGCGTGGGTACAATTTCCCCGCCCGATTTGAGGGTGGGGAACTAGACCCGCCACCCAATGCCTCTCCTATATCACGCCCCGCCGTTTTCCGCATGTCCTTTCCTAAAATCCCCGTTTTTCTTTTTAAAAAGTTCATAGTTGGCGCTTTAGGGCACCCGGGCGGGCTCTCTCCGGAGTGCGCGTTCGCTCCCGTCCTCGTAAGGCTTAGCGCCTTCTCGGACCAAGCCCTTCGGATCCCTGGTGCGGAAACCGAGAATTCACAAAAAATCAGAAATGATCTTAGTTTGTGATCATTGATTACAGATTCAAAATAATATCCCTGCGCCAGCGGTAGTAGCGGAAATCCTTTCGCTCTGCGAAAGATTGGAGCGGATGACGCGGTCGGTGTTAGAATGAGTGTTTGTCAACTAACGAATTCGAGGCGCTAAAAAAGGAAAATCAAAAATTCCGTTTGGGCATTGTTTACGGGTAATGATTTTCTAGCTTTTATTTCTCTCGCACTTCCATTTCTAAAAACTCTGTAAATTCAATTTGACGATTAATGAATGTTAGGTTGTATCTGCTTTCGTAAAATAAAAGGGCACTTGCTAAAAACAAACAAACTCCACCGGTGATTGCTACAACTGTGGGGATCCAGGCAAAACCTTTGGCGAAGGCAAGAGTGATGGCAAGTGTCAGACTTGAAATCACAAAGAGAGAAGTTGCCAAATATAAAAAAGCCATGGAACGTTGGATGAGGACTGCGCGTTTTTTCTGAACCGATAATTGTTGGCGCATGTAAACCATTCGTTCCTTTTGAAAACCTCGTTTGCCTTCGAGTAGTAATTCCACTTCCGATTTTAAAAGATTCACTCGGTCAAAAATTCGTCCAAGCCTGTTGGCTGTGGAAAAAATCAAACTGGCACAGGCAGAAACAAGGACAGCTGGGGTGATCATCCCAGAAAGAATTTCGGAGTTGGAAAACGATTCGAACATAAAGTTAACTTAGAAAAGTTTGTTTGTTTTGAAAGGAAAAAAAGTGATCGGTCGGGTAAGAGCGCAAGCTAAATCCCAACGGGATGTTAGGGACTGGAACGACGCTTGCGTATGCAAACGAGTGACAGAAAGCCTATGTGTTACAGGCCAAAGGAGGCCGTAAGTGCCGAAGAGAAGCGTTTCCCCGATGTTATGCGAAGTTTTTTATTAAGTGCTGAAATAGATATTTAAAAACTTGTTTTTCTTTTATCTATAATGAATTTAAAAAAAATCTGATACTGTGAATTTTTCACTGATTGAACAATTTAAAGCAAATATGAATCGTGCTAAAGTTATTGAACTTTTAATGAAATTTCTTTTGAACATTTATCTAATGCCTTTAGATTTACAATTTCGATCATTTTTTCGATCTCGGAAGTCCTGTAGAAACCATACATGGTGATCGTTTTCTCTTCCGTTTCTTTTATTTCGCTTTCATGTATAATGGATTGATTTTTAATAATTTTGTATTTAATGATGGTTTCATAATTGTAGGTTCTCATTTGAACAGGCCAGTAACCTGGCATTGGATAAATAGCAGGCCAAGTCCACCAATAGTTAAATTTATCATTCAGTACTGGATAGATTTCAATGTCTAGAATATAGTCATCTTTATTAATTTGTTTTTCTCCATTTAAATCTTTTACATTTTTGCTGATTCGATTGTTTAATAGAAAAGATTTGAAGATATGCCTCCATGCAGTTGTATATTCGATTGAGTCAGAAGTATAAACTTCCAATTTACCAACGTATAAGTTGTTTTGTGTCAAAAAAAATGGGGAATAGATAACAGTTCTTGGCTCAGGAACTTGTCTGATATCAACTGTGCAGTTACTAGTTAGTAAAAGGACAAAAAATATTTTAAGAATGTTTTTGGATTTATTTTTCATGGTCTTGAACTTCATATACCGCTGTTAGAAATATTTTTAAAGGGTTTCGGAACTAATGTCATCTTTTTTTATTCTTTTGTGAAGATTTTTCGGCAATTACGTATAATTCTTGATATGCGAAAAATCTCATTGACTTTCTTTTTTGAATTCATAAAATAACCGGCGTCATACTCTTTGATGATGAAATTTTATTCGAACAACTATCTGCCTTGCAATTGTCTCATTTGCGTGGTAATTCTTTCCTTGGAGTTTTTGCCTATTCGTATTTGAAGGACTATTTTGTGGGTTTACCAGAATCGGAAAAACAAATCATCGAGACAAATTTGCAATGGTTGGTTTCCCTTCGCAAAGCGGCCATTGATGAAGCAATCAGAAGGGGTAAGTAATAGGAAACAATGGATGATATTACTGCTGTTTGTTTTAAGTTTTGTATCGTGTGTAGACCCTGAGAAAAAAAGCCGGAGCAATGCCGAAGGTTTTTTTGTGATTTGGTTTGAGACACTGTTTCGGAGTTCAGGGTATGATTCTGCTTGTGATAAGCCGAATTCAACATCTTACCCAACGACTAAATGTTCCACGATCACCTTTGAGGCATTACCATAAATAAATTGGAATATTTGGAGTTAATCTTCATACCTGTTGTTGTTTGAGCGAATAGGAAACTTTACGCAGGTTATACAGAAGATTCCAAATACTTTTCAAAATCGATTCTGTTTGTAAATCGTTTTACCATCTCAAAGTCTTTTTCGGCTTCTGGATACTGGCGAGAAAGATAGTGTAACCATTGTTTGATCCTGCCGGCACGACTTTTTACTTCCATGTCTGATTCTAAACTTTGCCAATACCGATATAAAATTCTTTTGATTTCATCCCAAGAAAGATTTTCTTTTCTTTCGCCTCGGATCATTAAAGCGAGGGTAGGGTTGGCTACGGCTCCCCGACCAATCATAATGTCTTTGCAGCCAGAGATTTCTTTACACCGGCTTGCGTCTTCTGCAGTCCAAATCTCACCATTGGCGACTAAGGGAACCTTTACTGTAGATCCAATTTTATGGATCCAGTCCCAATAGGCAGGAGGTTTGTATCCATCGGTTTTTGTCCGAGCATGGACAACAATTTCTTCCGCCCCACCTTCTTCTAAAGCTTTTGCACAAACAATCGCCTGTTCGGTGGAATCGTAACCTAGTCTCATTTTTGCTGTCACTGGAATCTCTAAAGGAACTGCTTTTCTGATGGCCTTTACGATGGCAAACATCTGGTCCGGTTCTTTGAGAAGTGCGGCCCCACCTCGGTTTCGATTCACAGTGGGAGCAGGGCATCCAAAATTAATATCAATTCCGTAGGCGCCGAGAGAAGCTACCTTACTTGCATTCTCTGCCATACAATTGATGTCAGAACCTAACAATTGTACTTTGACAGGAACTCCCGATTTAGTCCTAGAATTTTCATATAGTTCTGGAACATAACGATAGAACCTATGTGATGGAAGGAGAGTGTCATTCACTCGAATGAATTCACTAACACATTCATCAAAACCACCAACTTGTGTGAGAGTGTCACGCAGTCGGTAGTCAAGAAGTCCTTCCATGGGAGCAAGTAAGATACGCAAAATAAAATAACCCCGAATCTATCCAGTGACTCTTCGTACTAAAGCACGACCAATCATTCTGACTTTGGCTGCGAATGGCAAACGTTTCAAATTGGTTCCAACAATCCCTTGGGTGAAACGGGTTTTTTTACTGTAGTCGATATGGACATCCAAAATAACAGGACGGCCTTCTTTTGTTAGACTCCAAGCTTCATCTAACTTTTGTTTAATATCATCGTTGGTTTGAATTTTAAGATATTCTGCTCCGGTAGCCAGAGCAATTCCTTCAAACCTTGTGGTTCCGAGTACAGTACAAGTTTTACGATTGTAGGGAACTTGTTGGGCCTGTGAAATTTGAGATAGTTCACCATCATTAAAAACAGCAAAAACTGCACCAATCTGGTTTCTACTAGCGGTAACCAACTCCATACAAGTCATCAGAAATGCCCCGTCACCAATGATCCCAACAACGGCTTTATCGGGATTTGCAAGTTTAGTGGCAATGGTAGCAGGAACTGCATAACCCATACAATTAAAATCAGTGGGGGAGATCATATGTCTTGGTTTGTGGATCGGCATTAGCTCCGCAGTGAGAAATGTATGATTGCCATCATCTACCACAACAAAACCATCATCAGGTAAAGTGGAACGTAAAGCACTAAAGAATTTTGCCGGATTCACTCTATCGTTACTATTATGTTGGAACCATTCCTCCATATAGTTTTGTTTGTTTTTCTGAATTTCTGCTGTGAGCACCTGGATTCGATCTTCCCGACTTTCTTTTGTTAGTTGTAACTTATTTTGTAGTCTTTTTACCAGTTCAGGCAAAATGATTTTGGCGTCGCCTTGAATGTTTACTTTTGCCGGGTAATTTGTGTGAAAGACATCCGGATTGATGTCGATATGAATTAGATTTTTTGGCACAGTCACTCCAAAACTACCAGTGGCAATTTCTGCAAAACGAGTTCCTACTGCGAGTAAACAATCACATTCAGAAAATGCTTTGGTTGCTGCGGGAACTGCTGCCGGCCCAAAACTCATTCCGCAATGCAAAGGATGGTTACCTGGAAATGAACTGAGTCCTTGTAAAGTTGTGGCCACTGGTGCACCAAGTAGTTCCGCAATGGCAACGCTTGAATCTGCTGCATCAACGGCACCCCATCCTAAAAACAAACCTGGTGACTTTGCTTTTGATAATAACTCGACAGCTTCATCAAGACTATCATCAGAGAATGATAAAGTTATATTTGAGATTGTTTGTTTTTTACAATAGTCAAGATAACTGGGAAGGTTTTCAACTGTTCCCGTATAAAGTTGGATGTTCACAGGAATTTCTACAAATACTGGCCCAGGTTCTCCACTCACAGCTGTTTGGTACGCTTCGTAAAGAGTTTCTACGACTTCCTCTTGTGATTTTACTTTGAATGTTTTTTTAGTAATGGGTTTTACTAATGTATGTTGATCCATATCATGTAATTGGTATTTGAATTGTGAATCACTTCTTACTCCACCGGCAATCACTAACATTGGAATCCCATCCAAAAACGCTTCCCCAATTCCGCTAGCAGCATGAGTCACTCCCGCGGCAGGTACAATCACTACTGTTCCAATAGAATCACTTGTGCGGCTAATGGCATCGGCCATAAACGCACCACAACCTTCATGGGTTACGAGCATTGGATGTATCAAATCGGAATTGTTTAATTCATCATAAATTTCTGTATTGTGTACTCCAGGAATTCCAAAGGTATAACGAACTCCAATTTGTTCCAAAGCATATCTTACTAACCAAGCACCTGTTTTTTTCATACGATCATTCTCCTTTGTTTGATTATCCTTTAAATGAAACACCGTTGTTGACCGACTTTGCAGCTGCTCTTGCTGTCAGTATACAACCAGATAAAAAAGTTCCTTCTAGAGACTTAAATCCACTAGCACCACCTCCGCCAAATCCCGCCGCCTCACCTATGGCATACAAACCTTCTATTGGAACACCTAACTTGTCTAATACTCTGCTTTCTAAGTCTGTTTGGATTCCTCCGAGACTTTTTCGTGTGATCAGTCTAAGTTTGATCGCAATGAGGGGACCTGCACTTGGATCCAAAATGGGTTTGGGTGCACAAGTACGAACACGATCGGATCGCCATGACCTTGCATGTTGGATTCGCCTCAATTGGTCTTCATTCCACTGCCCTTTGCCGCGTTTAATCACATCGTCATACTGAGTGACTTCTTGTTTTAATACTTCGTAATCAATCGAATGATCCCCATTCAAATGATTCATTTTATCGGCTAATTCTCGTAAGTTGTTTGCAACGAGAAAATGATCACTTTCTTTTTGTAACTGTCGCACAAGGCGGTGGTTACCAAGCAAAATTTCTTTTAGGAACATAAATAGTTTGCGATCACGGA
Organism: Leptospira kanakyensis; assembly: GCF_004769235.1. NCBI lineage: Bacteria > Pseudomonadati > Spirochaetota > Leptospiria > Leptospirales > Leptospiraceae > Leptospira > Leptospira kanakyensis. Next base: position 575,781 of record NZ_RQFG01000005.1, on the reverse strand, counting down.
TCATCGGATTGTGTTCTGAACCAGAAACGGCAAGTTCTTTGGCCGCAATCCTCCAATTCAGAAGTTGCCAAGTATAAGGTTTTTCTAATCCAGAAATCCTGCGGCAGAGTTCGTTGGTATCAAAACCGGTCATCATTGGCTCGGGTCCAATCCGACGACCCAAATGGTCGAGCCATAAGGCCGACTTACAAGGGATTAGGCTGAGTCCGTGAGCATCAAATTGTGGTTTTGGATTAGGAATGCCCGCAGCGTAATTCCACATTTTATCCAAATGTGTGAGGTTTCCGCCATGTTTCTTTACGGCATCGTGAACTAAACCATCGGCAAAAGGGTGAGATCCATTCAACATTTCTTTTGGTGCTTCACCCCAAGGTTTGTGCCAGTGTTCACGAACCTTATTTAGGCATCCTGTAATCCCACCAGTTGCTACCATCACATGATCTGCATAAAACGTTAGATCTTTCTTTCCCGTTTTTTCTTGTTCGGCGATACAACCTACAATCCTACCGTTTTCTTTGATTAAATCTGTAACTTTGTGTTCGAATAAATAAGTTAGTTTTGCACTGTGGCGATGTTTCTTTAATAATTCTTCAAAACGTTCCACCAAACGGTGGCCAGTTCCCCAAAGAACATGATAACGAGGAACTGAGTTGCCTCTTTTATATTCTCCTCTTTCAACCCAATTGACCACTGGAAAAAAATGTAAATCAAGGCTTCCAAGCCAATGGTACACTTGTCCAAGACTTTCATGGACATATTGTTCCGCCCATTGTTTTGGAAAAACATCCTCCGAACCGAAGTTTGCAAAAGAAAACCAATCATCCAATGCAATTGTGGGAGTATCTTTGATTCCCAAACGTTTTTGTAATGGGGTGCCAACAAGGGCCATACCACCAAATGATAGTTTCGCGAGACCACCTAAATGTTCCTCGGTATCTCTTTCTAAAATTAAAACAGATTTTCCTTGGTTAAGGCATTCATATGCTGCTACCAAACCTGCGATTCCTGCTCCGATTATAATGACATCGTTTCTTTTTACGACCACTACAGATCCTCCTTCTCCTTGTTTTGAATCATTTTAAAAATGATTGTTCGTGTTTATTGAATGAATCTAAAATTTAAAGAACTCAGTGACACATTGAAAACACAATGTACACGGTATTATTTTAAAATAAACAAACGCGACTCAAATTTTTTAAAATTGAGAGAATTCAAATATTAGAATCAATATAACAACTAACATTGTTTATATAAATTTGTAATTATTATAAGAATAGTTCCAGATTGTTTCTTTTTTGAGTTATAATTTAACATTCATTAAATTATTTTTATATTATTGTGTGTTCCGATTGTGGGAATTTTTCAAAAATAAAAATATTTTGCCAATCATTGTTAATTGAATTTATGATAGATTCCCGGAATCACTTCTTTAAGAAATATTTTACTAACGGAAGTTTGCCGACCAACGGCAGGGGAAATAAACTTCTGGTAGTTGGTGGGAAAATTAAATCTCTCGGGTTTGGATTATTGCATTTTTGGTATAAAAATTCAGGAAAAATGAATGAATATAAGAAAAAAGTTTCTTGTTAGTCGGAGGTAGGTTGAAAGAAAAAATCTCTTTTTTTTCTCGGTCATAGAAAAAAGAATTTCCAACGTCCCTGAGATAAGAGTAAATATTCGATTGTTTTAACACATTTTCATATTCGTAAGTTCTCTTTTTATTTCTTTTTAGATTTAATATTTGGTTTGGAGCATCGGTATGAGTTCTCAGGTTAGAATCCCACAAAACACCACTTTATCCATTAAAACAGACCTAATCGGTAATATTGTCTCCGTTAACGATGATTTGGTTCAATTGTGCGAGTTTGAAAGGAGTGAATTGTTGGGTCATTCTATTAAAAAAATACAACATTCAGAAACTCCTGAATCAATCCGTCGAAATATTCATAAAACCCTTGGTGCCAATGAACCTTGGAATGGTTTTTTAAAGAACCAGACAAAATCAGGAAATTATTTTTGGGCAAATACAACCATCACTCCTTATTACGACACCGAAGGGAATACTTTGGGTTATATGTATGTCATCCGAACTGCAGCGGAAAACCAAATCAAAGAAGCTGAGTTGTTTTATTTACATCCAAACAAGTTAGAGTCTAGTTTTAGTTTGAACCCAAAAAAGATAATTTATAAATTTAAAATTAAAACCAAACTATTGTTTGTGTTTGGGCTGATGGCCATTCTTATGTTGGTTTTAGGAGGTAATTTAGTTTTAATCAAAAAAGAGGAATATGAAGGTGCGTTGAATCGGCTAAAAGGAGCAGAATATAATTTAAGTCTTGCGAAGTTGATGCGCCTCACAGCAAAACATCGAGGATTTATGGCTCGTTTTTTGAATGGGGATTCATCAGCCAAAGAAGAAGCTGTAAAAATTGAAAACGAACTAGATATTGTTTTTTTAGCATTTGTAAACTTAAATGAAACAGAAGGAAATCATTTCCAAGTTTATAAAGAATCAAAGGAAATTTATAAAAACTGGAACCAGTTAAAAGAAACCAATTCCGGTTTAACTGCCAAAGAAAGTTATCTAGAACATGTTCGTTTGATTAAGGCGATGTTAAATGTAAATAATACTGTAGGAGAATCATCGGGATTATTTTTAGATCCAGACAAAGATACTTATTTTATGATTGATGTATCTTTAACAAAATTACCTTATTTAGCCGAAAAACTGGGTCAACTTCGAGGGACTGGACTTGCTCATATAGTGAAAGGAGCAAAAGCAGAACCATCAGAAAAAAAATTAATCCAAGAAATTATAGGGGCAGTTTCGAGTCATTTTGAATCTATTTCTGTAAGTATGACCTCTGTCAGTAAATTCAATCCAGATAGTAAAATCATTGTTGAAACTTATAAAAAAGCCGAAGGTGAGTTTCCTTCCTTACATGAGCTGATTCAAAATAGGGTGATCAACGAAAAAATTCCAACGTTGAAACCTATAGAGTATTATGGTGTTACAACCAATTTGATTGATCAGATTTTTAATGTAAATGAACTCATTTCGAAACAACTGTCGGAGAAATTTACGGAAAGAGCTGATTTTGCAAAAAAATATGCAATCACGATTTTCATTATTACTTCGGTTGTGTTAGTTTTTTTTATTGTCCTCCAATATTTAATCATTCAAAGCATAATGTCTGTGATACGAAATAGCACTAATATCATTAGCCAAATTGTAAGAGGATCAGGAGAACTAAAAGAAAATTTGGATTATGGAATTCATGACGAAATAGGTGGATTACTAAAATGGATGGGTGTTTTTATTTTAAATATTACTGAAATTGTTTTTATCCTAAGACAAGTTTCTGGTGAATTGTCTAATAAATCAAAAGATGCGGCAACTTTAGTTAGGAATTATTCTGCAACAACCCAAGACCAAGCCGCTTCCACAGAACAAACTTCGGCAGCTACAGAAGAGTTAGCAGCATCAGTAGAAAATGTTTTTTTAAATATCTCTACACAAGCTGAGCACTTAAAGGAAATTGAAAAAGTTACTTCTGATTTCAAAACCGCAATGGCGGAAGTTGCAAATGCAATGTTTGGAATGACAAATCTTACAGAAGAATTTTATAAACAGGCCAATGATGGAATGTTAACCACAAAAAACACAGCTGATTCCATTCATATAGTCAATCAAAAGGCAGAACTCATTGATGAAGTTGTCAATATCATTAATGAGATATCAGAACGAACCAACTTACTTGCACTCAATGCAGCGATTGAAGCGGCAAGGGCAGGGGATCTTGGTAGAGGATTTGCTGTTGTTGCCCAAGAGATAGGAAAACTAGCAGAACAAACTGCTCATAACACAAGGAACATCCAATCCTTAACAACTGATACCAAAAATGCGATCAAAACAAGTGTTGGACTTATGATGAATACGGAAGATAGTTTCAGAGAGTTACTCGACAATATCTCAAAAATTCAAGAAACCGCGAAACTCGTTAGTTCTGCTCAAGACAAACAAACTGCCGATACCAATCGTATTGTAGAATCGGTTCATAAAATTAATGAAAATTCCCTTCATATTCTAAATGCAGCATCACAAGAAAAAATAGCGGTTGAGGAAATTTCTAAATCGATAGAAACCATTGCTACTGGAACACAAGTGATTGCTGATAATTCATTGGTTCTTTTGGAGACAGCCAAAGACATTGAAGTTACGGGAGAACATTTACAAACCGTTGTGGAAACTTATAAATATTAGAATCAGAGAATCTCAAAATAGGGGATCTATTTTTTTTCTGATCTATTTACTTTCTTTTTGAATGATGAAACAAAAAGTTGATTGTTTCTTCCTGTAACATTCTTTTTTGTATTCATTAAATCACTAAATGAAATGTCTATTGTGTCCGCGAGCATTACCGGGGGTCCCGATGAGCGCTAAAATCGTTACTCAACAACTCCACTGGCACTGTTAAACTATATTACTTGGCTCCTCCATACTCCGCCACTCTTCACAGCAATTCCAGATAGACTGCCTCCAACCGGAGGTATTCCCCCGATTACATGACCATGGATAGAGTAAGTATTCCCAAAGGAAATTCCTGCTGAAATTTTATACAAAACAATAGTTCCATCAACATCAGGTATATGCGTAAAATTTGTACTATCTACCCATTCATCAATGACAAACGCAGACTGGCTAGTTGGATGTGTATGCATTTTAGGGGCGTAGAGATTTGGTAAATTATTTGTAATGAATTGGTTGATAGCGGTAATAGAGGAAGTCAGAGATTCTACCTCTGTTTCTAACTTTGCCATCAAAACGTTTAATGCATTGGTTATAGAAATTCTAGCTCCACCGACAAACGATGCTATAAGATCATCTAAAGATCCAATTTTAATGTTAGGAGCAAGTAATCCATTAAAGATTGAATTAGGACTTAACTTGTCTGCATTCATTCTTCTCCAATTCCGTAGATCAGAAAGAATTGTAACCGTTCCAGAAATATTTCGAATTTCTGCCAAAAGTATATCGTTAGGTTCAGCACTTCCTAGAAAGAGAATTTCGAAAGAATTGTTTCTATAATTTATCGCGTAACCTGTAGAGTCAAAATTTCCGGATGAAGTTTCTTGAAATCTGTGCCGAGCAACAACCACTGAATCAGCCTCTGGTCTAGATATTTGTAAATTATTAATATTTGAAAACTGGATTCTTCGACCTTCACCGTCATAGCCAATTAAAGAAGATATATTAACTGATCCTGGAGTTGTTCCCGGAGTCACAGCTCCACCAACAAAAACATTACCTGAAAAAATATCTGTGAATCGATTGATTAACTCAGAAGCAAATGAAGAATGTTCAAATAAAAAATCCGTTTGATAAATAGGTTTTCCATTCCACGGCCACTCAATTCCACTTAACTTCATATTACCTCCTTAATAAACTAACCAATAACGTTGCAGACCTAAAACGCCGTCTGATAACTTATCGCCCTTATAAATTTCACCATCGCTTAATTCTACCGTTGAAAGATCGTCAAGTTCTTCCCAGACTTCATAGTAATTCCCACCAATAGTAGTCTTATTTAACATATTTATAACATTGCGTCTTGTTATACGATCAATTGCTGGTATGTAATAGCGGACAGAATAGAAAAAATAATCCCGTGACGCACAAATACTGCCAATAAGACCGCCCATTACGAAAAGGGAATCTATAACCTTTTCTGCTTTGATATCAGATATGTTTTTTCCTGTGATAGTGCTAATTAATGATCGTTTAACTGAAATAGAAGCTGCTTGCTGTTTGTAACTATGCTCAAACAAGATTCTTAGTTTATAATCAATGTCATTTTCATTAATTTCTCTGTTTCTTTTTATCTCGTAACGATTTCCCCACCAATCGACTCCTTTGCCAGAAGAAGTTGAAAATCTTATTTGATTGTATAGCCAGTTTAGTCTTGTTAGTCGCTCTTGTAAAGCCATGCAAAATGAAAACAGAACGGAATACCATTTTATCGAGCCATGTCGATCTTTAGATTCTCTAATTGAGCGTCTTTGGTTTCTCCAAACAAAATGGTCAAAATTGAATGTGAAACGATCACTCATTAGTAGACACCCAAAATAACGTCAAAGTTAGGGCCTTTGAACGCGATTTGACCTGAACCAACAATAATATCAATATCATTATCTACGTCACAGAATACAGCGTCAGGAAATTGTAAAAGAAGCGATTTGAATGCATTAACTATAAATGATTGCTCATCCTTTAGTTGAGCAAAGAAAGTGTCTACGATTGCTTGTATAGCTGCATTAGTCGGAATTGATTCCGCAGTGGCGAAATATAACATAAACGATTTGTTGATTGGAATTCCATCGGCATTTTCAGAAACTACGTGAGCTGCTCCTCCTGGATTCATTGCTTCACTATTAAAGTGTTCCGAAATTTGGGTAAGTTGGGCCGAAGAAAGTGTGGAACCATCAGGCCCCATCAGCAATAATTTGATAACGCCTGGAATTCCCAGCGCTTTACTAGATTTAAAAACAACTTTTTCAACAAAAGTAAATTTGAGAGCTTCTAGGATATACCAATCAACAGTCCATTTTTGTGAAGTTGAACCAATTTGAATTTGTCTTAATCGTTCTCGAGCCGTTGGCAGCCGTTCTCTATCGCGACCACCGGAATAAGGAATTGTATCTGGATTATATACAACGTCGATTTCGGGAATATAATCGACATGTTCTGTAATTGAATTAGGTGTTACGTTACCTTCAAGTCCAGATGTAATACATTCACAGATCAATTCAATGGTGTATTTTCCGTTTGAATCAGCAGGAACCAACGCTGGCAATAAACCTTCCTGCAATGTTTGGAAACGCATTTTCCTGTCGGTTGTTGCGACAACGTAACCTGCAGGAATCGGGACTTTATAAACCGGCTGCACTGATGAGCCGATACGAATTCTATGTTTGGCGGTTGTAGCTTCTTTCCATTCATCACCTAAATCTGCTAGTGATAAATGAACATCTTCCTCTTCCATAGTAGAAGGATGTAGAGCATTTTGGAAGGCGATTAAGTTCTTGTCTATGAAAAGGAAAATTGCATTTCCTATGGCCCGTAAGATTGTACCAGTTTTCGATAACGGAGATTTTAAATCGTGACCCTTGAAAAGTTGATTTTCATCATTTTCAACGAACCTAATGACCTCTCTTTGAACATTTTCTTTTGTAGTATGAATTATCATTTATTTTATGCTCACACTTATGAATAACGTGGTGTTCCAACCAAATTCCGTTTGATGCCAGCAGTAATATCTGCTTGGAGTGCGTTCCATTCTGCAATTGTTTTGTATCCAGTATTGCCACTTGGATTCCAATTGATTGATTCAGGTATCCATCGTCGCCCCCACTGATTGCTGCCTGGGTAAGTGACGATGGTAACAAACATCTGATGTGATGCCAGCCAGGCTGCGTTTCCATCATAAATTTCAAATGGAGACAAAGCTCTGATGGTGAAGAAGAGCATACTTCCATCGTATCCCAGTATTTCGTAGTGTGATCCTACCACTGGAACAAAATATTCATATTGCGCTGGAATAACATCTTTACTTTCATATGAAACGTTTTCGTATCCGACTACGCTTTGTGAGGTGAGTAATAGGCTGGCTAACACCGTTCTACCAACCTTTTTTCCAAGAACCAATAAAATCAGTTTCGTCTTTATATACAGTGAGGAGGCTTCTTTTGTTGGCTCCAAGATCAGGAGTTTCTAAAGACGGAATTATGATGTTGGATGGTAATGTTACAGTTCTACCGCCAGTTGCATCTTGCTTTAAACGAATTAAATAAACGTTTCCCTCTGAACCACCAGAGATTTCAGAAAAAGTGACATTCCCTGTTAAGGTTGCTTTAAATGTTCGTTTTGCATTCAAGGATATGGCGGCAACTGAACCAGAAATATTTCCTAAATCATGAATGATATTATTCCATTGATCCTTTTCAGCATCAGATACAAATCTACGTGAAGTCGTTTCATTCACTTCAGCTGCAGGAATATTTCCTGAATTTCTTTTTCCACCCAAAGCTGTATCAACTTCAGATTTTGTGTATGTATCCGATTTATTTGCTTTATCCACATTTAACCGAAACACAGTTCCTGCAGAAGCCGGTTTGTTCGCTATCTCGGAATCAGTGTCGTTCACGATATCAGAAACGTTAACTTTTCCTGTCGCGTATGTTGCGAGATCCACTGCATTTTCTTTAATAAGATTAACAATTTCTTGTAAAGTATCAAGATCCACATCATCAGAAGAAAGAATTTCATTTATGGTATGAATCTGATCTGCCAATTGTTTTACTGAATAAGCCGATGCCGCTTTGTTAGTTGCTGTTGAAGTATGACTGGTTAGAATGTCTAAGACAGTCAATTGTAAAGCATCAATTACACTGCCGAGGCCAATCTGTTCTTTTGTAACAGAGTGCGGATTGCTAATATTGCTCTTATGATCGTTCAGCTGGCCAACAATTTCAGCGTCGTTTAAAATTCTTGCCGTTGCCTCGTTATTGATTACTGCCATCAAATTGTTAGAGAGATGTAAGTCGTCGTTTTCCCTTATTGATGCTTCTTCTGAAATAGCTTGAGTAAATAAGTTTTGGAGAGCCGTTGAAAGGTTTGTGATTAGTGCATTTGTGAAAGTAGCGATCTTTACACTGGACCATGTTGTGTTTGCAGATTGAAGTTCATCTTGAATTAACAATCTAATGTTTTGTAAAATTTCTTCCTCGATAGTTTCATTTTCGTAACCACCTGGGAACATACCAAAAACTTGACAATAGATAAAGATAAGAAGTTTTTCTGCGAGGTTTTCTCTGGCCCAAAACCTTGCTCGATCTTTCAGTCCTTCTACTTCATGAGTCGGAAGATTGTATTTAAGTGCGAAATCTTGGATCCTCATAACGACAGAGCAACCTCTGCATTTGTTTTTGTACGGAAATAAATTCCGATAGGTTTTTGTTTGTCTTTGTTTGTGACTTCAATAGTGCGCGAATCGATTGTTGGGAAATATCCAAGCACTCGTTGGATATCAGACATACGTTCTTGGGAAGAAACTAAATCATCACTTTTAAGGAAAGATCGTTGCCGACTATAGATTTCAGGAAAGTCGAGATCGTCTGCAATCGGCATGTCAAATGCCTCAATTAACATAGAAGATATGATGTCTCGATCATGATCCAGAATTTTTAATTCCTTCGTTTTCTCTTCAAACGCGAGATCCTTCGTTACTGAGTCTGTTGCAAAGTCCACGATATTACTCTTTTTCTTCTCTTAAGGATCGCAAGGTCTTTGTTGTAAAATCGATGTCCACTGTCTCTTATGTCCTAACTTTTTATCCACCTACCGAATATTTCAGATTTGTTTTATCTAATTCTGCAGGAACAGCCGGTAATGGAATAGATTCTATCGCAGCGACCAAGCTCCCTTTCAAGGAGCTTCCCCCATCCGACGGAGTGATAAGAGCAACTTTTATGGCAGTGTAAAGCGATTGTAAACTTGCATCCAACTGTGTTAAATACGTTTTAAGTAAGATTGTATTCGGTGCTGTTATTGTACCTGATCCGATGGTGACCCCGGTAGGTTCAATTTTTACTTCCAGGGGTGTAAGGTTTATTTTAAGTCCTGATTCAGATAATTCGTATTTAAGGATGGATCCAATTTGACCTTTGATTTTTTCTATTTGATTGAATCCAATAGCTATCGATCTATCCGATCGATTCTCCAATGAGATGACCAAACATTTACTTCCTGTCTTGGGAACGAATGGAGGAAAAAACTGAATATCGTCTTTAGATGCATTGTTGATGATTGCGGTAAGTAATCCAGAATCACCTGTCGAGGGATTTGGCTCCTTCTTAATATTTCTAACCGTAGCGATTGAGGGCCAATGAAAAGAAAAGTTTGCAAGGAATATGGTTACTAGATCATCAGCAATGCTCATTCTGCACCTTTAAAATCAACAACGGAAAGATGAATATTTTGACGGTATTTTGAATCTCTAGCGAGCCAGGTCTTTACTACCTTTTCTACAAAAACATTTTTCGTACGTTTGGAATCATCTGGATCTTCGAAACGAATAATTTCAGAATGTTTTACCGAAGGAGCTCCGAAGGCTTCAAACTTTCCAACCAATCCCTTCCCAGCGATTTCTTTATAAATTGATTTAGCGAGCTCAAGGGCTTCCTTTTGTGAAAGACGATCAACATCAACAAAATGAGAATCACCTTTTCCAAACCTACCTTCCAACGTTCTTCCTGTTTCCGGTTGGTAGCTTCGAACAACAATGGTAATGTCTTTTCCTTCGCGAGTAGAAACTTCATCTTTGATGATATTATGTGTTAACCGAAATCGTTTTGGTATACTTGGACTTATAACCTTCGTTGGATCCTGAGCATAAAGAATTCCTCCTCGAAAGAAAACATCAATTCCGCGTTTGCGGAGTTGCATTGCAGCCCATGCTCCGCTCCGTCCATTAGTATCCATCGTAACTTTTAATCCTGCAATTCCAGGATCCACTTTGATCGCTACACCCGCTGGTGCTATCTGTTGAAGGTAGTTTTCTATACTTACGTTATAGAAATTTTTACTCAACTTCTTCTGTTGCATCGCAAACATTCCATCTCTGCAGACAATTTCCAACGGTTGTTTCGGAGAAACATCAACTACTTCACCTTCGAATTCAAGTATTTCTCCTTTCGTAGGCAGTTTACCATCATACCAAGCATACCATTTCACTTCCTGGCCTTTTTTGATCAGCTGTGAATTGTAGCCTTTGCCTTTTGGGAGTTTGATACGAAGTTCAGCACAAGGCTCTTTTCTTCCTTCGGTAAGTTCCGCTTCCAAGATTTTATGAAGTGTGATGAGACCGACTTCCAATCGTTGTTTCATAATGAAGGCCATTAGTTTAACCTCATTTGTGCAGCCTGGAAAACACGTTTATCCACGAGAGCTGGAATAACTATCTCACCTCCTAGTGAATATTTAAGAATTTGAGAATTGTTTATATTTCGAATTAAGTATGCAAAGTGTTCGGTTTTGTAGTATTGATCAGACAAACTTGTATAAGTGTCGATGTCCGTTACCGTATGCACTTGGTTAGAAACTGGCAATTCCCGTCTGACGAAAAGTTTCATTCCTTCCTTAAGATCGTCGCACCATTTGAATCCTAACTTGGAATTGTAGAAAGCATTGTCATCGCGGAGGACTGGCCAAAGAGTCCAATCTCCCCAGTAGTAAGCTGCGATTCTCTGTAATGTTTCGCCAAAGGTCACAACATGAATTCGTTCATTACTTTTACCAGAAATCATAGAGGATTCTCCAAATCGAAAAATGGGTCATCACTAAGGGCTTCGAGTCTCACTGGCAATTCGTGCGCTCGGTCTTCATCAGGGAGATCGATTTTGGTGAGCAGGATGAATTTAATATTCAATGCATTTAGTTTGGGATGGATAACCGTAACCGAATCAAGTTGATCCCATACGGCTAAAATTTCCTTCAGTTCTTTGAGAGCCATAGCCTGTAAACCAACCGGGGAAACATATTCAAACTCGATAGTTAGATGCCAATCGTCATAACCGACAACTTCTTTGACCGTACCAATCGCACCTTGAACTTGAGTTGCAGAATGATTTTTTGGCCTATAACCTGTTACCTTAGTACCGCGAGGGCAAGTATAAGTTCCGATTATTAATGGATCTAAATCGCCAGCAGTAAAACCTAAAAATGGACCACCAGGTACTGGATCTAAAAGCATCGTCTATCCTATCTATAAAATGCCGCGAGGCGGCTTAGTTCTTGTTCGAGACTTTGACCTGCAAGTTGACCTGCCTCTCGGAAACCGTCCTTGCCTGAATTGAATATTGCTTTCCCGACAATATTTTCGATTGTGATTTTGAAACTGTTTCCGTTGATCGGCTTACTGTTATTAAGTGGATTGGAAACATTAATACTCGGAGTTTCCAAGGCTTTCGAGTATTCTGCAGGATTGAAATCCATTTTCATACCACCATTTTGGTGGAGTAGTTTTGTTGCCTGATTCAAACCAGCAGCTTTTAAAACATTATCTGAAGAGATAGAAGAAGTGGCCGCCACTGGTATAGCTGCGCTTGGTTGTTTTGCCATTCCCAGGTAACCAGATTTATTTAATTCATCAATCTTCGATTGAACTTCTCCGATTTTAGTTGAGTATTCTTGAAACGCCAAAGAGCCAGATTTTAATCCTTTCTTTTGATTTTCCAAAAGTTCCTTGGTTTCGCCAAGCGTTTGGATTTGAGATTTAAATGCAGAAATCTGGCCAAGCTCCGCTTCATCATTTGCTCGTTTGCTTTTTAAAGCAGAAATTGATTCCTCAAGCCCTTTGTAAGTTTGAGATCCGCTCATTCCTGCTTTCAGCATGTTTTGACGTTGTTTTTCTAATGCTTTAATTTTAGAATCAGCCTGACCAATACCATATTCTAAATCAATTTCTCTTTTCCCCGTTTGATCTGCAAAAAATTTCTTCGTCCAAACATACGCTTTTTGAACTGCGCCAGTGATGGCTTCCCAATTTTCTACAATATGACCTAATGCGGCAATAGTCCATCCGATTGGCCCACTGAGAGCCAGCAAAACACTAATTAGTTGTTTATGCTCTTGCCATGCGGAACTTACCTCTGAAGAAATTTCATCCCAGTAGCTGATGACCAATACGACCACAGCGATCAATGCAACTAATGCAAGTATAACGGCTCCAACTGGATTTGCCGATAAAGCCGCATTGAAAGCCCATTGTGCAGCCGTCGCAAGAGAAGTCTTCCCGGACAACACCGCATAAACCATACCTGTTACAGTGATACTAGTTCGTTCAACACCGAGTAACGCGATGTTAGTAGTTCGAGCAATGGCTGCAGCTCGGACAGCTGCGATTTGACCAAGTAAGGCAACCTTATTCATTACCCACGCTCCAGCGTTATAAAAAACGGCTCCTGTTTCTAATAAGATAGTTCCAGTGTATCTAGTATTTGCAATGGCAGCGGCTGCTTTGACCGCAGTATACGCTTTCATAAAGGAGACGTAAGAAATCACAGCTCCCAAGAGTGCAAAAAATGGAGGTATTGCGACAAGAAGCCAGCCAGCAATAAACCGAAACTTTTCGCTTTCATTCACGAACTCTATCAAGTGGCCAGTTCCATCGGCAATCATCTCTAGAAAACCTGAAACGGGACCATCCGTTACGCTTGCGAATGTATCACCTAACGCTTTTATAGAGCTTGTCACTCTATGCCATTGCGCTCCCGTATTAGCCGTTACTGTTTCCGAAGCCGTTTCAAATGCAGAAAAATCCATCTTATCTACGGTACCACCAAGATAATCAATATCTTGCTGAAGTTTTCCAACATGAGGCATTAAGTTCAGAATTGTTTTTACACCTTCTTCTCCGAATGCTTTGATCAAAGTAGGAAGATCATTAGTGGCATCGATGTCACCAAACTTATTGTTGATCTCTTGTAAGACCATTGGCATTGATTTGAGTTTACCGGTCGCATCAGTCGCACTTAATCCAATGGATTTCATACCGGGACCAATTTTAGAAAGGAAAGCTCGGTAGGCTGTTCCGGCTTCTCCTGGATTCATAACGTTTTGCAATCTTCCTAAAACCGCAGATTGTTCCGTGAATGTAACGTTTAGCGAAGCTGCTGCTGAACCTAGACTATTCATTGCCTGATTCATCGCAGCTCCATCTGTTCTATACAAACGTGATGCTTCGGTGATTGTATTTCCAACCATTCTTCCAAAATCAGCGTCGGACATACCTGAATACATAGTCTTGTATTGGTTGTATGTCATACCAAATAACTTTGATAAGTCTGCGAAGGATCCCTTGGTTGCAATTGCTGTTTTTTTTACTGATTCAGCAAATTTGGGGAGTGAGTCTGATTCTAATCCTTCGACTGCAGATTTTAAATCATACATCCCTGAGAGAATTTCTGTTTTATCGATTCCAGTTTCAACAGATAGGTGAGAACCAGCTGCAGAAAGAGACTGTACTTCTTCTATGGAAAAACCAAGTGTCTGGAGTTCTTTTTCTAGTTTGGATGTTTCCATCCTAGCCGACACCATATTTGTGGAAAAGCCCAGAGTCGCAGCTGCACCCCAAGCCATGATTTTTCCCCATTTTTGGGAGGTTGCGAAACTGCGATCTATAGATGTAACTTGGTCTTCTGTTAGTTTAAGGGAATTGCGAAGTTCATCCCAGTGGTCTTTTAGCTTTTGAACCCCACTGGACATCCCATCCTTAAGACTGAGAACGACCCCTAATTCGAATGTTTCCATTGCTCATACACCAATGGAAACACAGTAATCATAAAGTTTGCGAAACTTAACACGTATGCAAGAGTTCGATACGATTTATCATCGATCTTCCTTGCGAAGTAAACACCAAAAAAAGGAACTATGAGAGCGAGACATGTTAGATTAATATTTCTATTGTCCCGTGCTATATTGACATGCAATGCATGGTTTAGCCGCTCCATTCGCTCCTTTTGTTCTTTGTTGTTCATATATGTTAGACTACCTGTGTTTCCAAAAAAAGGTCAAGAGGAAAATGACTTCGCAAGTCCCCTGTTAACGCCAGCTGCGATGATATCAATCAACCGTTCCTGAATCCAATTCACGTCTTCATTCAGGTTGATTAATCCTTCAATGTCTAAAACATCTGGCATAGGTTTTTCCGGAAAGAAAAACCCATTCAGAAGTTGTAGCTGTAAATAAGCTGTTTTAAGTTCCTCTTTCCTATCCTTTAGAGCTTTTTTGCGGTCACCTCTTGGTTAACCTTTGCTAATTGCAGTAGCTTCTTTGCAAATGAACTTGCAAGTCCTGCACTTCCTAAGTTAATCCAACTTTGGAAAACATTAGAATTTGGATAAACCGAACAGTCCGAAATGAACTGCAGATCAGCTTCTATTCCTGTTAGTTTGTCTGATCGCTTTTGGATTTTCTCCAAAATTTCTTTTGAAGGAATTCTTACTAGGATTGATTTTTCGTCTGCTTCCAGGAGATGAAGACCACCCATTGGCTCAAGGAAACGTTTCACTGTGGAAATCGGTTCCTTATACTCCTCAAGGAAATGTTCTGTTACAGGGATGTATTCCTTCGGAAATAAATCCATCGCAGCTTTAAAATCTGAAAGCGAAACTGTATGTTCTGCACTTGTTTCCATAATTAATTTACCTCCTAACTATGTGAATGTGATGATTGGGTAACTTGTTACTGCAAGATCCAATTCTACTTCTGAAGTATCATCGGATTCCTTAAAAGACAATGGTACTTTTGTAATTGTAACTGCAGGAATCGTGAGTTTGAATGTTCCATCCTCACTTTCTGCAGAAGCCGTAACTGGAAAAGGTGGAAGTTTTAACAAATCCCCACCCATTGCAATTGCCGCTTGAAACATGTATTTCAACTCACCAAGCTGAACTTTCATTTTTGCAGATCGTTTGTAACTTTTTACTGACCAGGAAACTGGCTCTCCGCCTTTTCCAAGTTTAAAGGCAACTTCCTTTTCATAATCTAATGAGAATTCTGAGAACTTGATCAGCTCTCTTCCCATTACATTCGCTGTAAAATTTTCGAAACTCAAACTCTGTGGTAAAACATCACCAGGTTTAACGCTCATTTACTGACTCTCCTTATTATGCCGCTTCCCCGAATTGGGTCGTCCATTGAATCGCATCGATTCGATCCTTGATGAACATTTTGATTGTTGCTGGTAAAACCTTTTGGTTCCCAACTTTCTTGATCTTTCCTAAAACAATTTCGTGTCCAGAAATCTCTGATTTTCCTGCGATTTCCATCGCTTCGGAAACGGCTTTATCACAGTAGGCTTTTACTGCATCCAATCCGCCAGAACCGGAGTTTGTCTCAGTGTCCATTTTTAGAAATGGAAGAGAAGTTTTGTAAATGATACGTTCGATTTTATTCTTACGTCTCATTTCGGGAATGAACTGAAAGTCCGAGTCTGACGGAGCCATAAGATTATCACTCGCGATAAAAACACCTCTCTCATCTGGATACATTACAAGCATCGTTAAACCAATTTTATCTAATGGTTTTAAATAAGTGTTGTATGCTCCGTTCCAATAACGAATTCCAATAAAAGTCCGTGATTTGTTCTTCTTCACCCAAGCCGCACTTTCATTGACACGACTTGCTGCGATCCGAGCACAAAGGTAGGTAGCTGCATTTCGATAGACCTCGTTAGCCTCTGAAATTTCTTTAGCTGCATTCCAGCCACCAGCAGATTCAATTCCCCCTGAAATGTAACGGCCTTCAGCACCAACCACACAAACGTTTTCACTTTTGAAAGAATCCCATTCATCTTGCATTCGTTGGAAGTATGCCGGAATTGTTTCAGCTGCTAGTTCCGTTTGTTTTCCTTCAATCTCAACGACTGCAAACAATCGGAATAATTTTTCGTTACGCATTTCAGTAAGTAACTGTCCTATAGAAACTGCAACAGCTCGTGTAACTCCCTTTAAAACGTGAACAAAATAGAAAGGTTGGTCAGCCTGATCTAATTGTTTCAATGCTCGAAAACATTCTAAAACACTTACCATCGATGCAGAAGGTGCTTTGATGATAAATGTCCAAGTATCTCCAACTTTGAAAGTATCTGCAGGTGTTGTGGCATTCGTAAATGTAGCCGAAACTCCAACAGCAAGCGCAATCACTCCGCTGATAGGTAAAACGACAGGAGGAGAAAAGTTAACTCCTCCGTCTTCAGACTTACGAACTTCAGCTGCTCCGAGAGCTCCCGCCTTTGTGATCCGTAAAACAACTTTCCGAGAACCAGTTGGAGTTCCACTGGTTGTCGGTGCTGTGGCCGTCCCTGTATTGATTTCAGAAGGGATGGGAGGTTCAACGGTTCCCACGGTATCACTGGCAGGTCTTCCAGCAAGGACAGGTACAGGAACTTCTCCAGCCGCCTCATCGAATTCTTCGAAGTGCTGTTGGAGAGAATCTACGAGTGGCCCTTGTCCAAAATAATCTTTTGCTTCTTGAGTTGAGAAAATAAGTTTGAACTTGTTCGGTTCTCCCATTTCTGCTTCACCAATTTTTGCATGGATCTGATCTTCGAATCCTTCTGAATTGTTAAGACCACCGCTTTGGTGTGTTGTATTTACTGAACTGATTCCCATTTTACTCGCCTCCTTTTGCGCCGACAAAAAATACACATTTCATTTTGATATCGGATACAGGACACCTTACACGTAAAAGAGTAAGATTCTCTAATCCTGCTAACTTCAATTCTCTGGTTTTTACCCAAACTTCCGAATCGTTTAGCTCGAATTCGAAAGGAGCTGGTTCATCCTTTCTTACATTGGCCGAGGAGCTAGTTTCTGCCCATACTCCGTGGATATGAAGTAATTGAACGTTTGTTAGTTCTGTAATCGGGATTTCCTTTGGTCCCGCCAGTTGTGTTAGTTCAATTGCGAACCGTTCCAAGACTTCTTCGCAATCGTGTTGCGATACAATATCCACCAAGCTTTTTTTGATTACGGCACCATCTGGTATCCGTATTTGATCGACGGTCGTTTTAATTTGGTAACGATCCATTATTTCCTCTCAATCCGAACAGGTTCTTGAATCTCTAGAGTGACTCCTGCTAATGTCTCTTCTTCTTCAATTGTATAAAGACCATCCCTAAAAATAATTTCAAAGGGAAGTTTGTAATAGCCGTTTGGCGATTCTGGATCATCGACTACATTGGTCATTCCTGATCTAATTTCAAAAGGAATACCTTCTGCAGTCTTTGCATTGCGATGACTCGAAACATACAGCAAACACTGATCGAGTATCCCTCGATCAGTTACAGAACTAATTACATCCAAAGCTGGATCACTGAACCAGAAGTCTATAGTGTATTTGATCTCTTGTTCTACATTGCGAACTGCGTTTTTAAAAAACTTTCCTTCATCTCGATGAATCGTTGCTAATCGGTGTTTTCGATTTTTCCAATTTCGATTTGTCGACCCGTTGAATTTTATGATGGCACATGGTATTGATTCCTGCAGCTCATCAAGTTTGGGAACATATTCAAAAACTTTATCTTCTGGAATGATAGGGGTCGGTGTTTGATCAAGTTCTGACTCCAGGTTTTCGGGCACTGTAACACAGCTGGCAATCATTGCTTTGATATAAGTGATATGATGTACTTTCATTTGAAGATCTCCGAGATTGCCTCTCCATAGTTCTCACGAATAGGTTCGATAGAATCTTTCATAGCAGGGCGAACATGAGCTCGCTCTTTCGTTCCTCCTGTTTCAAAACCAAATTCCAACCTGCGAGCTTGAGGTGCGTTGGTTCCTACTTCATAGGTGGTACTGTCATGTTTACGAGTTTCATAACTTGCTGAATATTCACCATGAGCGATTAGAATCAATGGGGAAAGACGTAGTTTCTTTTTTCGTTCCTTTGTCGCTTCACTTAGCTCTGGCCAGTTAGTTCTATATTTTTGTGATCGAATTCCTTTGATTATGTTGGCTTGAAGAATCGCCGCATTCTTAGCTTGGGTCTTTTCTAAAACCTTCGAACCTTTTTTAGCGGCTCTCAATAGCATAGGGCCAAATGAATCTGTAACGGACATCATACGGAGTTTCCTCCTGCTTTTGGCTTATATACTTCCACTCGCCTAACAGAAAAACCATCAAGCTCTTGGGCTGGATGGATGGTAGAAATTAGCCAATGTTCATTATCATTCTTTAAATTATCTGGTAAAGCCACTGCAGAACGTAGAATGCGGCAATCTTGAGTGATCACAATGTCCCCAAGGTCTTCTGTTAGAATTTGGCAAATGGCGGAATATGTTTGGCGTTCACCGGCAGATTTGTCTTCATCGGAATTGGTCCAAATCCAATTACATTCCATACTACCGATTGGTTTCCAAGATACTTCCTTTTTAGAGTTTAATCCTTGTTTTCCAGGAAGAACTTCCTTGGAAAGAAGCGTGACGGCAGCATTCGTCGTATCTCGGAATCCTCGCTCAAGCATTGACCGGATGCTCATATATCTTAAGCCACTCCTTCAAAAGGAGTAGGAAGTTTTCCGAAAAGAATTTGATATGCTTTGTTTCTCAGTCCTTCTGCAATTTCCCCGCGTTCTTCGGCACCCAAACGAGAGCGTTTAACCTTAGTACCTTCGGATCCACCGGAGGATACTTCTTCAGGATTAAAACTTTCATCGAAACCGAATTCTTCAGCAATCTCTGCTTTGATCAATAAAAGCTCGGCAGATAGAAGTTTGGAATCATAAGGCTCTTGCGAGGGAACAGGATATCCCCAGTAGTCGATTTTAGTTCGTGCGAACAAAGCACAGGTTTCCAAAAATGATTCGTAAGGAGTGGGCAAATTTCCCTCTGCCTTATCACTCAGATCAAGGTCTTTTGGTCTAATGCGAATCATTTTTTTTATTTCCTGCACTTTGTTTAACATACAAATTTTCTCGGATTAAAACTAAGTGACTAAAATAGAAAAATCGCCGTTAGGCGGATTATAAAAGACAATGGAAACCAAATACGGTTTGTTATACATGAGGTTTCTTTTTGTTGTTCGATTGGGTTTGCCTTTGGGAAAATCCAAAATTTTAAAGTCACTATAGTTTGTCGGAAAGTTGAAATCGAAACTCGCTTCGTCGAAATCTTGCGCTACGATTTCAGGTTGAGAAATCGCAGAGGATTCAATTTCAAAGGAAACGACCAAGGTTCCCGATTGTTTTGGTTTGTTCTGATAAGCAAAAATGCTTGTTGCTACAAACATTAAAATTGCTACCAGGATAGCTGTGATGTTTAACTTCATTTTTCCTCCTGTGATTAATGAAATTCTGATCCGGCATATATGCCGGATTTTATTTAGGTTTTGTGTTACGCCTTCTTGTTCTTTTGAGCGCAACTGTTTGAGAAAAGTTTCGCGAACTCAAAGTCGTATGAAATCACACTACCTTGGATTTGCTCTCGGATGAATTTGTCACTTTCTACTAACTGACCAGCTGCATCTTCGATTAGTTCGAGAGTTAAGTTCTTATTCCAAACAATAACAGAATCAGCATCCATCTCTTGGTGAGTTTTCCAATCGATTCCAAAGAAACCTGCAACTTCACCATCCTTTAAGAAACCTTCCAAAACATTTACAGATTGGAATTGTTTGAAATTCGTTTCATCCGTAAGAATTTTTTCCAAGAATGCTGGATGAACTACTGCGTGAGTAAACTCAGCTCCTTTCGTCGGATTCAAAAGTAGACTTACTAGATCAGAATATTTCCAAGTGGAAGTTGCAGTCTCAGTCGGAAGGATTGCAGTATTTGCATTTCCGTCACCTTGCTTAATCACTTGCAACGCTCTGTGAGTGATTTGTTTAGATAAGTTCCAACCAAAGACCTGAAAGATGTGCTGTGCTTTTAAAACTTGAAGCCGCTTTAACGCATCATAAGTGAAGTCAATTTCAATCCCAACTTTGCGAGTAGAGATTGCGTTTTCCTTTGTGGCGATTACGGCTCGCGGGAATTGGGATCCTTCCTTTGATTTTGCCTTGGCCTTAAGGTCGGATGCGTTGATATCAAGGGCCACTGATTTTGCAGAACCTTGGGAAACTCTTGTTTTGACACTATGAGTATCGTCGAGTTTAACATCCAATTTCCCAGAGTTCATTCCAAGGTAGATATTTTGGTTGATAAACTCAGGGAAGAGAACTTTTGACATCGGGGATGCCTTGATGAAATCCTCTACAGCGAAATTTGCCTTCCCGATTGGAATGTCATTGGCCATCAATTGGCGCTCAAAGGCAGTTAGATCTTTTCCAATTGGATTTGCTGGATCATAACCTGCTTTAACTTCTTTTTGTTCGAGGAATTCATTCATTGACATTCCTTCGGATTTTGCATCTGCGTAAATACCAGCATCTAACTCTAGCTTAACGAGACCTTCTTTTGTTATTGTGTCTGCCATGTCTTCCTCCTTACAGAATAAATGTGAACTTGCTTGCGCTTGTATCGACGTTAACCACTCGGACAGATAGTCCGGTTGCAGCGACTTTTAGTTTTCCGGCAGCATCACTTTGAACTGTTATCAACCCAAGTGTTGGTGCCGTACCTGAATACTCAAATTCGAGCATTCCAGCCACTTTCACGGCTGCAATACCAGGTTCAACGGACGAGAGTTGACCAAGGGGAATCTCGTTATTGGCAGCCAATGCCACAGTTTTGTTTGCTGAAACTTTTACTGCTTTCCCAACATCAGCTTGAGTGAATCCACTTTGTTTAAGTGTTATTAGCGTTGGAGGAATGACTCCAACAAGACCTGGGTCAAAAGGATCATCAGATAGTCCCATTACTTTCCTCCAATTTTATAGTTACCGGCGTTCTTTTTGGTTTCTACAGCCGTTTTATCATTTTCGGAAAACTCACTCGATGCACGAGTTAGTTGGTCCGAACCACAGGATCCACATTTCAGTGGATGTTTCTCTTCAAGTTTCGCACCGTATTGAGCACAAAACGCTTTCACCTGTTCCATGTTTGCAGACTGAATCATTTTTTCGATGATAGGATCTGGTTTATTCGAAGTAAACAACCGATAGGCGGTAAGAGCTTTTTCCACGTAAGTTTGCAATAATTTCTTTGGCTCTTCGAGAAGAGTTACCACTTCCGAAATTTTCGAATCAAATTCAAAAGTCGCAGGAAAAGTTTCTAAACCGAATATCTTAGAAAATTTTGCAGTCGTTGACTCCGCTTGATCTTGTGAAAGTTCAGCGGTTTTGAGTTTCCCGTTTAGGGATTCGATGGTTTGCCCCGCTTGTGAAAGCACAGCCTCTAGTTTTTCTGACGGTAGATCAATAAACTCACCCTCCCCAACGGACAGACCGAGTTTTTTCATATCTACCCCCAAAGTTGACAAAATAGCGCGTTTGATTTGCGGCATTTCTTCATTCTCCTTAGGGTTTTGTTCTTCAAAATGAGTGCTAGTAACAGAATGGAATTTTTTAGCAGTAGGATCAGCACCAGCTGCAACGAGAGAAGTTTCCGGGATTTTTAAGATTTTAGTTGCGATCAAACGAACAATCTGACCGTCCACTTCTTCACCTAATCGCCAATAGAAGCCATCCAAATCAACGTGTGACCGTTTAAATTGAAAGATGATCCCAACAGAATTGGAATCAATCAATGGGGGATCTGTTTGTAAACGCGTTACAATTTCAGGAGCAATGTTTTTAAAAATACGAAACACTGCATCAACCCCATTAACTCCTGTTCGATTTGAAAAGACTGGATCTCTTGTTGCTCCAACAGAATTTCTCACATTCGTTATATGGTCTGTATAGATTTTTGTTTTGAAAAGGTTCGTTGCTTTTTCAAGAACTCCTTCCTCACTAAAATCAACCCACCAACCTGGAATGAGAACCATCGACAACATACGAAACATAAACTCTGCATATTCACTTGTCTCCGCGACTGGAGAAAACTTTGCTGAACTTTCGCTTGGTTTATTGTCGATCTGCGCAAGAAGATTGGAACGAAACTCTACACGGGCATTACCTGAATTGTGTATCAGTAAACCGTTATCAAGTTTCGCCCAACCTTCCTCGTTAAATTTTAATGTTTTTGTCTGTGCACTCACAATAGTTAAATTCTATGTGAATGAACCTTTTATAAAATAAAAGAACGAAATAATAACAGTGGCCTCAAGTGTCCCTTATGTCCTAACTTTTTTATTTTACTTTAATTTTGATTCGTGGAAGCGACCACAACATGAGCAGACCTGTTTTTCTTTTGGCTTTAATCTCTTTTTGTTTAAATACTCCTGTGCTTCTGAAATCAGAATTCGTGTAGATCTCTCAGAAAGCGCATATGCAGGGATATTTCCACGATCTATCTCGCGATAGATATGTTTGGTGCTCATTTCGCAAAGACGCGCAAAGTGAGGAATTGTATAGAATAGTTTGGAAGTCTCCTTCGATAATTTGATTTTTTGTTTTGATTTGTCCATGATCACCTAACGGCCTATCACAAAAAAAACAATTGTCAAACTGATTTTAGAGACATAGAATACTTTTGAGGACAATTTAATATGAGAGAGGTAAAGAAACTATCCGCAGAACATCTAAAAAAGATTTGGGCCACTGCAAATGAAATACATTTAACAAAGGACCAGTTAAAACAAATTGTTTTTGAATCTGTAAAAGAAGAATCTATTTCCAACTTAACTCCAGGCAAAGCGGTGCTTATCGTTGCAAGACTGAATGAATTAAGAAAGGAGTATTATTCGAAACAGAAGAAAAGTAAGTTGGAGTTGTTACGATATAAACTCCAAAAGAGGTCTTATTCTCAAGTAATGAAAGCAATTGAAATTTGCAATGAGATTAAGAAAGCAGGAAAGCAATTTGATTTAGATCAGTTTGCACAAAGGCAATACAACAAACCATTTGATCTTTTAACACGAGCACAAGCGGCAAAACTCATTCAAGTGCTTTTGGTAATTCGGTCCCGTTTGCTCTCGCATTCTTGATATACTCGATTTCTTCGTAGTATGGTGGACGATCGAGTCCACAAATATCTTTATACTCGCGAAGAAACCAACTAAGCTCACCTGGGTTATTTATATTTTTTACATCAGAAACAAAAATCTTTGCGTAATGCATGGTCCTCCCTCGATGATCTTCTACATAAATCCTTTTATATTTCTCAGGCTTCGCTTCTTCTCCTTGCATTAAAGCTTTATCAACCTTTTCTGAACTCGGAATTGTTCCCAAATGTGGACAAACATCAACTAACCGATCTTTGTAATCTGAAAAATAATTGGTATATACCCAAGCCAAGCTATTATTCCATAAATCATAAACAAGAACGATCGGATTTAGAAACGCTATAAAAACAAATGCGAACATAATAAAATCCTTTTATTGCAACCTAACGAAAATTTAGTTCTAAAAAAAATATAGGTAAAGTAAAAATTCTTTGGCTCTTTAGACAAAAACCTTGCCAAATGTCCGTGGTGGGAAATATACTAAACAGATAGTTAGGTATAAAAATGTTTGATGTCAAGGAAGACGAATGTGAGATTTGGTTGAGTGAAATAGGAGCCAGCCTAGATAGGCTGGTTCACAGTTTAATGACAGAGGATATTTTTTACGAAAAAATCAGAGAGGAAACTGCCAGAGAAATTCTATTCATGTTCAGTTTGAGGAAATAAAAACCTCCAAAGAGATTGAAGATATTTTCCTTTAGGGTAGGGCTTAAAACTCCAACTATCAAATCCAAAAATAGGTTCCACCGCAAAAACCACAGGTAACCAGCTCCAAAATCCCCACAAAATAGGGACATCTGCATTTTGATAAAGCCTCATTGGTAATCCCATATAGATTACGTAGATAGAGTCTTTTTTAAGTTCTTCATCCGTAACTTCTTCAGCTAGTTTTAGCGAGTCCATACTATCCATATTTTACAAAATCGGTTTATAGTTTTGAAACGGCCAGGTTTTTTTAAGAATTTTAGAGAATGGGGATTTTAAAAAAAAACAAGTAGCCAAATCAGTCTCGTCTCAAACGCCCACTAATCTGACTACTTATTCAATCATACTCCCTATGTGGAAGGAGGACGATATTTGCTTTTTGGAATCTTAAGCTGAAAAGCTTCGAGCCCATATTGATGTGCAAATATCCGTCTCTTTAACCCACGATGGTAGTATGACTTAACGAAGATCACAACAAAGTCCTCTTCATTATTCTTCATACTATTACCCTCCTTCCATTTGCCCCTAAATAAGGCAAATGGAGCTTAAGGTATCGTTACCCTGAGACGATAATGTTATTGACGAGAAGATTATGTTCGTCTAAATAGTCAGTACGCACCAACTATAAAAAAAAGAACCTAACCCTGGGCGCCATAAAACGATCTGCCTCAGGCCTGACCAAAACCGGGGGGAGAATCCTTGAATCCTCTCCTCGGAATTTTTCGGCTAAATCTTCCAGCCATTCATTTTACGAACAAAAACGACAAGCATTCTCATCCATAAACCGCTAGAAGCATAGGCTACTATGCTGGCAACGATTAAATTTGTCAATGAGAAATCCCCTGAAACTAAAGGAAATAAGGGACAGGGAACCCGGTTCAAAAAAGTTAGGTCAAAATGACCAAATTTAAACTATGTCTCTTTAGCTTCGGTTCCCCTTTCACTCCGCCAGTCCGCCTTAAGATCTTGCTAAAAAACTGAACTTATTTTCACTCTCTTTCAAAAACTCCGTTTTTCCTAATAAATTTAAGAATTTTGGCCACCTGTTTTGCATTATATAAAAATTTCACCCGACTAAAAACTTAATAGAAATAAGTCGAATACTTGTTAGATGATAAACCGAGTTATGTCACGAGGTTTTTGAGACATAACTATTATTTTCCCCAAACAGTTTTTCTTTGTTTTTTTTTCAGAAAAAATCAAAGAAAAACCTACTTTCTTTCTAGGAACTTTTTCACAAGGTTTCTTACTATTTCCAGGCTTGTGCGATCAGATTTTGCTAGTTCTAGAGCACCCTCAATCACTTCCTTTAGTGCTGGATCTGCTTCTGTCTGAAAATGCTGCAAACGAAGCTTTTCTAATGTTTGAATTGAATTTTGAATTTCCTTTGGTTCCGGTAATCTCGGAATCCCATCACCAGTGATTATCCAGGTGGGGTTCAGCTGGAATTTATGCCTCAATTTTGAAAGAAATTCCAAATCCATTTCGCGGGAGTCGTTGATATAATTACTCACTGCCCCCTGTGAACGTCCCGTAGCTTCGGAAATATCTGCCTGGGTTGCATGTAAAACTTCCTTAATATACCAACGCAATCGTTGTCCAGGCGTATTCATTTTCCCTAATTTTTCTCCACTCAATCACCCCGCAATTCCTAATAAATGCGGGGTGAAAAAAATACTATTACAAATGTGAATTTTTTCTTGACCATTCACGTATGTGATAGTATGTAATTATTATTACATACGTGAATTTATCGACAAGGTTGGTTGTCGGCTCAAGTTCAAAAGGAATAAAATTATGAATGGAAGACTTAGCTCAATTCTAACGGAAATTGGGAATAGCAATTTAGGGAGTAGCCTGGATCCGTCGGATCCAGAGGGTACATTGAGATCACTCCCAGAATACCTTGCAGAGGTGTTAGGTGAATATAATTCAAATGCAAGTAGCAAGGAGTTGCGTAGTGGGTTACTTTATGCAGCTGCAGTGATAATTGAATTTATTTCTGTTATTGATGGAGCTAAATAGCAATGGCAACATCAAAGAGAAGTTATTTTATTCCAAAAGATCTTCGCGAAGAGGCAAAGAGGGAAATCTCTTATCGACATGGATCTATATCTAAGTGGTCAGAAGAAAATAAGCTAAGTTATAATTACTTAGTACAAGTGTTAAATGGTCTCGCCCCTTGTGCTGGCGACTATGCGGTATCCCTTGCTAAAGAGGGGCTTATACCAGCTGATAAGGCAAGTGTTTCCAAATGAAAATTATTGAATCGGCGCGTGGCCCTAAACTTCCTTTAAAGTTGCAAGTTTTGGCAAAGCCAGGTAGACGGATAAGTGATCTTGCTCGGAAATTTGGTCTCAATCGTCAGCATGTTAATAGTGTTATTGTTGGAAAATACAACTCAGCTCGTGTAGATTCCATTTTAAAAAACGAATGGGGAATCTCAGTAGAAGAAGCTCGGTCCATTTACAAAGAACATAAAGAGCGAATTGCATTAGGAAATCCTGTTACTGCACGTGAGGCGTTTGAATGGAAAACAAGAGTAAGTTTTCGCCAAGCAACTCAATCCGGAAAAACTACGAAAACCTGGGAAGAGTATCTCGCTGTGATGGATCAGGTCTCTTGGCCAACATTTCAGTATTCGTTTACGCAACGAGGAGTTGCCGCATGAACAACGAAAAAGAACCAAACGATATTGTGGATGCAGTTTTGTTTTATCGTAAAATCCGGAAGAGCATTCCTTTTCTTATGAGAGGATGTATTGTTGGGATATCCATTGCATGGGCGGTATTTGGTTTATACCTCGGAGATTTTTCTTCACATAGCTGGAGTCAGCCACAGAGGGGATATTTCCTTTTTACATTCGTAGGCGTAACATTATTTTATTTTTTGATCACCGCAGCCACGGAGGACTCCTTATGAACCCCTCTGCCTTGGATACAATGACAAAGAACGCACGGATATATTTTGTATCCAACGAAGACCGCAGTGATTATACGAATGGTTTTGTTGAGGGATATAAATCTCTAAAGCAAACAAAAAATACTGAGCCAGCTGACTTGGGTTTTGATCACGGAACCAAGCGTAGGCAATTAGAAGAACGAAAGGCGAAGGAACGCCATAATAAAGGGAAGTAAAATGGTGCGCGTAGCTAGTTTAGTTTCTGCTTCTTATGAAATTTCATTATCTAGCCCAGGGCCTTCATGTGCTCCACCGTATAACTTCAAAGATGCGGTTGAATATAAAAATGAAGCTGATAAAAAAGAAGTGCGCGAGAGTCGTAGGCTCGCACCTAGTGGCGGAGTTCGCGAATCTGTTGCTAGGCACCAACCAGAGGAGCGTGAGCAAAAGCAACCAAACTTTGTGCCGAAGCACCGGTTTATTCTCTCTCGGCAAGGAGAATTAATGCGAACGCTCCCTGGTAACTTGCGAACCCAGCTAACTCTAAAACGAATTCAATCGGTTAGAGTTAATGATCTACCACCGTACCAACCGTACTTAAAAAACCAAACGGATCACTTTGCAAAATTTGCAAACTTGGTCTCGCGCATCGGTTCACTTGGATATGTGATGAAAGATGGCTCGAACAGAGAGATTGCACAGCATCTGATTTATCTCGCAGCGCATGCCCTTTCCTGGGCCGAAAACTATGTGGAGGACCTTCCATGACCATTGCTGAAAGAATCTCATTTCTGCGTGGAGCTCTCTGGTCGAAATACGCTGAGCAAGCGATTAAGGAAATTGGTAGAGGTAAACAAAACCGTAGCAAGGTGCATCGTAGGATTGCAGAGCTTGCGATCAATCGCGCTTCCATTGAACAGGCATTTATTGAAGACATGAATGAAGTTGCAGATTTTGCAGAATGGCAAAACGAGAAACTCGTTGAGGAACGATTAGGTGAACAAAAGAGATGAGCAACAAATCAAAACCTTTTCAGCCTCGACATCAGATCAAGAAGCTGCGCGCTCTTATACTTTGCGGTCTTTCCGAAACTCGTTTCAATTCATTTTGGGATTCGCTTCTCGATTTAGAGAAGGAACGATTCACAAGCAAGGAGATTGCTTCTCTTGCACAGTTAAAAGTAAAAGAACTTCTTCCATTAAGCAAGGCAAGGATGGAGGAATATGTGAAAAATCAGAATCTGGAAACAAATCAAAAAAAATTTTTGGAGGTGTTCCGATGAGAACACATTTTTACATGCAGCCACCACTGCTTCACTACAAAAAACAAAACATCGTCGATAGATTCATATCTTTCGTATTAGGAGAATGATATGAGCGAACTCTTAGATGAATTCAATGCATCATACGGAATTGTCTCTCAACTTGTAGGTACTTCTGCAGCTCGCGCAGGGAAACATCCTATGGAAGTTGCACTTGGAGAACTTTCACTGATGTATATGTTTCTTCGAAAACTAGGAATAAACACCGAATTCGATGAATATAAAAATGAAGCTATTATTGAAGCAAAAGTTAAAGGGAAGGAATATTATGAGCAAAAACGCAAAGAACAACAAAACCTCCAAGGTTAAAAAAAATGAATCGGCCCCTAACAAGGGAAAGAATGCAGAAGACAAGAAATCCAAGTCGAAGGCCGGATCTTTAGAAGAAGCCAAAGAAACTCAAACCACTTCGGTCGAAGAATCTTCAAATTCTCTTGCTAGCCAAGACGTTTCAGCTTTGAGCACTGACAGACATACGCGACTCAACCAGTTAATGCGTACAATCCGAGTTTCTTCGGAAATGCTGAAAGCGGCCCAGGAAAATATCATGATTGCACTTCATGAGATTAATCGGGACCAACTCTTCCTGTTAGCTGACTGCGAAACCATGCAAGGTTTTGTTGAAGAACATACGGAGTTTCATTGGTGGAAGGTTTCCAAATATCTTACCGTTGCGGAAAAGCTGCTCACCTCTGAGGTAAACAAGAAAGTACTTTCCGGAAGAACAGAAACATCACTTGTAAAACTCGTCGAAGGCATGAAGGAAGACAATGCCTTGTTTCAGGAAGGTGAAGTCCATTTTCCTGACGGAAGAATTCTCGGCCTATCCGATTACGAAAAAGAACTCCAGTCCAAACAAAACAAGGAAACGGTTAAGCTTCTCAAAGAAAAAAATACCCAAATTTCAAACTTAGAAAAGAAGGTTGATGATAACCAAAGGGTAAACGAGTCCTTCGATTCACGAATCAAAGAGCTTCAAGAAATGTTAAATGACCAGACACATGAGACTGGCATTCCTCCTGAAGTTCGTCGAGCTTTCCGTGAAAGAGAATCGTTATCTGCAATTTTGACAAATGCTGTTAACGGAATTCAGGAATTTGCGGATGTTCTAAAGGTTGCCCACGAATCAGAGTTAAACGAACTAGAACATAGTTCTGAAAATGGGAAGATCGTAAACATCTTCCTTGTGACAATACAAGGAATTTACCATTCCGTATATGATTCTTGGCAGGATTGCCTTCCTGTTACTACGGGAAAGGAATTAGAGTGAAGCAGCTAGATATTGGAATCGTGATGCCTCTATTTCGGGACTGGAAACTCGCAAGAGAGGCCGGTACACGTTCCGAAGTCGGACAGATTGTCCGAAGGGCTGTCGATTCACTGGGCCTAGCTAGACCACAAATTTACAACATTTTCAACCGTCTCCTTGAAGGAGAGTCTATCTTTTCGGTGGCAAAAGTTGAACGGAAGAAAACTGGATCGAGGCTTGGTGTTGCAGAAATTGCATTAAGAGAACTTGAAATCTATGAGATCACAAAACTCATGTTTGCAGGTGAAGTGCAACATGAGCAAGCAAAGACTGGTACCGGCAAAGATCGAGACCTTCGCACCGTTGGCTTTGCCTTAAATCGAAAATATGGGAAGTCGATGGAGTTTGCTATTGAACAAGCCGAGCGATTGGGAACTATCCGAAAGGGGATTTGGGATCGTTTCAAACTAGGAAGAGCATTAAACGAACGTGGTATCACCCGAAAACAAATGAGTAAGCCGTTGGCTTCTGTTACTTGGATGGCTACTTATTCAAACCAGTTTTGGATGTTTGATGCATCACCACTTAACGCAGTTTATTTGGAACCTGGGAAAGAATCGAGAATATCCATCCGGCCCGATATTGAATCCGGTTTAACGAGGATCTATGAAGGCTCCAAAGAAGCTACTCTTCGTAAGGTTCATATTTATGTGGCTGTAGATGTGTATTCAAAGGCTTTTTACGCATACGCATACGCACCAATCGCTAAGGGAAAGGAATCAACTCACGGTGGAGAAAATTCGACTGATTGGCATGACTTTCTTTCTCGCGCATTTTTGGAAAAGGATGATGGGTATATTCCAATACAGGGAACACCAGAGAGAGTCTATACGGATAAACATACCGCTTTTGAATCTCTTTCTGGATTTTTTTCAAGATTGGATATTATCCAAGAGTCTCACTTCCCTGGTCACTCTAAAGCGAAAGGGCCAATTGAAAGCCGTATTTCAGCGATTAAACGATGTTGCGAAACTATGGCCGTTAGAGGAATGATTCGAAATTTAGATGAATTTAATCTTCTTTTATATAGGTATCAAGTTTCTAGAAATTCGAAATTAAAATCGTATGAGAAATGGCTAAAGTCTGCGAATGAAAAGCCGATCAAAGCAGTTACGAAACAGAATCTGACAGATGCTTCAATCAAAGAAGAAATCAGAAAGATTAACGCATACGGCTGTATCGAAATCGAAGCAACACAGTATTTACTTCGATATCCAAATGGACAGGTTGTATCAGATCGAACCAGAGAGGCTGTCAAGGTGTACAGAAACTCAAGAGGTGGATTTGAAGTTCTAACTTGTGATGGTATTCGCCTTACAGCAGATCCAGCAGGGCCTATTGGAAGGGAGCCTGGTAGTTTCAAGAACGTTGGCGATCGTGATGGACTTACCGAAACAAGCCGAATAAAAAACCGAAAAAAGGTTTTGTCTTCAGCGAAAGCTGCGGAAAAAACTTTGGTTCTTTCGGATGCACTTCCTGATTTGCCAGAAGTTCCTTACGGCAAACTGCACGTATCAAAAGAACATCGGCAGACGCACACTCCAATGGCTCCAGAAAAATTTGAGAGTACCGACGATGCATTTGAATGGATGCTAAATGAGCTCGGACATACAGAAGAATCACTGGAAGAACTTTCCATGAAGCTTGCAGATGAACGAGATGAGAATCTTTCGATCGGTGCGATCGTATTACAGTTGTTACGATCATCTAAAAGAAAGATTGGATATATCCCTGCACAAGAAGTTTACGACACAATCGAAATTATAAGGGACACATTCCCTGAGGTTAGCAAATGACAGATGTTATAAAATATCGGCCTACTTTCGTTAATACGAAAAATACGGATACAATCGTAAGGCTCGCGAAAGAAGCGGTAAAAACGAACTCCTGGTTGGTTGTGGAAGGAGAAGTTGGCGATGGGAAAACATTTATGTTTAACCAAATCAAAGCTCTCCTCGAAGCGAAAAAAAATAAACACATCATCGTGAATGCAGGACCCGTTTGGGAGAGCTCAATCTCTGGGATTTCCATACCATTTATCGCGCGACACATGATTCGAGCGATACGTCCAGCTGAGAATATCCCTGGTAATCAAAACGAAAGATATTTCCGACTAAGGGACTTGTTGCTTTGGGTGGAAGAACAAAACCGTAAGGTGGTACTGGTCATTGATGAGGCTCAGGCATTACGTTGGAGTGGTTTTCGTGACTTAAAAAAACTTTGGGAATTGGCATCACCTAATCAAAGTCACCTCTTTTCTATCATTATGTTTATGAAACCCGAAACAAGGTTATCAGGTATTCTCGATAGCCCAGAGATTGGTCATCGAGTATTTTCCTTTCGTAGTAAACCGCTGACAAGAGTAGAACTTTTATCCATCGCCGAACAAGGATTTAATATCAAGTTCCCTCCAGGTAAGAGCGGGGAAAAAACGAAAGAATTGTTTTATTCAAATCTTTCGTCAAAGAATCCTCTTTCAGTAGAAAATCTTATCAAAGCCATTTCCTTTTCATATCCTGAATTCCAAAAAGACGGAGTCGTTCGAGAGAGTTATTTAAGAAACGTAATCTCTGACGGAATTCGCACTATGATGGAACGATTGCGGATTTCGAAAAGAGAACTTCGAAGAAGAATTCAAGATGATTATGGAAAGGAATTTGATAACAAAAAAATCGAAGAGTCCTTGTTCCATCCAGGGAAAAACCCAAAAGACGAATCAATCGCAAAATCATCGTTAGGTCGAATCTATAGAGAACGTACTGGGAAAAAATCTCCAATACTTTCATCAGCTGAAGTCGAGTGATCATTTTTTAGTATAAGGAGACAATCAATATGCCAGCTAAGAAAAAACAGGCAAAGAAGAAAAGAGCAGCGAAGAAGAAACGGCGAACCGTTCCCCCTGCGCAAATGGTAAAATCAACATCAAGAGGAGTCGTCGTCGATGCGAGTCAAGGAGTTGGTAATGCTCAGTAAACGTCGACAAAACCTTCTTTCATTGATGCCTGATAATCATTATGAGGATCAGGAAGAACTGGAAAAAGGAATTGAATTACTCGGTAGAGTTTCTCGTTCCCGAAAGGATTTGATTGCTTTGGCAGATAACAAGATTGCTGCGATCCGAGAAGCCTTAAAAGAGGAACTGGTTCCTTACGACCAAAAAATTGCACACATTGCATCTGGTGTGAAATTCTATGTAGGTAAACATAGGGATGAACTTTTCCCAAACTTTCCCACGAGAAAAACTGCAAAGCTCGTATCCGGTAGTCTAAAGATCCGTCGAGTTCCTCCATCAATTAAAACACGAGCGACTTCGGAATTTTTGGAATCGATCGTTAAGAAGGGAGGACTGTTTACAAAATTCACGGAACTCGTTTCTTCACTTTCTAGAAACTTTTTGCGCGTCAAACTAGAATTGAACAAGGATGCGATTCTAGCGGATCCACTTGGTTCCAAAAATGCAATTGGTATCGAGTTGTCTGAAGAATCAGAAAGACTCTACATCATTCCTGCTGAAGTTGACGCAGAACATGATGTCAGTGCAGGAGAGCAATCCTCTGCAGCTTAAAAAAGAAAAGACACAAGGGACAAGTATAACGATAATTTGTTGGATACTTGTCGCAATCTGTAATACGTCTCTTGTGTCGTATTCTAAAGCAACTCAAAGGCGTGCAATCAACATGCACGTTATCAATGGCGATAATGCAGAACAAATTGCTGCGATTTTAAAAGCAGAACATCCAAAAATTACCTCAAATACAATTCGGACTTGGTTAGAAAAACAAGATGAAGCAACAGGAACGTCTCCACAGGAAGATCGTCTTTTAATAGAAAGTCAGGCTAGAAATTCTGCACTTAAAGATGCTGAGATTAGTTTGACCTCAATAAAAATTGATACAGTAAAAGCATTCCGCTCACTAAAAAGGCAAGTATTTGATGAAGAAGGAAATCTAAAGGTTCAGTTTAAATCTGGCGAAGGTGCCTGGAATACTTTCCGTGGCTTAATGAATGATATGGAGAAGATGCTCGAAAAAGAAAGGGAGCGTCTCGAACCAGAAGAAATTGCAAAAGGTATCAACCGAGCGATACGCAAAACTGCCAAACTATCAAAATTCCTGGATTCTAATCCAGATGTCTTTAGACAATTTTTTCAAAACTTAAAACTTGAAATCACGATCTCCAAAAATTTGGATATTGCCTTCATCGAGGAGAACTCGGAACGTGAGGGCTGAGAAAAGAAGAAGACAGACTGCTTCCGCATCGGAAAGATTTTTTGATGAGCTCGATAGTATCGTTACTCAATCTACAAGTCTTTCAGGTGTTGCCGGTACAACTCTCGAAGAATTTCTTTGTCAAAACATTCTCGTAAAGGGGCCTTTCGGCCAACTGGTTCCATTTTCTTTTGAAGGATATGCTTTCTGGAAATGGATTACCAGAGTATCTCAAAACCATCCATATCTAGTTTTTCTAAAAGCAGCACAGGTTATTTTCAGTACTTGGATGCTAGGTCGTCTAACATGGAAAGGTGCAGGAACAAGTCTCAAAGCAGGTTTATATTTTCCTGACGATACATCAATGAAAGACTTTCATGATGATCGAGTTGTTCCATTTTTACAAAATTGTAAAGTTCTCCATCAGTATTTAAAAGAAAATCAAACTGATAACAATCGTACCAAAAAGCTTGGGGATTTTACTTTAGCTCTTCGTGGAACATGGACCAAACGTGGAGTCAAAACAATCGACTTAGATGCTGTTGGATTAGATGAAGTTGACGAACATGATGAAGAAAATATCGAATTCGTACCAGACAGGTTACTCGCATCAAAACTCGGTTGGATGATGTTCGGATCACAGCCAAGTTTACCAAACTTCGGCATTCACGCTGAATTTTTAAATTCTTCTCAGGGATTTTGGCTAATTAGATGTGGATGTGGCGAATGGAACAATCTAATTGAACGCTGGTTATCCGATCACGATTCTATTTGGGGATTTAAAGATAAGGATTCAAAAATCCAGCCGGTACCTGGATCAGTATTTTATGCATGTGCAGGCTGTGGAAAACCATTAGATAACCAAAAAGGTGAGTACGTAAATAAAATCCAAAAGCATGATCATCACGGATATCAGCTTTCTCAATTGTGGACACCGAACGACCCTTCCCAATTGTATAAACGTCAGTTAAATGCGAATACTTCTGCAAAAAGAAAAGCTTTTTGCATTTCAGTGATCGGTTGGCCATACTCATCCGATGAAGAGCAGCCTCTTCAAAGAGAAGATATCGAACGCTGGCAATCTGATTTTGTGCTGCAGGATGGCTGCCAATATTTCACGTTTCATGGCTTGGACCAAGGTGATACTATTCATGGAGTATTTGGTGAGCCGACAACTGATGGACGTATCAAGATCATTGGCCTTTATAAAGGCCACGTTATAAATGAAATCGATTACTATAACTCCATTCAACGTTTCAACGTATATTCTGGAGTAATAGATGCGATGCCAAATAGAAACTTCTCGATGAAGACAGCATTGAAGTTCCCAGACAACATTAGAATTCAATTTTTCTCTAAAAAGTTTGCAGAAAGAGAAGAAATCCTTCCTGGTTCTGAATCAGTTGGGGTCATACAAGTTAACCGTGATGTCTCATTACAGGAAACTGTCGATGCAATTAAAGCCGGTCTATTCCTCTTCCCTAATCCAAAGAAGTTACCTCCTGCCGATCTAGCTCTTTACGAGGAATTTAAATTTCACCTAACAATGTTAATTCGTGAGCGCGGTGAGGACGAAAATGGAAAAGCACTATGGGGATTTAAGAAAAAGGTACCAAATCACTTTGGAATGGCGTTGAATTCATTACGTTTGGCATTTGAGACACAATCGGAAAGTGGTGGTAGTTATGGTGGAGGAATCGGTTGATGGGTCTTTGGAATAGAATAAGGAATAGATTTTTTGACAACGGAGTCTTTCTCCCTTTTACATGGGCAAATGATAGAAAGAAACTAAAAGAAAATAAAGCCGAGATAGAAGCGTTTTTAACTGAAGCAGTGACGGAGGACAACCCATCTGACGATGTGAGGTTGATTAAAAAATTAGCACGTATCTCCCCGGAGTTATCGCAAGCAGTTAAACGTGCACTCACTCTAGGAAACACCGGCTTGGAATGGGAAATCGATGCAGACGAACGGCATAAGTCCGCAATGCTCACTGAAATAGACTTATTCTTCGATAGCCTTCCTGGCATAACAAATCGCCTCCTTCGTCAAACAATTGTTTGCGGTGCAATTTCCGCCGAGTGGATACCTTCAGTAAATATTGATTCGGTTGAATCAATACGCACAGTACCTGTATCAAAAATAATTTTTAAAAGAGACGTCTCTTTGGAAACAGGGACTGTGAAGTTCTTGCCTTACGAACAGACCAAGCACGGTTACAAAAAACTAAACGAAATACAATACATGTATCATGCTATTGAAACTGATGAAGATTCTCCTTATGGGATTCCTCCATTTTTCTCTGCGGTTCCTCATGTTGGCAGCCAATTCAAAGCCCAATCAAATATGGAAAAACTTTTGGATAAGTGGGGGTTACTTGGATTCATTGTTGCGAGTTTTCCGAAGCCTCGACAGTTACCTGGAACAGATGCCGCTGCTTACGAACACCAATTAAGTGAACATTTAGCAAAGGCTCGTGCTGCCTTTGAAAAGAATTCCTCATCTGGTTTCATGGCAACATACGACGGAGTTAAGACTGAACATTATGCCCTAACTGATGGAGCTCGCACCGGCGGCTATGATTCTATAACAAGAGGAATAGAAGAAAAGGTTTCTTCTGGAATAGATACTGATTTGTTTCTTTTGGGCAGATCCTATTCGGTTACTGAATCATATGCAAAAATCTCAGGTAAGCTGTTCCTGTTGAAGCTTAAGAATATTGCCTATCCAACAAAGCTTTTTTTGGAACAGGCTATTCGTTTTCACCTAACAGCAAAAGGTTATTCATTTCGATCCGTCTCTGCGAAATGGGGTAAATCTATCACTTTAGATCCGAAAGGAGAAGCAGAAGCAACAAAGATTTCAAACGAAGCAACGAAGATCCACTATGATCTTATCAGAGCACAGGTTGCAGATGGATTGATTGCTCCAGATGTGGGAGCCAAACTCCTCGGTTTTGACAAATGGGAAGAGCCATCCAAATTAGAAAAACAGTCTGCCGATGGGCTCTCTTTCTCTGAAAAAAAAAAGTCCGGTAAAGGCTCGATGATTTATCTAGAAGAACATACCTCCAATTGCATATGCGGAGACCTAAATCAATTTGTGATGCTCGGTGCATGGTCCAGTGAAGAAAAAAAAATCTATCAGGCAATTGAAGATTCTTTCGCTGAGAATTTCTATTCAACGTATGAGGATAAAGTAACCGGAGTTCTCGAAAGGATCCGTAAAACGGATATTACTAAAGAGGATGCGATAGAAAAGATCCTTGATCTGATCGAACAGGAACTTGGAGATCTGCCGGATGCGTTGGAACGTGAGTGGAGAAAGGCAATCTCTGATGCATGGGATGCTGGCCAGGAATTTCATAAAGGAAATGATGGGAAAGACATTAAAGCTCCAAAGGTAAATGCAAACAAACATGTTTTAGATTTTTTCAATAGTGCTTACAAATTTGATGTAGGTAAACAATTCAAAAAAGAAAACGACATCAATGATATCCGGTCTGCAGTAGAAGAAGGATTGGAGAGTGGTTCCGTTGATTCGGTGATAAAGAAACTCCAGGACAAATTATTAGGAAGAACGCAAACATCTTCGAAAGACGAAAGAGAGGCTCTTCGCAACAAACTAGACAACATAGTTCGCGGACAGATCTACAGGGCGAGAACATTCTCTCGGATTAAACGATACCACCAAACAGGAATAGCGCGAATTGAGTATGTAGCGGTGATGGATGAACGAACCTCCTCACTTTGTAAATCACTAAACGGAAAAACCGTAGAAGTGAAAACGTTGGTTACATATATCGATGAATTTATTGAAGATGATCCGACTCGCGACGATTTTTGGAAAGATAGACAGAATCCTTCTGAAAAGGTAGCAGAAGGATTCAAGGATCTTTCTGGCGATGAGATCATGAATAAGTTGAAAAACAAAGTTTCACCTTTTCACCTAAGATGCCGAACCACGACCGCCGCTTATTTCGAAAGGAGAAGTTCATGACAACAACTCTCATTCCCAATGAAATCAATGTAAATGACAGAGTAAGGTTTTATTCTGAAGCTTTTCCTAAATACGCACCGCTCCATATTTTCAATGGAAGTATTTATGGTGAATGGAGGCTCGGACAAAACTTTAAAAATACATCGGATTATTGGGGAGCATATCCCGAACAATACTTACCGAGAGCTACCTCGCTGTTTCCAGAGAAAAAAGAAGTCTTACACCTGTTCTCTGGTAAGACTCCTCCAGGCGACTACCTTAGAATGGATAAGAATCCCGCTAACGGATCCGAAATCGTTGGTGATGCAGAAAAACTTTCCTCTTATGCGAAAATCTATAAACCCGGGGGATTTGATATCATTTACGCCGATTGTCCTTACACCAAAGAAGATGCAGATCATTACGGTTATTGTATGATCTCACGACCTAAAGTCCTGCGAGAATGTTGGCAAAGCCTCATCCCTGGTGGGCACGTTGTTTGGTTGGACCAAGTGGTACCGCAATGGTCAAATGATGATTGGTTTCTTGAAGGAATTATTTATATGTTTATTTCGAGCAATAGAAGAGTAAGAGCTGTTAGTATTTTTAAGAAGGTGGTTGTATGAGTTTATTTTTTACAGGATTTCTGCAGGTTTTATTTGTTTGTGCAAACACTTATATGATCAGCAAACAAAAGTATATGTGGGTAGTTGTTTTCGGATTTCTTATTTCATTCATTTGGAGTTGGAATGTCAGAAAAATTGCCTTCGGAAGCATTCTTGACCGCATCCGGTATTCCGCTGGAGCTGCAACTGGTGGAGCTCTAGGTTTATATATATCAGTTCTTATCTTAGGGGAAAAATGACATGAGCCATAGTGAGAATGTATTAAAAGAAGTTTTGAACGAACGAAAAAACCAGGAATTGAAATGGGGTGAGCAAAATCATTCTTTTGCAGAATGGTTAATGATTTTGGGAGAAGAAGTTGGAGAAGCCAATCGAGCAGCCTTACAGTCTCATTTTAATTATCCATTACCTGGTGAAGGAATAGATCTTGATGATCTTCACAGCTCAATCGAAAGACGGAAATCAAGATGGAATTCTGAATATCGTAAAGAGTTAATTCAGGTCGCAGCAGTAGCAGTTGCAATGATTGAGTCATTCGATCGTTCACAAAGAAACGGATAGAAAGATTATTACATTCCGTGGAAAAGTTAGGACAGAAGAGACAGTAAACAAATGTTAAGCATTTTAAAGATTGCCCTCTATTTAATAAAGGCTATATTTTTGTATAGTATTATGCTTTCTAAACTATACAACGGAGACTGTCTTAAAATCCTTCCTACAATTGAGAAGAACTCGATTGATGTTATTCTATGTGATCTTCCTTACGGAACTACAGACTGCAAGTGGGACAAAATCATTCCAATGGAGTCATTATGGTCTGAATACCATCGGATCACAAAACCCAATAGTCCGATTCTCTTATTTTCATCTCAACCATTTACAACGTATTTAATAAATAGTAATCCGAAACAGTTTCGTTACGAAATCATATGGTATAAAACCAAAGCTTCAGGCTTTCTTAACGCTCGCAAAATGCCGAACAAAAGCCATGAAAACATTGTGGTTTTTTATAAAAACTTACCTTATTACAATCCAGTAAAATATGAAATAGATCCACGTTATCAACGCAAAGGGAAGCAAGTTGGATCAAATAGAACCACTCTTTTTAACATAAGAGGTGAAAGAAGCGAGAACTATCAATACTTAGATGACGGATCCAGGTTTCCAGATTCTGTTTTGTGTTTCCCTTCTGAGTCACGTCCTGGCCAACACCCAACCGAGAAGCCAAATTCACTTCTCCGATTTCTATTAAAGTCTTATGCGAAACCAGGCTTTACCATTCTTGATAATTGTATGGGAAAGGGAAATACTGGAATTGCTTGCGCCGAACTTGGATTAGACTTTATTGGCATCGAACAGGATAAAACATATTTCAAGGATGCGGAAACTAGAATTAAACTTGCTCGCCAAAGAATAAAGCTGGGGTTATCATTATGGACGGATTAGAGAAACAATCTGTGATATGTTGTCCAAATTGTAAAAATTCATTTTCCGATCAATCCTTACCGTATGAATTGCAACTAACAATTGCAGAGGATTTGTGGATGAATCATTGTGAAGAGATGTTTCGGAAAGGTGGTCGGCCAAGAAAACTGGAAAACCTTCCTTCTTATATCCATACGCCAAGGATTAAGGCTTATTATGAAAAACTTGAGAAAAGAATTGAAGCGAGAAAAGAAAGGACATAGTGGACATTCGGAAAAATCAAACTGTCTGTCAAATGAACTGATCTGAAATATAATAGATAATGGAATTCGTTCAATACCTTTCAGTTTGGGAGAGAATCTCAATCATCGCTCTTTGCTTCCTAACTATTTGGGCAGCATTGATTGCATTTTATCGTTTAATAAAACGAGCTGCAAACTGGCTCCAAAATCGCAATATCAAATTAGGAAAATCAGAGTTTCTTAAAATTGAAAAAACAACTCATACTTCATTTGTAAGTTCAACTGAAAAGGATTTCACTCTCCATCCAGTTTTCTCTAAAATCGAAAAATTCCTACGGATTGATTTAAAGTCAATTTCACTCGATAACAGTTTTCGCGATTTAGTTGTTAAAGACATGGCTTCGGTAACCTGGATTGGACATTCAGAGATGTTGCTAAAAATTATCCAAGAAACAAAGTCCTGCACTAATTTCCTCCAGTTTAAAAAAGTTATTTTCAGAATCCTTACAGATCGAGTTGAAGAACTCAACAAAGATTTACTGGCCGAAGGGATTCCGCCTCTAGTGATAGAGAGGTATTGCCAAGTTATCAACCTCTTCAATGTGCAGTTGCTTGCGAATATTGAAGAAATCGACAAAAACCTAGATCGGGACAGCGCAGTTGATTCTGTATTCCGCTATGTATCAGCAATACTAACAACCGTTCATCATCAATTCATATTTTTATTCGGTTCCATCAATGGAAAACTAAAAGGATTAACTTATAAGGGGGTAACTTGCAATGAATAAGGAAACAAATTTGACCAATACGAAAATTAGACCTGATAGAGAGTCATTAACTCCAATTTCTCCGCTTCCTTGGTACGATCCGCAAACAGACAATGCAACGATTCAAATTTTAAATAGAATCATGAACAAATGGAATACCTGCATGGGTACCACTTATCTTGCTGTTGTTAAATGGATGGGCCTTGCATTGGGCATAGACACTTATGCAGCTTGGACAGAAAAGGATTACTATAAAAAACTAGGGGAATTTGTAAAAAAAGATTTAGATATTACAACTTCATCTTTCCACAATAAACTTTTCAATTCGCTCTTTCCTGGAAAAGCGTATGCAGTTCAGGTTCCTTATTCTTTGGAAGCTTTAAAGGATCATATCAAAAAAACTCAGTGTCCTGCAGCAATCTCTATCGATGTGCGACAAGTATTTAATCCAAAAGCAAAGGATGTGATGGGGCATATCATTTGGCCTGTGGCTCAATGCAAGAATGGCTTAACCGCTCACGATCCTAGAGGGAAATGGGATTCGAACTACAAAGATTTTCAGGGCGCAAATTGTTTTTTCTCAAATGAACTTTTGGAGCAAATCGCTCGAAAAGAAGTAATGAATCTTTTTTTTATCGGAGAAGTGAAATGAAAAAACTTCGCCTAAAAAATCCTGCAGATCGCCAACTTTCGGTTCTTAGTTTTGCTGGCGGAGGATACCTTGCTGTCACTAGCTTAAAAATCTTGATTGAAATCGAAAAAGTATTCCGATCGATCTTGTTTGATCGATTTGGTATATTTGAATTTGAAGAAACAAAAGGTGAGAATTTTCCGTTCCATCGATTGTTTGACCTTCTCTCCGGTACATCAACTGGATCTATTGTGGCAATGGCATTAAGATCGGGTCTCACACCAACACAAATTTTGGATTTATATTTAGAGCATGGACAAAAAATATTTCCAGGATCAATTTCACGATTCTGGAATAGGTTTATTGTTCGTGGAATTTTTTCGGGCCAGGGCTTGTCTGCTCCAAGCTTATCAAGTGAACCATTATTAACATTACTAAAGGCAACTCTTGGCGAAACTACAATTGGAGAGATAAACAAAAATGGCCGAGTGATGGTTATTGGAATCGATTGTGAGACAGATAACACACTACATTATAAATCTTGGAGAGAAGAATTCCAAAATCTATCCGCCTATTTGGTAGTCGCTGGCTCATGCTCTGCAGACACCTATTTTTCTCCGACAGTAATCGAACAAAAAGATAAG
This sequence comes from Leptospira kanakyensis, assembly GCF_004769235.1. NCBI lineage: Bacteria > Pseudomonadati > Spirochaetota > Leptospiria > Leptospirales > Leptospiraceae > Leptospira > Leptospira kanakyensis. Next base: position 533,421 of record NZ_RQFG01000005.1, on the reverse strand, counting down.
ACTTATTATGTTTCTGATGGTGGAACATCCGGGGCCAATGATCCAATTCTCGATGCTATTGTAGAAACTTTCAAGTTTCAAGAAAAAGAGATTTCAACTGGAAATCTGGAAAGACTGCTTTCCTCTTTATCTGGCCGAAGGCTCTCTATTTTAGAAACGATCCGAACTCTTTTTGGTGACAGCGTTTTGGCTGCTTCTATCGGGACAGGAGAACGAGCAACTCCGCGAGATGGAAAAAATATGTTGGATTGGGGAGCCGCACAATTAGTAACAAACGGAGTATTACCAGGATCTCTTTTGAAACGACCGGAAAGACATGCGAGAAAATTAGCATCTTATCTTGTAGACCAAAATAATTTTTATAGCTTCAACACTCCGTTTATGACTGCTAAAGAAACAATGGATGATGCTTCCGATTCTCAAGTAAAATCAATGTTATACGATGTTGACTATTGGATTGAACAACCTGCAACAAAATCATACATAACCAATTTTGCAAATAGGTTAGTTGATTTATTAGAAGAAGTAAACCATGTCTGAAAAGATCGATCCTAAAACTTGGGATGAATTTATCGACACAGGTCTTTTCTTATTCCTAAATTCCTTTCTGCATATTTTTGGCTGGGCCATTGTTGTGGAATACGAAGGTGGTGTTAAAAATCGGTCTGTGAGGAACGCATATCCAGCTCGTACGAAATACCGAGGCTTTTCTGAAAATAAAGTCGAAGAAGCATATAAAAGAACAGCTGAATATTTAAATCAAAATTCCAGTAAACTTCTCGATGAAATAAAAGACGGAGGCTGAAAAGCTGCCATTATTTAAGTTTTCCAAGCATTGATTCCTAAGGAAAACTTAGGATACTTCTTCTATCATCAGCTAACAACAAATAAACCATTATTCGTTTTATAGATTTACCGTCCCTTTTCCTCAATAAATCCTAAGTAATCTGAATTTCAGTAACGATTTTAGCGCTCATCGGGACCCCCGGTAATGCTCGCGGACACTATTGTCTAATCACCTTATCTTTGTTTTGCTTCTTTCTTTTTTTTCCTGTTCGACACAGAAAGTTTATATCCCAAAAGAAAACCTAAACAACTCTTTGTTACCTGCTGAGTTTGTCAAAAAACTAGAATTTTCAGAATTCCTTTTGCCAATTGTCTCCGAGCCAATAAAAAGGCCTAGTTCGCAAGGTGAAATTTATTACGGAATTCTTCGTGATAAAGAAAGTAACCGAATAGTAAGAAGTATTGCTATCCTTGTGGATTCCAAAGATATGAACTTACGTCCGTCAGAGTATTTGTATTATCCAGTGTATTACGCTATCAATGTTACCGACTATCTTTCGATTAGACAAACGCTCAGAACAGAATATGATATTCGGAGGGCAAACGATAATTCGCCAGTTTATATGCCGGTTTATGCAACTTCAGCCGTTGTAAGTTTTGCTGCTTTGGGAATAGTATACATTGCTTCCACGGGGACAGCCATTATCTTGGGGATGGGAAAAGGAACTTACGAATTTACCGAAGATGTATTGGAAGGAATCATAGTTTCCAAGGAAGAAATTGTATTAGGTTTTAATGATTATCAATATGATAAGGAAGGTAGGTTGATCAAGGTATCTACTTACCTTCCTTATCGCTCAATTTCCAAATCAGTCATTCCTTTTTATGATCGGGATGGAAAAAAACAAATTGGTCAAATGTATCCTTCGAGTAAGCCGATTCTGTTGTCTGAAATAAATTATAAATATGTTAATAATAAATCTGATTTAAAAACTCCGAAATCAGCAGAGATCATTGAACATATCCCCAAAAAAACAAAAAAGTTAATCAATTTACCAATGAAGGAAGGATCTAAAACCACCAAGTAATTTCTTGCATAAAAACAAGAGTCCATAGCACACTTCTAAAGCTATGGACATTTTTAGACGAACTCTGACCACTCTCTATCAATCCATTTTTGTTTTCATTTTTTTTGCTCTTCCTTGTGGATTGTCTGCAAAAACTTGGTATGACTTAGAATCGGAAAAGGAAACAAAAATTTACGGAAGTGAAAGGAGTGCTAAATTTACTGCCAGTAATATTTTCTACGACGTCGAAAATTGGACAAACCATCATTCGATTCGTGCATTAGGCTTTTATCGATATTACGATTACCCAAAAGCAAAAACAAAATCTATATTTCCTTTTTATTACCATATTCAAAGTAAGTCCGACAATCGTGAATACAAACGAATACTCAACCTCAACAAAACGATAGAAAAGGAAGCCGTGGATCAATCCTTTTATCCATTCGTTTTTTGGGGAAAAGACACAAATAGTTCTTATTTAACCACAGTCCCTTTTTTCTTTTCTAATAAAAATGATGTACGAAGTCGTTTAGGATTTCCTATTTTGCCATTGTTATACTATCATAACCGAGAAACTGCTGGAGAAAATAAAAACCATTATACTAGACTCCTTACTTTATTACATCTTGAAGTAAATGAAAGAAAAGGGCTGCATGAATTTTCAATTTTCCCTTTAGTTTATTATTCTAAAGAGAACTATTTATTCCTTCCTTTGGTATTGTTTTATCAAAACAATAGATCTAACTTTAATGAATATTGGTTTGGGCCAATTTATTATTCTGATGATAAGGCAAAGAATGAAAGGTTGATCGTTGGTTTTCCATTTCTCGGGCACTATCGAGCTCCAGGAAAGGAGTTTGATTTAATTTTTCCTTTATATATCAATTATTCTGATTCAGAAGAAGACTATCATATTAATTTGTTATGGTATACAAAAACAAATTCGGTAAACGTTGATTTGGCGACAAACGATGGAAATGTTTATATAGATTTTGATTTCGGAGTTTTATATAATTTGGTTGGTTACTCACAAAGAACTAAAGTTTTGGACTCAAAGTTAGTTACTGAAAAAATAAAACCTCCAGAAATAAAAGACCCTCAAGTAATTAAAAAAAGAGAATTCAAACGAGAGAGTAGCGATAGTTTTATTGGTTATAATTTATTATTTGGAGTTTTTTCCTACGAAAGAGCCGACTCCAAAAGGCATATTCGTTTATTACCACTTGCATGGTTTACATGGGATGAGAGTTCAGATGATAATGTTGTTCTTTTACCACCATTTTTCCCTATTTGGTTTAGTTACCAATCGGATGATTTAGAATATAAAGTTTTATTTCCTTTGTATGGAAAACAAAAAGATAAAGAATCCGAATTTCGTGCGTATTTGCTCAATTTATACTTAACTGAAGATGTAAAAGAAAACAATCGGAAAGAACGATCTTATTTTTGGCCACTAATCAATGTTTATGAATCCGATATTGATTCGGGGCATAGAGTTTTACCATTTTACGTTCAGCGAAACTACACTAGAGAACAATACCAACATGGCGATACATTTACGTTATTTTCTTCGTATCGTAAAACGACAGCACCTTCGTATTCAGATACAAAGTTTTTGTTTTGGCCTTTTTGGATTTCCTATGAGGATAAAAATTCGCCCTATCATGAAAAAGAAAAAACTGTTTGGATCACTCCATTTTTCTATCGAAACATGAGAGAAAGTGGAACAAGAACTAACTTTTTGTGGTTTATGGATTGGGAATGGCAAAAAGAAAGTGCACTGGTAAAAAATTTAAAATTAAAATCAGCAGAAAATTCGGAACCAAAAGAATCCTTGTCTCATCTTTTAATTTTTCCTTTTTATAAAACACATTCTAGTTTTTCTGTGATTCCATTTTCCTTTAATCATTGGTACAGCGGTGGTTTTACAACTTTCACACTTTTGAATTATCTAAAATGGGAAAAAACAGGACACTATTATAATTTTTTATATTTGATTGAATCAGAAAATACGGAATCAAGTTATCAGTTTAGAAGTTTGGGTGATTTGCTTTGGGGTTTTCGACGTGAACCATCTCGAATTAACCGTATGACTTTTCTGTGGTTAGGATACGATGACAGATCTTATAAAACCATATATAATTTTTTCCCGATTATAAGAATTGCAGATGCTGATAAAGAGAAATCGAGGTTGTATGGTCCTTTTCTTTATTATCTTTTTGATTCAGAAGAGGAAAAAACTGAATTATTAATTGTTGGTCTTGGTTATTATCACAATAAAACTAAATCTGATAGCCAATATTCGACATATATATTGTTAGGTGCTTTATACCAAGAAAAAACGGAAATTGAAAGAGGATATGTCAAAAGAGGAAGTCTTTGGGGTTGGCTTTGGGAATACCAAACGGAAGACAATGGGTATGAAAAATTTTCGATCTTAAAATTATTTTCTTATACAAAAGAGACAGATGGAACCAAGAAAATTATGGGAATTAGTATTTAAAAAATGGAAAATAGGAAACCTTTGATTCTTGCGCTATCTGGTGGGATTAGTCCGACTTCTTATAACAGAAAAATTTTACAAACCATAAAAGATCATTTTTCAAATGACTGTGAAATCAATATTTATGAGGGAATTGTTTATTTTCCTTTTTTTCTCTCAGGAATTTCTGATGAAGATACGCCTGTGATTATAAAAGATTTTTTGAAAGAAATTCAAAGTGCTGATGGAATCCTTATCTGTTCACCAGAATATGTATTTAGCATTCCTGGAGTCTTAAAAAATGCATTGGAATGGGCTGTCTCTTCAGTTGTGTTCACTGATAAACCGGTAGCATTAATCACTGCTGCATCTGTTGGAGAAAAAGCCCATGAATCTTTACTTTTGGTTTTGAAAACAATTGGCGCTAAATTATCAGAAGAAACGAACCTTTTGATTTCTGGTGTGAAAGGGAAGGTAACTTTGGATGGACAAATTACAGACGAAATTACAAAACAATCCATCCAAAATCTGATGGATGTGTTTTTGAATTCACTAAAAGCCAAGTAGAGTTTTTCTCTAAAAACAAAACCGAATGTAACGAATTTTCCTATAAGTCGACAGGCTTATTTCTGTTAGTCTAAGGGAATACGATAACGAAGTTAATAAATTATAAATTTTCTATTATTGATTTGCGAGTAATCTAGTTACAACCAATTTGGCATAGATACTTAGATTATCCTTTTATGTTTCGTTATTTATTCGTTCCATTATTAGTTTTAGTTTTTTACTGTAAAGATCAAACACTAAACAATGCCTGCGACATTAACTCTGATTCTTATCTAGAATCAACAGTCCTTTTTAATTTGTTAGGTGAAGGTAGGAATAATTGTTCCACAGGAACTATTGAGTTTTTCCCCACCGTCATTGCGCTTAGTTCTAAAAAGGGAGTGATTACGGAGGGTATAATAAGTCCTCTTTCATTTTCTGTAAGTCTTAAGGAAAAACCTGAGGCACAAGTTGAGATTGAACTAGTTGTCTCAAATCCTTCTTATGCTACCGTAAGTCCAACAACGCTCAGTTTTGATTCAACCAACTGGTCTAATCCTAAGAATATTGCGTTAACAAGCATTAATGATTCTTTACTCAATGGCAATCGAGAATTTCGTGTCATTCTAACTCCAAAATCGGAAGATTCAAAGTTAGATTTGAATCCTGCGGAAATACAAATGCAAATTTTGGACAACGAAAAAAGAATGTTTTTATCTGCTGGTTCCTATCGAGGCGGTGATTTTGGGGGAGTTACAGGTGCAGATACCATTTGTTCTACTGATAGGTTATGCCCATCCGGTTCTCAATGTAAGGCAATGATATTAAATGGAACCACTCGGATTGCATCTTTAACGGCGAATGTTGGTGATGGCCAATTGGATTGGGTTTTGAAACCAAACGCACATTATTACCTAACGGATGGAACCACGCTGATTTCCTATACCAACAATACTTCTTTATTTCAGATTCCGTTCTCCAATTCTATTGATTCGGTTAACTATGGAGCTTGGTTTGGTGGTAATGCGGATTGGGTTTTTAATACCAACACTAGTTGTTTTACATGGTCGGCCATCGTAAATACAGAGTCAGGATTTATATTAAGGACTCAGGAAGTAAATAATTTGTTTTTTGGAGCAACCTATGGTTGTGGCAATCCACTGAAATTGTTATGTGTTGAGTATTGAACGTAGATAGGAATTTGGCTTATTTTTATAATTCAATTGATACAAAAGTTTGGTTTACATGTTTCTTTTTTTTAGTTTAACAAGGTTATTTGAGTCTAGATTTTTTTATTTTATTTTTGTCATTCCGTTATCTTATATTTTTCTTTTTTCCTGTAATGGAAATTCTGCTAATAATGTTTGTGATTCTAAATCAAAATCCTATGCTGAAACATCAGTTTTATTAGGTATGATGGGTGAAAAAAAACATCCTTGTTATCCTGGTTTTCAGATTTTAACGAATCCCGGCCTCAATGTAAGTGCAAAAAGTGGAATTATTTCTGAAGCCGGTGGTAATGCTCTCCAAGGAAGTGTTCTTTCCTTTGCTTTGTCTTTGGGAATGGAGCCGAAAGAACCGGTCTCAGTTCAAGTTATTGTTAGTAATCCAAGTTATGCGACTGTGATTCCTACTTCTTTGGTTTGGACAAAATCAGATTGGAATATAATAAAGAATATTTCTGTGAGTGCAGTCAATGATACAATTATCAATGGAAATCGAAATTTTTCCATTCGACTTGTTCCCACTTCTGACGATTCCTCTATGCGACTGCAAGACCAAATCATTTCTATGGAAATTTTAGACAACGATAAAGTCATTTATACAACAACGAGTAGTTATACGGGAGCTTTAGGTGGATTTACTGGTGCTGATGCTATTTGCCAAGCCGATGTCAAATGCCCTGTCGGTAAAGTTTGTAAAGCAATGTTAGTTGACAATTCATCTGATTCTCGCGTGGCATCCAATACTCCAAACCTTGGTGATGGTCAAATTTCCTGGGTTTTAAAGCCATTTGCCACTTATGCACGAAATGACAACACTTCAACTGTAATTGGCACAACGAACGCAAATTCACTTTTTACTTTTCCTATCGTGGCAATTCGCCCGACTTCAACAACGGCTTGGACTGGTTTAGCTGCTGATTGGACTAGTGCCGTCAGTCTCCATTGTGGTGAATGGGTTTTAGCTTCTGGCAACGGAAATGCTGGTGATACTTTTGCTACGTCTTCCAATGCGATTGGAATGAATTCATTTACTTGTAACAGTAATTTACCATTTTATTGTGTTGAACAATAAAAATTATTACTTTTCTGTTGGTTGAATATATCTAATAGATATAGCTAGAAAATATATCTGACAGATATGGTAAATTTATGAAAACAAACCAGAGGAATATCCTCGTTGTCCTTGGCCATCCTAACCCTAATTCACTTTGTGCACATTTAGCGGAAACTTATGTGAATGCAGCAAAAGATTCAGGCCACAATGTGAGTTTTTTGAAATTGGCTGACTTAAAATTCGATTATAATTTATATATGGGCCATAAAAAAGATTCTATACCGACTCTCGAACCAGATTTGGTTCAAAGCCAAAAGTTAATTTCAGAAGCAGACCATCTAGTGTTTGTTTTTCCAAGTTGGTGGGCGAGTATGCCGGCAGTTTTAAAGGCGTGGATTGATCGTGTTTTTTTACCAGGGTTTACTTTTAAGTATAGAAAAAACTCACCTTTCCCCGAAAAACTTTTGTTAGGTAAAACAGCTCGTATCATCGTAACAATGGATGCACCAAGTTGGTATTATAAATGGTTCAATAAATCTCCTGGTGTCCAATTATTAAAATTTGGAACTTTAGAATTTTGTGGAGTGGCTCCAGTAAAAGTTACTATTTTCGGTGAAGTGAGAACTCGCAAACCCAAACATTTTCTTAAATGGACAAATTTTGTGGAATCACTAGCAATGCGTGGGGAATGATATTTCAGATGAAACGAGAAAGTAAAACACAATATGCACTATTAGGGATTCTTTCTCAGTGTGAAATGAATGGATATGAAATTCGAAAGTACATTGAATCCACGATTAGTTTTTTTTGGAGCGAAAGTTTCGGTCAAATTTATCCCACTCTTTCTAAATTAGCTGAAGAAGGATTAATTCGTGAATGGGAAAAAACAGATGTTAGTGGAAAGAAAAAGAAAGTTTATAAAATTACTCGATCAGGATTAGATACATTTCGCCGTTGGATGGATGAATCTCCCATTCAATCAAACAAAAGAAATGAATTGTTATTTAAGGTATTTTTTGGAAGGTATATGAGTCCGAAATTGTTAACCCAACAATTGGAAGAAGAAATTCGCAAACAAAAAGAAGATCTAAAAACACTCAAAAGTTTCCAAAAAGAGTTAGAGACTGATTGGGACAAACACCCAGACCAAGAATATTGGTTTTTGACACTAGAATATGCAGAAAAACAGGCAAAATTAAATTTAGATTGGATTGATAAAGTGAAAAACAAAATCAATAAATGAGTTTTTATTTTTTCCAAACAGGAGGATAAAAATTGTGTCGTTTCTTCTTTGGATATTTGTAATAAAATCCAGGAAATTTGATTTAATTCATTGATTTGGAAAATACAATTTATATAAAAAACAAACTATGGGAAGGAGCTCTGTCTCTAAAAGATTTTACTATGTCTTCTTAGTTTATCTTGTACTCCCATTCCATTTTCCAATGTTTGGGATGGAAAAAGTTACCCTCCATCTCAAATGGTTTCACCAATTCCAATTCGCAGGATATTATGCGGCTCTCGAAAAAGGTTATTATCAAGATGCAGGTCTTGATGTCGAACTTTTGGAAAGTACGGTCGGTATTAAAGGGATTCATGAAAAAGTAATTCGTTCCACAGGCCAATATGGAGTTGGTAGTAATGAACTGATTCAAGAACGATACAAGGGAAAACCTGTGGTTGTGTTGGCTGTAATTTTCCAACACTCTCCATCGGTGTTATTTTTTAAAAAAACTTCCAATATTCAAAGTATTCATGACCTTGCAGGGAAACGAGTGATGTTAACTCCAAGGATGGATGAAATTGTTGCTTATCTAAAAAAAGAAGGTATCGAACTAAAAGATTTACAGTTATTAGAACATAGATTTAAACCCGATGATTTAATTTCAGGTAAGGTGGATGCATACTCTGGATATGCGACCACGCAGGCCTATGATTTTAAAAAAGCAGGGTTTCCTTTTGTAGAATATTCACCGCGAGTTGCCGGTATCGATTTTTATGGTGACAACTTTTTTACGAGTGAAGCGGAAGTTCAGGAACATCCTGAAAGAGTCAAAGCCTTTCGAGAGGCAAGTCTTCGTGGTTGGTTATATGCAATGAACCACCAAGAAGAAATTGTTGATTTGATTTATAATAAATATTCACAAAGAAATCCAAAAGAAAGATTACTTTTTGAAGCAAAACAAATGACCCCTCTCATCCAACCTGTTCTTGTTGAAATAGGTTATATGAATCCTGGAAGATGGAAACATATCAATGAAGTTTATTCTGAACTTGGTATGCTTCCAAAAAACATCAATTTAAAAGGATTCATTTACGATCCCAATCCCAAAACAAATTATGATTGGGTTTATTATACTTTTGGCGCTGTCATTCTTTCTCTTATTATTTTGGGTCTGGTACAGTGGAGAAGACTCAATAAACAATATTCTGAAAATTTAAAGAAACAAGTTGAGGTTCGAACAGAAGAACTAAAACAATCCAACGAATACTTGCAAGTTTTAAATCAAAGTTTACTGAATACTTTAAAAGAATTAACGGAAGCACAAGATAGACTTCTTGCATCGGAAAAATTAGCAGTTCTCGGGCAACTGGCTGCTGGAATGGCTCATGAATTGAATACACCATTAGGTGCCATTGTTTCTTCGAACTTTTCGCTTTCTGATTTTTTAAATCAGAAATTAAACCATGTAATCGATATCATTGTAGGATTTAGTAAAGAAGATTCAAATCGGTTTCATTCTGTATTAGAAGAAAGTCTAAAAAATCAAACTTTTATAGAAGGGAAAGCGGAAAGACAAATCAAAAAAGAACTCGCTTCGAAGTATTCATCGATAACAAAAATGGATTTGTATGGAGAACATATGCAACTCGTTGTTGAGACGGGTGCTTTCCGTTTGGGTGATGGACTGATACAAATATTAGAAAGTGAAAATTCCTTACAAATTTTAGAAGCGGTCTCAAGTATTACGTCTGCCTATCGTTCGAATCAAATTATTTCTGTGGCATCAGAAAAAGCAACCCATGTGATTAGAGCCTTAAAAAGTTATTTAGTTTCAGATAAAGACATTTTGAACGGAAATACAGTTGTTGATCTTGTTTTTGAAATAGAAACTATACTTTCTCTTTATCATTATAATTTAACGAAAGTAACTATTGTTAAATCCTACTTAACAGATAAAAAGTGTAAAGGGAACCGCGATAAACTAAATCAAGTTTGGATTAATTTGTTAAACAATGCACTTCAGGCTATGTCTTACAACGGGACTATAGAAATCAAAATCCAATTAGTAGAAAATCTAATTAAAGTATCGATCATTGATTCTGGTACTGGAGTTTCTGAGTCCATCAAAGGGAAAATTTTTGATCCTTTTTTCACCACCAAACCTGATGGGGAAGGTATGGGATTGGGTCTTGATATCTGTAAAAAAATCATTTCCCAAATGGCTGGAAAAATTGAGTTAGAAGACGTCCCGTTAGGGGCATGTTTTTCCGTTTGGTTGCCGGTTGCCGACACCTAATCCAAACTATCTGCGAATAATCGTGTTACGTAATTTCGTTCAAATTGGTTTTTCGATTCCATTGAAAGTAGGTAAATGTAATTTCGTTCTAAGTTTGTATGGAACCTTTGAAAGAAATGTATTCCCGGGATTGGGTTCTGGGACTCGGAAATCACATAAATCGGGTGGATTCCAATATCAAACCTTTGGAATTCCAAAAACAAGTGTTTTCTTCCCCTTGGAAAGAAATGGAATTAAAACAAAGGATCGATCGGCTCTCGGATGTCTTGGTTCAGAATTGGCAAGGACCAATCGCCGATATTTATCCGAATATCATCTCTCTCATTCATTCACTGCGCGAAGAAGGGGTTTCTGATTTTAATTTTCCTTATATTTTTTTGAACGATATTGTCACCAAAACAGGGTTAGATGATTTTGATTCATCTATGAAAGCATTGGAGAAAATAACGGTATTCTCAAGTGCTGAGTTTGCAATTCGATTTTTTTATAAACACCATTTCCAAAAAACTTTAAAACAAATGCAAACCTGGTCAAAACATAAGGAACCATTTGTGCGAAGATTGGCAAGTGAAGGCAGTCGGCCAATGTTACCCTGGGGGATTGGGATTCCTGAGATCAAACAAAATCCAGAAATTCATTTATCTATATTAAAAACACTTTGGGATGATGAAAATGAAATTGTTCGTAGAAGTGTTGCAAATCACTTAAATGATATTTCTAAATTAAATCCAGATTTGGTATTGGAATTTTGTGAAACTAGATTTGGGAAGTCAAAAGAGTTAGATAAAAATTTAAAACATGCCTTACGAACACTTCTAAAAAAAGGAAACAAAAAATCTTTGAGTTTTTTTTCGTATAACACGAAATGGAAACCTGCAAAAATCAATTTAACTTTAAATAAGAAAGAAATCAAAGTTGGAGATTCTCTTGAATTTGAAGTTTCCATAAATCAAACTCCAAAAGATACAACCAAAATAAGAATAGAATATAAAATTGGTTTTTTGTTAGCAAATGGTAAACATGGATATAAGGTGTTCCAGTTAGGTGAAAGAAATTTATTGCCAAAAGAAAAAATTAAAATTACAAAACGACATTCTTTTGCTCCGATCACCACTCGAGTATATTATCCGGGAATACATACGATTTCTATATTGTTAAATGGTAATGAATATAAATTGCAAAAATTTGAATTAAAAGGGTTAAAAAGTAAAAATGTATAAAGTTTTTCTGCATTGTATCGGGATTTTTTGTTTTCTTTTGACTCTTTCTTCTTGCGCAGTTTTTTATTCAACGGAAAGGCCTAAAGTTGATTTTTCAAAGTATGTTAAGGATCAGTCGCTTAGTTATGAGTTGATTGGTTGGGATAGTGAAGTGGATCGTCGCAGAGTTTCCTATATTTTGGCTGCTTTACAAAATTCGGGAAAGTTCACATCACTCAGATACCAAAATCAAACAAATACGGATCTTCATGTTCAAATTATATTAGAATCAAGTCCAAGATTTGTCCTCTTTTTGGGCGAATCAATAGAACCCGTTTCTTATTTACCAGAGAGAAATCCAGAAAGGTTGGCACTTTATTTAGTGAACCGTTTTTTAGCATTTAGTACTTTTTTTGTGATTCCAGATATTGATCGGGATGATGATTATTTGGTCTTTCGAGTGAGCAAAAAAGGAAAACTGGAAAAAGAATATCGGTATCCGATAGAGTCCTATCGCGTGTTTGGTTGGGTATCTTTGCTTTTGATGTGGGGTGACGATCGAAAAGAATGGAAACCTATACTCACTGAAAAAGTATCTAAATTTTTAGGGGACTCTTATGATGAATGATGATTCTAAAGTTTATACTTTTTTGCATCTAGCGATCGTTATGTTTTGTTTTAGTTGTGCGGCTTTTCCTGATCCGATAACATCAAAAGAACGTAAATTGTCATCAATTGGAAAAGAAAAAGTAAAGCTTGTATTTACTGGGTTTTATCGTTATGAACAGGAAAAAAAAGCAATTATGGAAACCCTTCTGAAAAGAGGTCTTAAAATAGATCCTAATTCTGATTCTGAGTTGGAATTAATCCTTCAAAAGAAAGAACCAACGTATAAATACATATGGATCCATCGTTTGAATTTACTTGCCACCTTTTTGTCGGGAGGATTTTTCCCTTCTCATATTCGAACAGAACAAACCATTACATTTCGTTATTCCAAACTTGGTGATGTTGAAAGAGAATCAATTTATGAAATCGGGATGGATCAGTGGCGGGGGATTCCAGTTATCATCCTAATGGTTTTCCAATGGCCTAATCAAGTATATAAAGAACAATTGATTGAAGCTACAGAATTGGAGATAAAAGAAATATGAGAGTTCTATGTTTATTGTTATTCTCTAGTTTTCTTTTATCTTGTATGGGATTGAATCGAAGACTAACTTCTAATGAAAAATCGGATTCCATTGAAATCCAAGGCCACAAAAGAACTTATATTGTCCATTATCCTAAAAAATGGGATGGATCACCAATACCAATGTTAGTTGCTCTTCATGGTCGGTTCGGATCTGGTTCCTCGATGATTTTACAAACAAAATTAGATTTATTATCAGATTCAAAAGGTTTTATTGTCGTTTTTCCAGATGGTTACAAAAGAAGTTGGGCCGATGGAAGGGGAAATACCCCTGCTGATGAAAATCAAATCAACGACGTAACTTTCATCGAACTTTTAGTAAAACGATTGATCGCCGAAGGTTCCGTTAATGCTAGGAAAGTTTTTCTCGTAGGCCATTCCAATGGTGGTTTTATGGCACAAAGATTGGCAGTAGAAAAACCTGAATTATGGAAAGGGGTTTTGAGTGTGGCAGCACAAATTTCTGTATTCACTCTTAAAAGAAAACAAACCTTAAAAACAAATACAGTTTCCGTTGGAATTATGGCAGGAACTGAAGATCCTCTTGTTCCATTTAGTGGAGGTTATGTGAGAGACGGTGGTGAGATTCTTTCCGTAGATGACTCTATACTAAGATGGAAAGAGTGGAACTCTTGTGCAGAAACCGTAACTAAAAAAACGGAGAGTTATAAAGAAGACTCTGTCGATTTAAAGATAGATTTTCTTCGATATGAATCCTGTGCTGATAATACTAAAGTTGGTTTGATTCAATTGAATGGGCTAGGTCACAGTTGGCCTGGAGAAAAACCTATGATTCCTTTTATCGACCAAGGAAAAACAACAAAAGTTTTAGATGGATCCAAACTTGTTTGGGACTTTATGGAAAGCTTGTGACCGAACCAAAAATTGCTTTAGTAACCGGGGCTTCTCGCGGGATAGGGCTTTCCATTTCGCAAATGTTAGTCGGCATCGGCTATACAGTTTATGGGTTATCTAGAAATCCACAAAACTGCAAATTTACTCATGAATTATTCCATTTAATGGCCTGTGATCTTTCAAATTCTAAGGAGATTGACCAATTCATCATCAGTTTTCCAGAAATAAAAAACATCAGTTTACTCATTCATAATGCGGGTCTTGCTTATTTTGCACCGGTAGAGGAACTGTCTTCTGAAAAAATCCGAGAGATGGTCAGTCTTCATATCACAGCACCAATGTTACTTACCAGCGCCTTCACAAGATCATTAAAACAAAACAACGGTCGGATTGTATTTATAGGTTCAGTGTCAGGAAAAGAAATTTCACCTTGGGGGAATGTTTATGCTTCTCTCAAAGCAGGGATCCATCACTATGCTAGGGAATTATTTGCTGAGTTAAGAAAGTTTGGTGTAAAAGTTCATTTGATCATTCCTGACATTACGAAAACCGATTTTTATAACCATTTGAATTTTGAACCCGATGAAGATCCAAAGTCATATTTATTACCAGACCAAATTGCAAGTGTGATTAAAGATTTAGTTTTAAACGATCAAGGTTGGGTGGTTCCAGAAATTCAAATTTCACCAGAACTCTTTAAATTAAAAAGAAAAAAACAGAATTAACTGAAGGATCATTCTCCTACTGGAGTTTCATTTTCCACAAATGGATCGGGAGGAGTTTCGGATCCATCACCTTCTGCATTTTCAGCAGAAGAACCATTTGATGCTGAAGTTATTTTTGCAACGATAGAATCTTCATCTTGTTGTCGTTTGATCGCTCTGATTTTTCCATCTGTTTCATAAAGTCGTTCGATTACTTTTTTAAGAAGTAAAAATAAAAATTCCGGACTTTCCTGACTCATCTGCACAAAAGTAGTTCGGTTGATGATCCCGAGTTTTGCAGTTTCTGAAACCACTACGATGGATGCGGCTCTTGGGCTGTTATTGATAATTGCCATCTCACCAAAGAATTCTCCTGGTAAGATACTTCTTAACTTTATATGTTTCCCTTCAATTTGTTTGTAAATATCTAGCTGCCCTTCAAATAAAAAGAACATTGCGCCGTTAGAAGGAACTCCCTCTTTAAAGAGAACCTCTCCACGTTTGATATTGATCATACTAAGTTTTGCGAGAGATTCTTTAAGTCCCATCACTTGACTCCGTAAGATCTTTTAATTTTTGTTCTGCTTCAATCAAACGTTCCACGTAAGTTTGTAATAGAGCATAAACAAACATAGGGTTCGAATTTGCAATTCGAGTTAAATTCTGTTTATCTAAAATCCCAAGTTGGGCTCTGTCTGATTCAATAAAAACTGTCATGGCCCTTGGATGGCTGGAGATCAGGGCAATCTCTCCAAAAAATTCTCCAGTAGCAAGTTTTCTCACTTCATGGAAATTTCCTTGGTCAGGTGCTCCCATACCTACAGAAAGAGAACCACTTAAGATGAAATACATTTTCTCGTTAGACGGTTCACCTTCTCTAACTATAATTTCTCCTCGTTTGAATGTCTTTGTAGGGACAGTATTCACGAAGTCAAAGATGTTGATTCGATTGTCTTTTTTAGGAATGGACATTAAAGGCCGCGGTAAATCTCAATCAGTTCCGGTAATCTTTTTTCCTCTGCATATTCCAGAGGTGATTTTCCTGTTTTATCTTCTAATTTAGAATCTCCGCCGTTCAAAACGAAAACTCTTGCCAATTCCAAAATGGAATCACTTTTACCAGGATCAAACTGGATTGCTAGTTCGGAAAGTATAGTTTTCCCTAGTTTGTCTTGTTGGTTGATGTTCGCTCGTCTTTCTACTAGGAATAGTACTAGTTTCTTATACGATTCCGTTTGTGTGTTTTCTCTTGAGGTTAAAAACTTTTGGATGGCTTTGTGTAAAACGGTTAGACCATTATTGTCTGTTAGGTTAGGGTCGGCACCTAAGGTAATCAGTTGTGACATGGTTTCGATTCGATTTCGATTTAAAGCAATATGGAGAGCACTTAACCCTCGTTTGTTTTTTGTGTTGGGGTTTACTGATTTTGTGACAAGTAGTTTGATTGTTTCATCAGCAAACTTTTGTTCTTTTTTATCAATATCCAATTTACAAACCGTTGTAATTAAGTTTTCACCTTCTTCGTTTAAAGATTGGAGGTCAGCGCCAGCACTAACTAAGAGTTTAAATCCCTCAGCATCCTTTCTTTCAATGGTAGCAAAAACCAAACTGGAACCATCTTTTTGTTTGTGATTAGGATTGGCTTTCTTTGACAAAAGAAATTTAGTTATGTTTAATCCTTTGTTTTCTAAAGCTAAACTGAGTGCTGTTTCCCCAGTTTTTTCATTTAATACATCAACTGGGACATTTTTTTTCAGTAACTCTTCTACAATTTTTAGCCCAGATTTCCGGGATGCCAGATGGATGGGAAGGTATCCGGCTGTGTTAGGTGTTAATACATCTGCATTTTTTTGAATTAGAATTTCGGCAACAGACCATTTTGCAGATTCGATAGATTCTTCTAATGGATTTTTGTTTGTGGAAAGAATTTGGTTGGGATTAGCACCAGAATCCAAAACCAATTTTAATAGATTGGAATCATTTTTTTGTAATGCTAGTTCGAATAAAGTTTTTCCACTTAAGTTTTTGGTATCAACACCCAGACCTTTTTTTAATAATAAACTGATTGCGGTTAGGTTCTTTTTTAAGGCTGCATAAAAAAGTAAGGATTCTCCTTCTGGAGTTTTTGAATTCGCATCGGCGCCACGGTTCAGTAGAACTTCTAAACCTTGCGTAAAACCTTTTTCAATCGCAAATACAATCGGTCGGATGGACTTAGTGTCTTCTGTATTTGGATTGGCATTAGAATCTAAACTTAAGTTTAAAAGTTTTAAGTTTTTTTGATCGATAGATACAAAAACAGCAGTCCTTCCTGTAAGATCCGGAAGATTGATATCGGCTCCATTTTGTAGAAGGTATGTGATAGAATCAGTTTTTGATTTTTCAAAAGCCAAATACAGTGGAGATTTTCGTGGATTGTTTCTTAGGTTTACATCGGCTTTACTTTCCACGAGTAACTTTTGTACCGCGAGATTTGCTTTTAAAACGGCAACATGGAGCGCTGTATTTCCGTCCGCATCATAAGCATTCAGATCAGCCCCTTTTTCCACAATGGTTTTGATTTGGTTTGTGAATCGAGAAGTCACTACATAGTGTAACAATGTTTTGCCGGATAAATCTCTTTTGTTGAGATCTGCACCATGGTTTAATAAAATTTCAAACTGTTTTGTTTTATTTTTTTCGACCGCAAGGACTAACAAAGTTTTTCCTGATTCATCACTGGCATTGATGTCACCACCGCTAGTTATGGCAGTTTCGAATTCCTTCAGATTCCCTTTGGTTAAAATTTGTACCATATCGGGAGGGGTCGTTTCTGTGTTTGTTTCCGCTGGGTTATTTTGGGAAAAAACGCTGTTAGCGGTAATGAATAAAAGGAGAAAACTAAAAGTAAAAAGTTTATGTTTCATTTGGGTAAATAGGCATCTGGATCCAAAGCTTGTTGGTCGGGGCCTTTCCTAACTTCAAAATGTAAATGTGGGCCGGTGGATTTTCCGGTATTTCCAACCTGACCAATGATATCGCCAGATCGGACACTGTCACCTTCTTTTACTTGTCGTTCATTTTGGTGAGCGTAGTAGGTGAATATATTGTTTTTATGGCTTAGAATTGTGAGCATCCCATAACCACCGCTAGTTGTAATGGTTCGCCAAACCTTTCCGTCACTAACTGCTTTAATCGGAGTGCCTATGGATGCTGGCAAATCAATCCCTGAATGAAAAGCACCGACTTTTCCGGTAACAGGATCTACCCTTGTTCCAAAGTTAGAAGATACATAACGATCGTTATCGACTGGAATTTGAAAGTATTTGGAAATGTCATCGTTATCCACAAGAGGGCCGCGGTCTTTGGAAACAAATCCACCAAATACCCAACCTTCCCATTCATCATTCCAAGATACATACAACCATTTGGATCTAACACCACCGATGGTTTCTATTTCCTTTTTTGTATCAATGATTTTGATTTTCTCGTCACCAGGAATTGTTGTCACAACCGAACCATAATCGTTTGGTTCGTCTCGCATTCTTAGACTTGTGGAACGAACATATCGTTTTTCACCCGTTTTTAGTTCATCTGGGTTTTCTTGTGGATAAGAAATTTCTCCTGGTTGCACTTCGTAAGATACAACTTCTGATGCACTTAGATAACCACCGAAAACCCATCCATTTCCATACGCAGAAGAAATCTGGTGCCACTGCGATGTGATTCCGTCAATGGTTTCTTCATTGGAACTTGAGGTTTCAATTTTGACTTTCAGACCTTTTGGTAATCTTGCTACCACGTAGGCGTTGACATCTGGTTCTCCTCTCAGATTAAGTGAACTTGCCTCTACCCACATGTTTTTTCCTTTTTTTGAGTCCGAGTATTGATTGTTAGGTGTTTCTGAAATCCTTCCAGAGAGAGAGGATAAATCTAAAGACAATCCATCTGTGTTCCTTGATTTAACTGCGGGTTTATTCGTTGAGAGCAGATCCTGGGTAATGTAACCTTCTTGTTTGGATTTGGTTCGCAAAAGCACCCAATGAGGTTTTTCTGTTTTGGCTGTTACGTCTTGTTTGAGAACCATCACCACTTCTACGGATTCTCCTTTTTTGACTTTTATCTGTGAACGAGAGGAAGGATTTTGAGAAGGTTCTAATTGTAGATAAAAACTTTCGGCTGCAGTGGCAGATAAGGATTTGGATTTTTTATCTTTAGCCCCGGGGTTTGCGTTATGGTCGGAAATCCCTTCTGCCGATTTTAAGTCGATAGGGGAAGATGAGATTTTGAGGCCAGGAAATCTGTTTTGGATACGACTGACGAAGTCATTGTATTTTTGTAAAATTTCTTCCTGTTTCTTTTGGTTTGTGGTAACAAGACTGGATTGTCTTTGTTTGTCTTTTTCCTCGAGATTGTTTTGAGAAAAAAGGGGTAAGGAACCAAACAATAGAAAAATAGACGTGATGAGGATTCTCTGATTTTTCATAAAACAACCTAAAAAAACCAAAGAAAACGGGAATGGTCAAGGTTTTTTGTTCACTCTTCCTCGGGCAGTAGGGGTGTTAAAAAATAAGAGATAAATTCCAATTTTCCTCTCATGGAAGATTTTTCATAGATAGAGGCAGTTTGGTTTTCGATGGTGCGGAGGCTTTTTTTGCGAACCGCAGCAATTTGTTTTTGAGAGAACCCACGAAGGAGTAAGATGGCGATTTCTGTTTCTGCTTCGGACAATTTCCATTCTTCCATTTGGGCTTTTGCTTCAGCCCAGAATCCTAGTTCTGGATTTTTTAAAATTCTGTTGGTACGTTTTAAATCATGGATTTGAGATTTGGCGTGAACGTTTTCGACAGCCTCAGCCTTCAATTCTTTGTAAAGAATGAAAACCACAAGAAAGGAAGAGATAGCAATGAAGGATTCTACCGTGGCAATGATGATCCGAAAACGATCAAAGTATACTGGATTTGTTAAGGTGAATGCTTCCTCAGCAATCCATACCAGAAGAGATAAAACATAAAATGCTAAAAAAAGAATTCTTACCTGGCGAGTCTCCATGTTTCTTTATAAACTTTGTGACTACTCCCTGGATGTGCAAGCTAGTTTCTTAGGTAGTACCCACATTTGCGGTTTTCCTCCATGGAAGGATTCCAAAAACCGTGAGATAGTAGTTACATGAACCGATGGAAATTGAAAATTTGGTTTCTTTGTTTCGGAATTGTTTTGGTTTTTTGGGGATGTTCTTCTTCCAAAAACTATGAAACAAGGTCTCAGTGTATGGATCGTTGTGTCCGCGAACAATATGTTTGTGCCCTTGCTTTGGGCCCACAATTGGATAATGCGGCAGCCACCACAGTGACCTGTGTGAGTTTGTACATGATTTGTTATGAAAAATGCCCAGTGACTTCCTCAAGAAGTGGCTCTTACTCTCGCTCCAGTAGTTCTTCGTCTGGTTCAGGAAATAGTGGAGGAGGAAACTCTAGTTCCGGTTCTGGTTCAGGATCTGGATCGGGAAGTGGTTCGAGTTCTTCTTCGGGAGGAGGGAATTAAACTAAGATCCAGTTTGTCGGTAGATGATCTTGGCACCAATCTGCAGATTTTTATATAAGTCTAGAAAGATTTGGTTGGGAACCATACCTTCTGCGTCTCTTGAAAATTCAGGACGCAGTCGTTTTAAAAAATACATCCCTAGTTCCCCTTTGTTTTTGGCCTTTACCTTTCCCCTGTATTCACATTCAAAAAATCGTTTTACCTTGTCGTAGGTAGTTTCGGAAAGATTGATTTCACCAGCATCTCCCGAACTTTCCATACGACTAGCTGTGTTGACAGTATCTCCCCAAACATCATAGGCAAATTTTGTTTTTCCAACAACTCCTGCAACAACAGGTCCAGTATGGATTCCAATCCGAATTTCCCAAAATTCTTGGCCTAACATTTGTTTGAAGGAGCGGATTTGTGTCATAAAGGATTTAATTTCCATAGCGAAAAGACAAGCATCCACGGGATGAGTGAAATTTCCTTGAGGGATCCCACCGGCTGCCATATAAGAATCACCAATGGTTTTTAGTTTTTCGAAATTGTGACGAACTGCGATATCATCAAATTGAGAAAAACATCCATCTAATTGTTCAATGAGATCTTCCGGAGAAAGCGATTCTGCTGCGGATGTGAAGTTTTTAAAATCAGTAAAAAGGATACTGACAGATTCGTATTCCATAGGAACAACTTCTCCACGTTCAATGAGTTCATCTGCTAGATCACCAGGAAGGATGTTCCGAATGAAATGGAGAGTTTTTTCCCTTTCTTTTTCTAAGTCTCGCCTAAGGTTTGCATTGTGGATCGCACCGGCTACTTGTTCACAAAAAGATGTGATTTCTGCGAACTCATCCTTTGTCCAATCTTGTTCTCTGGTAAGCCTTGTAACACAAATGATCCCGATGGTTTGTCCTTGGACAACAAGTGGAATTTGTCCAAAAAGTTCTAATTTAAAACTATCTACAATCGAAGTATCAATGGTGGATAGTTGTTTCCATTTGATTGATTTTTTTAAGTAAACAGGTTTTTGTTTTTCGTAAGTTCTAAAAAGCGAACCTATGTTTGGTGAAAGGACGGGCCGAAAGGTGCGGAGGAAATTACTCACAAGAAGGCCTTTGTTGAACACTTCTGCACCTTCCATAAGAGGAACCAAAGAGTTAGTTTTGGGATCTACGAGAAGGATAAAACCTAACTCCACTCTGTGGTTTATTTTAAGGTAAGTGAATACTTCTCTCGTTATATCTTCAATTTGTGAAAAAGAGTTAATTTTCCTATTGAACCGGTGTAAGTTTTCTAACTTTAATCTGTTGGTTTCAATATTTTCTTTTTCTTTTTGGATTGTGATATTCCCTTGTTTGAGTTCATCCAATAAGTATCCTGTTTCGATGGTTCCCGCTATATAATCTGCTATGATTTTGATTTGGTTGAGTTGTTGTTCGGTGAGTTCAAATATCCCTGAATAATCTAATAAATCCAAGGTGCCAATGAATTTGTTACGTAAGTAAAGAGGTACAATCAAAAGGGATTTTAAATTGGCTGATTGTTTGTTGGCAAGTTCTACCCCTTCCGTTTTGTAAGATTCAAAATCTTGAATGTAAAAACTTCTTTTTCGTTTTCTAACATATGCATGTGCATACATGGTTACGTAAGGATCCGAAACAGGAATTGGTCTGCTGATAATTTCTTCTTTTGTCTTTGTTGTCAGTTCTTCGGGGAAGTTACTGTGAAAAAATTCCAAGGCTTCTGATTCTTGTTTATAAACATACAAAAGATAATGAGGAACTTTGAATTTTTCCCGAATATAACGACCTAAAATTTTTAAAATTTCTTTTAAATCAGAAGCGGAATTGATTTCCCGAAGGAGCCCATCCAAATCAGAAAGTTGGCTATAAGAATCGACAAGTTTATCGGAAAAATCTTCGGAGATGGATTTTGTGCTGACTAGTTCCTTTTCTTTTTCAGCCAATTCTTCTTTTAAGACAATAACTTCCTCTTGTAATTGGAAGATATTTTTTTCTTTCTCTTCTTTTTGTTTGTATAAGGAATACATTCCATAAAGAATTCCAACAAAAAGAATCGCGATGGCAAAAAGACCGTAGATCATTTGATTAAAATTTTAGCTCCACGTTTTTGTTGGGTGTATAATCTTCCAAATTTTTCATTCGGCATAGATCCTGTATCATCCGACAAATCCGGTTTTAAAGATAACAATTCATAAATAGGAACTTGGTCTCCTTCGTATGTATTGATTTGTCGTTGGTTGCCGATATGGAATAATCGTTTTACTTTTTCCATTGTTTCTTGTGAGATATTGATTGGAACTCCTACACCACCTCGCCGTATGGCTTGGGTTTGTGTGACTGTTTTTCCCCATACATCATAGTTAAATTTAGATTTCCCAATCACTCCTGCGACTACCGGCCCTGAATGGATTGCAATTGTGATTCCGTTGGGACGGAACGGAATGTCTCTAAAGTCTTCAATCATTCGGTTGACTTCATCTTTGATCTGTAAGGCGGCAAGGCAGGCATCCACTGCATGAGTGAAATTTCCTACAGGAAGTCCTCCGGCCGCGAGATACATATCCCCTGTCATACGAAGTTTTTCCATTCCTTGTGCTTTGATGATTTCATCAAAACGAGAGAAGTATAAATCCAAACCTTCGATGAGTTCTTCTGGAGTGAGTTGTCCCGTAATCTGTGAAAACCCAGGGAAACTGGTCATAAGTAAGGTTACGTTTTCAAATTCAACAGGGTTTACTCTGCCTTTTTTCTGTAACTCTTCGGCAACGTTTTTCGGAAGGATATTGAGTAGAAGAGAATCAGATCTTAGTTTTTCTTCTTCGATTTTTTTTAGTAAAAAATGATTGTTGATCGCACTGGCAATATGTTCCGAAACACCTACAATGGAATTCACTTCATCAATATTCAATTGGATGTTTTCATCGCTGATCCCATAAACTGCCATAGCAACCACCTCGTCGTTGTTAACGAGTGGAGAAATCAGAAATCCTTTCATCCCCGATTTGTCTGTGATTTGTTTGTCGATGGCAAAGGGCATAGACTTAGGAACATGTTTCATATAAAAATGGCGTTTTCTTTGGTAACATTTATATATGAATCCACTTTCTTCTCTGAGGGGAAAACGAAGGGATTTAAAATAATTTATATTCTCATCAACTAATAGATCGAATCCAGAGTGATTTAAATATCTGAATTCATTGTATTCTTTATCGAGAAAATAGAGAACACAATGTTCGATTTTGTAGTTTTTGCGAATGAATCCAAAAATTTCTGCGAG
The DNA here is from genome assembly GCF_004769235.1 of Leptospira kanakyensis. Taxonomy (NCBI): domain Bacteria; kingdom Pseudomonadati; phylum Spirochaetota; class Leptospiria; order Leptospirales; family Leptospiraceae; genus Leptospira; species Leptospira kanakyensis. The sequence goes on along the minus strand of NZ_RQFG01000005.1, from coordinate 509,981 downwards.
AATATTTTCTAAATTGTTCTGAGAGTTTACAGTTTTTGCAAACTCATTCATTTTTTGAATTTCAGCTTTTGCTTGTTCTGATTTTTTACGTTCAGCTTCCGTAATTTGTAATAAAAGCGAGTTTTGAATGGCTCCCGCAATTTGATCACAAAATCCGGAAATCCGTCGGAGAACTTCTCGTGTGACTTCCATTGGTTTTTGGTAAGAAGTGAAATAAGCCATACCAATCACTTCGTTTTGTACCACAAGAGGAACCGCAACAAAAGAAGTAAGACTTAGTTTTGTAAAAATCTGTTCGTCTAACTCGGATTCGTATTTTTTTGGTGGTTTGGGAACAAACAGTGCTCTTTTTCTGGCATAAGTTTTATAAATGATCCCACCTTTTTCGTTTAGGGGAACTCTAAATGATTTTGCAAATAACAATTGTTCTTCTGTTGCATAAGGTGGAATGGTCGTATTGTAGGTGTATAACTCTTTTTTCTTTGTATCAATAAGTTGTAGGAGAGTGGCTTCGATTTCGAATGTTTTTAAGATATAGTTAAACATCTCTTCGATGATTTGTGAGAGACTTGACTCCGAATTGATTTTTTTGGTGAATTCGTTTAGTTTGACTACTTCGTTTTTTGCATTCTCCATTTGCATCCTTGCATTTTCTGCGATGAACTTTTCTCGGTTCATTTCTTCGACAAGGATGGAGTTGGTTACGGCTGTTGCGATGTTTTCTGCCGTATTCTCGACTAACTGGAGTTGGGATCTGGAAAAACTAGTACCTTTTAATACACTAAAAAGAGCTAACATGGCAATGACTTTCCCTTGTGAGCTGAGGGGGATGATCATTCCTGGATGTTTTCCAATCAGTTGCACAAACTTTTGATTGGATTCGTTGAGACGTGATTCCCAAACTTTAGCAAATCGGAAAGGCCGGTTCCTTTTGTAGACATGATAAAAAAGTCCTGCACTTGGATCGAGAGGGAAACTCACACCTTGGAGTTTAGATTCTAAGGTAAGTCCAGAGTTTGGTGATACAACAGATTTATGATAAATGAGTTTAGAATTTTCAGAATCTACGAGTAATAAAATCATCGAGTCACAATACACTTCATCATTCAAATAATCGAATGCTTTGGCGAGAATACTATCTAATTCGAGAGAGGTATTGAGGGTTTTTGCAAATTCGTTCAGACGTTCAATGTTGGCTTTAGAACTTTCTAATTCTTGAGTTCTTTCGACAACAATGTCTTCTAATCCTTCTTTTAGGATATTTAATTCTTTGTTGGAAACTTCCAAACGTTCTTTTAGTTTTTCAATAGAAAGGTAGGCTCTTGTGAATCCATAAGAAAGGATATAACCTTGGAATAAAATAAAACCCAAAAAACCAAATGGGGTTAAGTTCATTGTATTGATGACATTGTTTTGGTAGAGGATGTCATGAACCACCGTTCCAAAAACAAAACTAAATCCAATGAGAGATAAACCAGCCCCCACAGTGTCAGAACGGTATGCCATAATGATGGCTATGGTGATTCGGACGCAGACTGAAATGAGAAAGATTTGGAAAAAATGGATTTTGGCACTGAAGACTGCAACTGGTAAAAATAAAGAAATAAGAAAAGGTGTGATGAGGATGTATAACACCCACATGGTTCTTTGGCCCACTGTGTTTGGAAAAACCAATCGGTAAAAGTAAGCGAAAACAATTGTTGCAATATAGATGGTTGCAAATTCCAAACGAATGAGAAAATCCATCGGCATATCCGGAAATATACTGAGAATGTTCCTTTCTCCTATCGTGAGAAGTCGCATAACAATGAGTAAACTAAATAACGATATAAAAAGACTGGCTTTGTCTTGTCTGCGCATGACAAAAAGTCCCAAATGGTATAAGGCCCAAAGGAAGATACTTCCTGCTAGAAAGGAAGTAATTTGGTAACTGCGATTGACTTTGTCATATAACATTCGTCTTTCGCCAACTTCCATACTTTCCCAAAACCCACCTTTGGAATAATGAAAGTTGGAAATTTCATAAACAATTTCAGTTTCACCAGAGAGAGGTTCTAAATCCATAAGAACCGATTTATAGGATGGTTCAAAATAGTTGGGATTGATTCCGAAACTACCTTGTTCTACGATTAGTTTGCCGTTGATGTACAATCGATAGGCAGAAGAAAGGTCTAAGTTATGAAAGGCCAAACTAGGTGTGTTTGGTGGGAAAAAAACTTTTAATTTATATGTCGCATAACCAAATCCATCTAAGGTTTCGCCAAACCAATCTACACCTTTCCAATTAGAAGGAACAGTTTGGTAGATGTATTTTGGTTCTTTTCCAAATTCGGAATCAATTTGAATGCTAGTGTTTGTTTGTTTCCAATAAAATTCCCATTCTCCATCTAGAGTGATGTTTCCATCTTTGTTGAAATCCCATGAGGACAAGTCCATCTTTCCTTCTTTCGCGATTGGTTTGTTGCGATTGACTTCCTTACAATGAGACAATCCAAAGAACAGGCCGAATAGGAATAACAAAAAGACTCTTTTCTTCATAGGTAGGCTACTAAGGTTAAGAACTAGTGATGGAAAAGAAAAGGAAAAATTCAAGAATAGCTGACTTTTATTTGAGAAGGAGAAAAATGTTTTTTTAGTGCTCCTGACATAAGATTTAAAATTTCTTCTGTTTCTAATTTTGAATAAGAAACTATTTTATCTTTTTTTTCAAAATCATGAAATAAAATGGAAGAGTCCTTTCTGACATCAGTCATCCTCTTCAAAAAATCAATATTCATCCGAAATCCACCTATACTAATGTCAAGAATGCCTTCCATGTTTAGTTCTTTCCCTAAAGTGTCGGCTAACGATTGGTAATGGGTTTGCCATTCGGGCACTCGTAAGATGGGATCAATGCATATTCGAACCTTCCATCCATCTTTTATGGCTTGGCCTATTGCCTTTAGCCTTGCTTGCAGTGATGGAGTTCCATGTTCAATCGATTCAATGATGGATTGTGGGCTAATCGTCCAGGCAAGGATGACATTGGGATTTGGGGAATATTTGGCAATTTGACCGTAGTTAGTTGACTTAGTTCGGATTTCTAAACTCAAATTTGGTTCGTTTGTCGCAAATTCCAACCATGCTTTTGTGGCAGGAAAGAACGATTCTAGAGCCAAAAGGTCTGTATCGTAGGATAAAGCGAGATATAAGGATTTATTTTTGTCCAAAAACTCTTTTGTGGCAGAAAAAAAATCTTCCCAATTGACAAATAACACGAGATTGGCGGAAGGAAACATCCCTTGTAAATAACAATATTCGCAATCATAAATACAGTTGAGGGCGAGTGTGTTGTAGTAAAAATGCGGATGAGAGAAGTTAGGTGAAAAATCACTTCCTTTGTATAAAAATTGGTCTTTTTTTTCGGCTAAAATCAGCTTGGGAGATTCTTTTTGGATTCTAAAGTTTTGGGAATTCCGATTGAAACTATCTTTGTAATGTCGAATTGAGATAGGAATGGCATTGGGAAATCGATTTAGAATTTCCTTTGTACGAAAATGATCTAAAATACTTTCTTCAATGTAAATATGAGAAAAAGCCTTAAACATGGAGAGTTTCCCTCCACTGGTCGAAGTAGTTTTTGAGATCGGTTTTGGATTTTAAATTGATTTTGTCAGATTCCTCAGGAAAAGGAAGTTGCGAATTGGGATGGCGCAATCGGAAAAAACGGACGGATTTTTTTAAGTCATGCCTCATTGTCTCTGTTAGGCGTAGGTTTTGGATGAAAGATTCAACCAAAGGCCAATCCACGGTTTCAATGGAATCGGCATTCACCCAAGGAAGAGGTCTTGTCCATTCTTCAAAAAGTCCCTCCATTGTTTTAGCCATCATTGTTTCCACATCTTCTGCTTGGCAAAATTTTCCTTCTAAATGATCAGACACCAATTTCCCGACAGCAATGTTTTCCAATGGAAAATAAAGAGAAGCCGCTTCAAAAAATCCTGACCCTTCCATATCCACAAGGTTTAGGTTTTCTAACTCTTCTGAGTTTAAAGATATAAAACGATCTCTTTGTTTTTCTTTGGTGACTGGTCTATCAAAAGTTTTGAGATTTGTTTCTTTTTTGAAGTTTGAATTTAGAATGCGATCGGGATAAAAATCTTTAGAAGAACTCACATCAGATATTTTATTGATCCAAAAAAAATCACCTAATTTGTGTTCGGATCTTCCTGAACCTGCAATTCCTAAATTCCAAACCTTCATTTGGTTTCTTTCTGGTTTGCTGAGGGTGTGGGCAAATTCGGAAACTGCCAAAGCCATAGAAAGTTTGCCTGTTCCAGAGATAATGATATAATGATTATCTTTTTGGAAGATCCTAAATTTTCCAGAATGGGAAATGGGTTTCGCTTCTAGTTTTGTCAGCCAGGGTTTGGCCTCAGAAAGAACAGCGAAAAACAATGCAGACATAGTCTAAACATGAAACAGGGGGGTTCCATGCAAAGAAAAGTTTTGTTTGCTATTTTTCTCTTTATCGGTTTTCATATCTATGCTGGAGGAAAAAAAATGTCATTCCATGATTTTAAATCCGTATCCATCCAAGGGAAGGAAGTTTCTCTTTCCGAATACAAAGGGCATCCTGTCCTTGTTGTGAACGTTGCATCTAAATGTGGTTATACGCCACAATACGATGGTTTAGAAAAAGTCCATCAAACATATAAGGATAAAGGTTTGAAAGTGGTTGGATTTCCTTCTAATGATTTTGGTGGCCAAGAACCAGGAACCGAATCCCAAATTGCTGAGTTTTGCAAACTCAACTTTGGAGTGAGTTTTGATCTAATGAAAAAAACAAAAGTTCTTGGAAACGATAAAGATCCCATTTATCAGTTTTTAACCGAAAATGCAAAAGAAAAAGGGGATGTGAAGTGGAACTTCGAAAAGTTCCTCATCGATAAAAATGGAAATGTTGTTGGTAGATTTCCTTCGGGAACCAAACCGGAATCTGCGGAGTTAAAACAAGCCATTGAAAATCTTCTTTAATCGATTTGTTTTATCGTTTCTTTTTGTATTTTTAAGTATTGGAATCTCTGCCGAGGAATCTACATCGTCCGTACAAATTGTCCGGACATCCACGGCAGAAACTGTTTCGATTTCTGATATTGTTAAAGAATCTTCCAAATACAATGTCATTGTTCTTGGCGAAGAACATGACAATCAGGATCTCCATCGTTTTTATGAAACTTTGTTTAAAGGAATTTCGGATCTAGAACCTACTTCCTTGTCTTTGGAGATGTTGGAACAAGACGGGCAAAATATAACCAACGAATTCTTAAATGGAACCATCACCGAGTCTCACTTTCTTTCTTCTACTACCCATTGGAAATCCTTCAAAACCGATTATTTACCGTTAGTTCTACTTGCGAAAGATAAAAAATTGAATGTGGTTGCTGCCAATCCACCAAGACGGTATGTAAATTTAATTTCTAGAAAGGGTTTGGCTGCCTACCGCGAGTTTTCTGATTCGGCGCTTACCTTCCTTCCTCCTGCTTATAGTTTAGAAAAATACTTAACAGAAGATTACAAACAGCGGTTAACTGATTTGTTTGCGGGAGGGCATGGAACTGGCCACGGTTCTGAAAATTCCTATTTGGTTCTCGGCCAAGCAACTTGGGACCAAGGGATGGCGGAATCAATTTCCCGCGAATTTTACAAAACTAGAAAGAAGGTGGTTCATTTGAATGGTCGATTTCATTCCGATCGGAACGGTGGTGTCGTACATAGACTACGAGAAATGGGGCTTTCGGTTCTAGTCATCTCTGGGTTTGTCAAAGATCGAGAAGAAAGCCGCGAATTTATGAAAATCGCTGATTTTGTAATTTTAACAAACGTCCGATAAGAATAGGGAGAACCTATGTCGGAACCTTCTCCTAAATATCTTTGTCCACATTGCCAAAAAGCGTCACGTTTACCGGAACCAATTCCCAAAGAAGGTAAATTCCAGCTAACGTGTGCTCATTGCAAAGAGAAGGTGATCCTTAATTTTTCCGATTATCGTTTTGAAATTTTAAAAGTGGTTCCTAAAGAACCTGTATTTTCGGATACGGCCCAATCGTTCCAATCTTTTAAAATCCCAACAGAATCCATCGGAAAATCAAATTCGATTAAAGAAAAAACAGACACTAAGTCCAAACCGTTTTGGGAAAGAAAGGTAGTTTTTGAAAGAGAACCAGAGGTTCGAACTTTCAAACCAAAACCACTCAAACAAAGACTGAGCGGTGTTAACAGTGGGCGGGGTAAGTCCCAAAAATTTTCTTATCTGAAACTTACGTTTACCGTCACTTCCATTTGTTTATTTTTGTTTATACTTGGCTTCTCTTACTTTGTCGCAGGAGTGCTGGCTACTAAAAAAGAAGTGCCTCTGTATTTAGAATCTCTATCAAAAAACATTCCTACAAAAATTTTGGATCGGAATGGACAGATGGTGAGTGAAATTTTCCAAAAAAGAACTTCCACCTTACGTTTGCAAGATTATCCGGAAGATATGATTTCAATTCTTTTGAATATTGAAGATCAGAAGTTTTTCTTTCATGGTGGGATTGATTATTCAGCTATCCTTAGAGCATTTTTTAAAAATATTGTTAATTTAAGTTATAAACAAGGTGCCTCCACCATCACACAACAGTTAGCAAGAATTATCTTGGATGACCGTCGTAAAAGTTTAAATCGTAAATGGAGAGAAGCACAACTGGCTTTTGCTTTAGAATCAGTCCTCACTAAAGAACAAATTTTAGAAACTTATATGAACCATGTTTATTTAGGGCATGGTGCCTTTGGATTTGGAGAGGGAGTTAAGTTTTATTTCCAGAAGAATCCAATGGAATTAAACAAAGAAGAAATGGTGCTCCTTGCATCCCTTCCTTCTGCACCTAATAAATACTCTCCTTTAAAAAATCCCGAAGATTCTTACACTCGTGTTCGCGCCATTTTACAGATGTTTCGTAATCGAGGCATTTATCCTAACTTAGATCGAGACAAGTTTGTTAGTTTTTATCATAACCTATCCACTCGGTCTCCGAATGAAACTGTTTTTGGATCCAGGCAAGACATTGCACCGTATGTAACAGAACATGTTCGTGGAATTCTTTCTTCCTTGGAAGGAGACAAAAATATTTACGAAAGTGGTGGTTATACAGTGGAAACTACTTTGGATCGTGGGGCACAAGAACTCATTGGCCCCATGGTTCGTGATTACTTGAATCGTAATCGTAAATCTGGAAAAATCCAAAAAAAACGTGTCCGAGTAAAACCGGAATCTCCTATGGATTTAGCATTCCGACAAAAGATGGAAGAAGTATCTATTTTAAATGAAATGGTTTGGAATCCTGATAGTTTGGAATCCGAAAAAGATACAAGTTCTGTCCAGGCAGCGATTGTCGGCATCCAACCAAACACGGGTCAGGTGTTATTTCTACATGGTGGGGAAGAGTTTAATTCACAAAACCAATTCAACCGTGCCACTCAAATGCGTAGACAAACGGGAAGTTCCATCAAGGCAGTGTTATATGCATCAGCAATTGATGCCGGTGTCATTCAATCCGGAACAAGAATTTTAGATGCTCCATTGTATTACAGAGGTGGTGGTGGGAAAGAATGGGCTCCTGAAAATTTAGGAGGAAGTTTTGATGGAGAAATTTCTCTACGCACAGCCCTTGTGAAATCCAAAAACACAGCAGCCGTCCAAGTGGCGGAACGATTGGGTAGTGCAGGCATTGAACGTTATTTTACAAAATACTTTTTTCCAAATGATGCAGAGAAAAAAAATAGATACAGAGGAGATTTGTCTTTGGCTCTGGGAACCCTAGAGATTTCTCCCTTAGAGATGGCCTCAGCTTTTACTGGTTTTGTCAACCAAGGAACAGTCAAACGTCCTTATCTCATCCAAAGGATTAAAAATGCAAAAGGTGTGGTTTTGTATGAAGTGGGCGGCACCGATGAGTTTAAATTAAAACTTCCGCCAGAACGCCAAGTGATTCGTCCCGACACAGCAGAAGTGATGGTATCTTTACTCAGAGACAGTGGCCGTGCCAGTGGAGTTCGGAACGGTGGTTATGCGGGTGATTTAGTTGGAAAAACCGGAACCACAAACGATTATAAAGATGCATGGTTTGTGGGCGCAAGACCCGATTTATCATTAGCCATCTGGATTGGTTATGACAATCCAAAATTTGGAATGGGCCCCAGTGGACTTGGTGGTGCAGTGGCAGCTCCACTTTGGGGAGAAATTGTATCTTCCATTGATAAAAAAAACATCATTCCTAAAATCCAATTCAGCCAACCTGTTTATGCGAAACCATATAAAATTTGTTCCTTAACAGGAAAACAAGCAGGTGTCAATTGTCCAGTGGCAAATGAATTGTATCTTTCTGATTATCCACCTGAAGGAATTTGTACAGAAGACCATAAAGCAACACATTCAGAGAACAAAGATTTGATGAAAGGATTGTATTAGATGAAATTAGCAAACCAAACTTTCATTTGTTTCATTCTAATATTATTTTTGTTTGGTTTATCTCCGTCTTTGGTTGCCAATTCATTTTATGAAGAAGGGTATGAGATGGAACAGTTGAATACTCTTTTCGCTATCCCTTTGTATGAAAAAGCATTAACACAGAAACCATCCGGAAAATTACAAAAGGCAGTAGTATCCAGGCTTTTCTTTTTGTATAAAAAACATGGAAAGTTATTAGATGCATTGTTTTTAGGAAGTAAGTTCCCTCCACTCATCCCTTCGAAAGAAAGAGGTTGGATTTGGACTCATTTAAGCGAAATTTATAAACCAATCACCGTTTCTGAACTTTCTGCAACTTATGTGCTCGCAGCCAAGGCCGCTCCTGATAAATTTACGGAACTATCAGAACATCTGAAAATTACCAACTCACAAAAGTTATATGAATTTGCCTCGATCATTCTTTTGAAACGAAAACAATACAAAGTGATTTTATCGATTTATGCAGAAAACCCTGCAATGGCAAAAACTCCATTGTTTATTGGTATTTCTGAGTTTAAAATTGGAGCCGATGCCGGTAAGGAATTTTTAAAAACCATTTTGGGTGAATCAGAATCAGAAAGATCTGACCAGGAAAAATCGGATGTATTGTATCTGATGGGTGTGTACTATCGCCAAACAACGGAATATGATCTCTCTGCAAGATATTTTCGAATGAGTGGAAGTTTTGGATCCAAGCCAAGAGCGGATTTAGAAACAACAAAATCTCTGGTTCTAAAAGGTAATGCCAAAGAGATGTGCTCTACATTTAAATTTTCACCATCTTCCACAGATGAAATCGAAACCCTTTTGCATTTTTATTGTTCGCCAAACGCCAACAATTCTTGGAAACCTTTTGAACCAAGCATTCGTATCTTAGCCGAAAGAGAAGGGAATGAATTTTTAACATTACTCTTTCCGGGGACAAATTAGTGAAGTCATTCTCCCTTTCCTTTATTTTTGTTGTTTGTTTGATTCTATTTTCCATCTGTCCCGTGTTCTCTAATTTTTTAGTCACACCGGAACAGAATCTACGATTGGAACTTGTGGGATCTGCCAGGGATCAAATTCGTTTTTGCAAACAGAAACCGTTACAGGTATTTGGACGCAATCAAATCGCTCCGTCGGTGACTTGTCAATTTTTACCAGAAGTAGAAGTGAGTTTGGATCATTTTTTTATGGAAGAATTAACAGAGACAGAAGAAACGCAGTGGGCTTTCTATGATTCCTCGGGCAAACAATTGTTTCCGACTGTATCTTGGGAAGGACAAGAACCATTGAATTTCATTTCGGTCGTGCGGTCTAAACGCGGTCAGTTCGGGGTGCAGTTGCAGAGAAAAAAAGATGGAGCTTATTTTTTCTATCGCACGAAGATTCAGAACTGGATGATTTAGATTTTCTGTTATTTATAATCCTTCAATTCATTCAAACAAATGATCAGATAAAAAAGTTTCTAAAAACCGTTCTTTCTGTTTTAAAAACGTTTGAATTCCGTTCAAAACGGTTTGAAGGGAAGTTTGATTGGAAAAGTGAGTTGAGTCATATTCTAATTTACGAATATTTTTTCGGAAGTATGAAGATGAGAAAGATTGGGTCGAAAATTGGACATAATCAAAAGAGAATATTCGTATGTGCGGTGCTACCAAAGTTCCTTGGCGTTGTTTTATGGATCTTGTTCTCCATCGTCAATTGCACGGATCAAAAATTTTATTGTATGGAAAGCGTAAGAAGAGGAGGAGGACTCGAAGGTGATGCAGAATCACTTTGCTTAAGCTATTTGGCTTTAGAAAATTCTGTAAAAATCGATGAAGAACGTGGACGCCCTTCTTCGGCTACTCGTTTTTTGGCAGATCAAAATCTAGTGGGTTGTCTATATAAAACCATCGAAGAACGGAAATGTGAAAACAAATCTGAATACATCCCGCATTTTGGATATTAGGTGAATTGATATGAAGCTGATTCAAAATGTATTTTATCTGGTGATCATTGTGATTCTAACAAACTGTTCCGTTGGCAAAAAGGAAGATGCGTGTAAATACTATCTGGAAAGAGATTATAAATTTTATTGTAATGGACTCGCTTTTTCAGTTGCAACGTATAAAGAAGATCGAAATTTGGCACAAGTGATTACCTCCAATATTACCTTAGTTGGTTGTGCCACGTATTTCAAAAAGAAAAAGGAATGTGAAAGCGAAGAAAATCAATACCTCCCAGGTTTTTATGAATGAATTTATTTTTTGAAATATCTGAAATTGACATAATCTATGTCAATTGATATGGCAAACTGTTTGATCTTACTGAATCAATTAAGATGAAAAGAATCACTGATTCCTACTTGATTTTTTATTAAATCGTTGTATTCTTTGGCTATGGAAGATGAGTTAGAAATTCTAAAAAGCCAAATTATTTCACTCGTAAATCCATTAAAGATTATCCTTTTTGGATCAAGAGCCACTAGCACTGCCGGAAAGAATAGTGATTACGATCTTTTAATCATTATGCCTGATGGTACAAATAAAAGAGAAATCGCACAATATATTTATAAGAAGGTAGATCATATCAAAATCTCATTTGATATTGTAGTGGCAACTCCGGAAACTCTCAAAAAATATTCAAATAACCGTCATTTAATTTATTTTCATGCTCTTCAAGATGGTTTAGAACTTTATGCAGCATGATGACCCAGGTTCTCCAGAGGCTTGGTTAGTTCATGCAAAAAGCGACTTACTTCTGGCAAAACTTAGCGATAGAAATGATATTTTATTGAACCAACTTTGCTTTCATGCTCAACAAACTGCTGAAAAATCTTTAAAAGCTGTCTTGATAAAAGAGAATGCCGAATTTCTATTTACGCACAATATTAAAACTCTAATACTTTCTTTACCTGATCGAATTGAAAAACCTAGTTTCTTCGATGAGCTTGCCATTTTAACTGACTATGCCGTCTCTACTCGATATCCGGGTGATTATGAAGAAATTTTTGAAGCTGAATATGCAAAGGCAATTGAATTAGCTGAACTTGTTTTTAAATGGGCTAATCATTTAATTAAAAATTAATTTTTATAAATGGACGACTACGCATAACAGGTAATTGTCTCGGCAGAGAAGGCATTCGCCCACCCTTCGCTCCGCCATCCTGGCTCCGTTCGCTCGGGCCCGTCACCACTCACTTTTCCGCATCCATGCGGAAACTTCTCCCTATGGGTCGAAGTCGTTCGGGTTCTATTCGAATCCTTCAATTAGTTGTTAGTTGGGGATTTGTTTGTGGTTAAAAGACTTCTTAGTTTGGGCAGGGAAGGATTCGCCCACCCTTCGCTCCGCCATCCTGGCTTCGCTTGCTCGGGCCCGTCGTCGCTCTTTTCCGCATCCATGCGGAAACTTCTCCTTCCACCCTTGGTTGTCTTCGACACCCAACCTCGCCTACGCTTTCTATAAAAGCTTCGCGGGGTCGAAGTCGAGCTTCCTCTATTCGAATCCTTCAATTAGTTGTTAGTTGGAGATTTTGTTTGTGGTTAAGGGACTTCTTTGATTGGGCAGGGAAGGATTCGAACCTTCGAAGGTAAAACCAGCAGATTTACAGTCTGCCCTCGTTGGCCACTTGAGTACCTACCCGAAGAAGTTGCATGGAGCCGCCTGAGGGATTTGAACCTCCGACCGGCTGTTTACAAAACAGCTGCTCTACCACTGAGCTAAGGCGGCATGCATATCCAATTTTTGGGAAAAGCGGTTAAGGTCAAATAAAAATTCTTTGAGTGGAGAAGGTTTCTTTCAGAATGACAGGAGATGGCACTGTTTTGGGTCAATTCTCTGATGACGCTCTCCCTAATTGGATTTTATTTGGGGTATTTTTTTCGAAAGAGAGACCAAAAACGGCACAGGATCTTCAATTCACTTGGGATTTTGGCAAATCTTTCTGCGGCTGTTTATCTCCTCAGCATAAAGTATCTGTTAGGTGGTATAACCGATCACCAAATTTATCCAACAGCCCCGGAAATTGTGATTCATATCCATCGTTTTTTTGCCGCGATAGCGCTTGTCCTTATGTTGTGTATGGGATATTTGGGATGGAAAAGAAAACGTAACTTACATGTAAAATTGCATTACATCTTTTTGCCATTGTACACGATTGTTTATATCTCCGGTCTGTTTTTATTTCAATCAAAACCGCTTTAAGGAATGTTCATGGAAAAAATTGAAGTCGCAAAGAAATTTGCAAAAGATATCCGAATCCAAGTAATCAAAATGGTTACGGCTGCTAACTCTGGTCACCCAGGTGGCCCTCTTGGTCTTGCCGATATCTACGCAGCACTTTATACTTCTATTTTAAATCATGATCCAAAAAATCCTGAATGGCCAGAAAGAGATCGCCTCATTCTTTCTAACGGCCACGTTTGCGCTGTACGTTATGCATCTATGGGACTTTCTGGATATTTCCCCGTAGAAGATTTACTTACATTTCGTAATATCAATTCTTACCTCCAAGGACATCCATCCACTCGTTACATGAAGGGAATCGAATCTAGTTCAGGTTCTCTTGGACAAGGTCTTTCTGTTTCTGTTGGTTTGGCTCTTGGTGCGAAACTAAAAAAAGAGACATATAAAATTTATACATGCATCTCTGATGGTGAATGTGGTGAAGGAATGACTTGGGAAGCTGCACAATCGGCAGTTCACTTCAAAACTGATAACCTCATTGCTTTTATGGATCGTAACTACATTCAAATTGATGGTAATACTGAAGAAGTAATGAAGTTAGAACCATTGGATAAGAAGTTTGAGATGTTTGGTTGGAACGTAATCAATGCAGACGGACATAATATGGAAGATATCTTTGCTGCATTTGCAAAAGCAAAACAACATACTGGTGGACCAACTCTCATCGTGTTTAGAACTATTTTAGGTAAAGGTGTTTCTTACATGGAAAACAATCCTAAATGGCATGGAACTCCTCCGAACAAAGAACAAGAAGCACAAGCACTTGCAGAATTAGTTTAATCTTTCAGATTCGATTGACAATTTTGTTTTTATATAGATAGTTTTTCTAATGGGACAAACTTCTTTTCCTGATTTTTATCCAGACGATATCACTCGTCTATTGTATGATTGGGAAATTGCTCCTCCAGAAAAAAAACGTTTTTTATTAAAACTCATCGCATCTCGGGTTCCTTGGCAGATCCAATTGGAATCTGCTTTGGAAGAAGTAAAAGATCCTTACTTACGAGTTCAGGCCCGTAGTTTAAAATCAGAAATCACTCGCCATAGACTTCGTCATTCCTTCTTCAAACTCACGTTACGTGGGAATACAAATCATTATAAAGATCTGGAAGAGATGTGTGTGCAACTTTCTAGTATTGGTTTTCCTGATCAAAACTACGCGGAAATCAAACACGAATTGGATCGGATCGCTCTTCGAGTGTCTGAGTTGTATGATGATCATTCTGGATATCTGACAGATGAATTAAAAGTCCAAATCCTTTGCCAAGTTTTATTCCAAGAAGAAGGGTTTGTTGGAAATATCCAAAATTATAATGATCCCGGAAATTCTTATTTATTCCAAGTGATCAAAAGTCGGTTGGGGATTCCAATTTCTCTTTCCGTAGTGTATTTGTTAGTTGGTCAAAGATTGGGACTCCCTCTTTATGGAACCAATTTGCCACTTCATTTCCTTTTACAATATGAGTCGGAAGGATATTTTACCTACATTGATCCTTTTCACGGCGGTGTTTTATTAGATAAATTCACATGCGAAAAGTTTTTAGAAGCAAACGGATACACTAATTCACCTAAATATTTCACGAAAGCCTCTACACTTTCTATGATCAAACGTATGTGCAGAAATCTGATCCATATCTATCGGGACAACCAAACCAAAGAAATGGAAAATACGATTAAAGATCATTTGCAGATTCTAGAAAGCCGATCCACTCATGTGGAATAATCAATGAAATCAAATCTTCATATCCAATCTATATTATCTAAGTTTGATAAAAATTTAGATGGAATCATTACAGAAGACATTCCCGTTCTTAAAAAAATAAAAAAACATGTCATCACTTCTGGTGGGAAACGGATCCGGCCGTTTTCGCATTATCTATTTTGCCAATTTTTAAATGTTAAAGATGTTAGTTGGCTTGATGTAGGAAGTGTTGCGGAACTCATCCATGCGGCCAGTTTACTGCATGATGATGTGGTAGACAATGCTCCTATCCGTCGAGGCAAACCAACGATTGGATCTTTGTTTGGTAATAAAACTGCCATCCTCGCCGGTGATTATCTCTTGGCTTGTGGGATCAGTCGACTCAACTCACTGGGAAATCCTGAGTTAATGGAAATTTTTTCCCAAGTTTTGAAAGATCTTTCTGTCAGTGAACTTTTGCAAATGGAATGGGAAAAAAATCCTAAAATTTCCTTAAAAGTTTATGATTCTATCATTTATGGGAAAACAGCTTCGCTTTTTGGCGTTTGTACAGAGTCGGCAGCCATCCTTGCCGGTAAGTCGAAAAAAGAAAGGACAGTGATCCGTGATTTCGGTGTTAGGTTAGGAAAACTTTTCCAAAAGAAAGATGATTGTTTGGATTATTTTGTGGAATCCAGTGCGAGTGGTAAGGAATTTTTAAAAGATTTTAAAAATGGACTCTATACGTATCCCGTTCTTGTCCTGAGAGAAAGTTTGAGTCTTATCGAAAAAAGAAAGTTGGAATCTGTATTTAAAAAAGAAGAAAGAAGTTCAATCGATGAAACTTATATTCTTGGACTAATGGAATCTAAAAAAATTTCTGAAAAACTTCATAAAGAGTTAAACGCAGAAAAAAACTATCTTCTTGGTTTTTTAAATCAATTCCCTGCTAGCGGTGAACGTCAGTTATTTGTCGAACAATTGGAGCGTTTGACTTAAGTTTCTTCTACAAATGGTTCGTTGGGATCAATGAATTCAATGACTGGCAATAAAACAGAAAAACAAGTTCTGCCTGGTTCAGATTCTATTTGAATGTTTCCTTTGTGTTTTTCGATGATCGATTTTGTAATTCCAAGACCCATTCCTGTTCCTTCTCCGTGATCTTTGGTCGTAAAGAAGGGATCAAAAATTTTGTTCTGAATCTCTAGTGGAATCCCAGGGCCATTATCAATTACTTTGACCTCCACTTTATTTCCCTTTTGTTCGGTAGTGATCATCAGGTTTCCTTTTTGGTTCATGGCCTCTAAACCATTTAAAATCAAATTGGTCCATACTCGGATCAAATCTTCTGGCCAACCCAGTATAGTTGCATCGGTAATAAAAGTTTTTTTCAAAGAAACTTTTCCGCGCATTCGGTATTGATAAATGGTAATGACTGTCTCTATGTTTTCTAATAAAGTAAAAATTCGTCTTTCTTCTGCCTTTGTGACACGGGAGAAGTTTTTAAGAGCCAAAATAGTTTTGGAAGATCGATCCACTGCAATTTGGATGATGGATAAGTGAAGCCTAAAGTTCTTTTCTTCTAAAATGAGATTGGAAAGTTTTTCTTGTCCTTTTTTTAGTAATTTAATTTCGTCTTCGTATAAGTTTGTGATCCCTACATCTAAAAATCTTTCTAATACGGCTTCTTCAAATTCTAATCCATTGTCTTTAAAGATTTTTTTAAGATCTGCTTTTTTATCTTTCCTTTCTGTGTAACTGGCAACAAGTCCAAAGTCGGATTGGAAACTCATAATTTGTTTCATGGTTTTGATTTCTGAAGCTGTGAGTGAAGAATAAATATTTTCTTTGGAACCCAAGTTTTTAATTTCATTTTCTTTCGATTCAATGAGAGTTTCAATGGATGCTTTGATGGCACTTAAGGGGTTATTGATCTCGTGAGCCACACCAGCAATTAGTTTTCCTAACTCTGACATCTTTTCAGAAAACACAAGTTTACTTTCTGTATGACTAATCTGTAATAGGGCTTTTTCTAATTCTTCTTTTTGTGTTTGGATTTCCTTTGTCCTTTCCAAAACCATTGTTTCTAACTCTGCGTTTTCTTTGGTGACGGATTCTTCTTTTTTGATTCTTGTTTGGATTTGAAATTTTGAAATGGCAATGGTGAAGATTGTCATCTGTAGTGCTGCTCCAATTTCGTTGGCAGAACTTAAGAAGGGGTAAGATGGCAATAAACCCAGGTTTGTAAGAATCAGCAGGCCAGTGCTAATTTGTCTAACAAAGAAAGCATAAAAGAGTACGTTTGCATTTTCTTTCTTTGTGATTAAACTATAAACTGCATATCCAAAAGTAACAGTAGTCAAAATCAAACTATTGGAATATATAAATCGAAAGTAGATTTGTAAATCTATGAACACAATCAGAATAGAAACCAACAAAAACATTGCATAAACGATAAAATATTTATCAGCGTTTGGATATTTTTCTTTGGTGTGTAGAAACTCACGTAAAAAAATCACAAGCCCAAATGGTGTTAAGGAAATGAGTCCCGGTACATACCGATAAAACCATTCATAATTACTGGCACCATACTCATACAAAAGACCAGATCTTAAGGTGTTTGTGAATAAAATGGATAAAGTCGCAAAGGTAAGTAATAAATAAACTCTTTCTCTGAGTAATACAAACTGAGTTGCCGAAAGTAAACAAACTAAGATACAGAGCCCTAAATGAAATCCCTGCCAAAGAGATAAAGATTTTGTATATTGTAATAAACTAAATTCGTCTCGAATTGTAAAATTGATTCTATGCGCATCATCTGAATGGATTTTAAAGAGGTAAGTTCCTTTTTCTTTTGCAGGTAAAACAAATCCTCCTGTAAATAAAACATCTGGATTTTTTTTTCTAAGTAGTCCTGTTTGGATCTGAGATACTGGTTTATCGTTTTGAAATAACGTAAGGTCTAATTCTGATATCATTCCATTTTCAAAATGGAAGTATCTAGATGCATTTTCTTCTAATTGGATTTGGTAGTAGTGGTAGTTTTCTGTAAAGCCAAAGTAAAAGTGATTGTTATAGTCTTTGGGACTTAGATCGGAGAGTTTTGTATTAGCGTTTGTTCCTAAATGCCAAAGTCCCAAACTTCCTTCTGCCCCGAGGGCCAAAGGAAGTAAAAGAAGACAAAAAAGGATTCGATACAATCTTTATGGTCTGTTAGGTTAAAGTTATTGTGGAACGATATTTGGCGCGTTACACTTTATGGTTCCAGAAATAATCACGGGCTTTGCATCTGAGCTTGTGTCTTGCACCAAACAAGTTTTTGAATCCGCAGTAAAACATTGTGTCGTTGTTATCGCAGAAGTACAGTTAACTCCATCTGTAGTGTTACACTGACGCAAGATAGTTGTGCTTGCTGATGTTGAACTATACGTTCCGTTTAATTTGATTTCTAAATTGAAGAAAGAGATTTGCTGCGCGCTTTGGAGCGCGGTATCAATGTTGATTCCTTGGTTGAACCATTTCACAACCCCTTGTGTGCCTTGTACTGTTTTTCCGAAGAGGCCACCGGCTAATACAAAGCCTTGTTGCGGGTCTACTGTTCCTTGTGTTTGAGTACTATCGTAAGTAAACCTAAGATTAAGTGTTTCCTTTGTTTTGAAAATCAACTGAGAAATTACGGTAAATCGAGTGTTGTTAGTTGTGGATGTAGTCCCTGTGGTTCCTCCCGTAGTACCTGTCCCTGTAGTTGAGGTAGTAGCTGGACTTGCTTGCCCACAACTAGTCGTTACGCTGGTATCTACCTCCGCGTTAAACGGATATAGGGCAGGGGTACTATCATCCAGAATGGATAAGGCCGCATTGTTTTCGTTTTTAAGACCACAAGCGGCAAAAACGGAAGAAAATACCAAAAGGATAACAATCGATCGAAACATACCATCCAAGCGTGACAAGAATTCATTCCCTGGTCAAGAGGATTCAGAATTTCCTTGGGAAATTTAGACAAAATCAGAAACTTGACCAATGGGTTCAATTTTCGGTCTAAAAGGAGTGTTTTCTATCCAGGGACCGCGATCGATTTATGTCTATTCCCTATTCATTGGTCTTCTCTCTGGTTTTGGCGCCTATGGATTCAATTGGGCCTTAACTTGGACGGAATCCTTTACCTTCGGTAACCTTATGGGTTACAATCCGGGTATCCCTTCCGGTGATATGCATTTCCATTCCATCGGAAATGTCGGATCAATTTCCCCTTTTTGGATCCTTTTTTTACCAGCAATTGGTGGCCTCCTTGTTGGGATCATCACCAGTTTCTTTTGTATGGAAGCCCAAGGTGGTGGCACCGATTCACTCATTTATTCCTTCCATTTTAAAGAAGGAAAAATCCAGGCCAAAGTTCCATTTTATAAAGCTCTCGCCACCATACTTACATTAGGTTCTGGTGGGTCAGGGGGAAAGGAAGGGCCGACAGCACAAATAGGGGCAGGGTTTGGTTCTAGTTTGGCTGGATTTCTCGGTGCAGGTGCCAGAGCTCGTAGAACCTTGATGTTGGCAGGGACTGCGGGAGGACTCGGGGCCATCTTTCGCGCACCACTTGGCGGAGCCATCACTGCTGTGGAAATGGTGTACCAAGAAGATATCGAAAGTGATTCTCTGGTTCCTTGTATTCTTTCTTCTGTAACGGCATATTTAACTTATACAAGCATTGCAGGAAGTGGATCTATATTTTCCGTTCAGGAATATAGTCTGAATGATTACAGGCATATTCCTTTATACATTGTACTTGGGCTTCTTTGTTATGTGGTAGGTTTTTTCTTTGTGAAGGTCTATCATTTCGTACAGGATGTTTTTTCTAAACTTCCCTTACCAAATTTCTTAAAACCAGCGTTTGGTGGACTGATTGTTGGCTGTATTGCGTTATTATTTCCCGAAGTTTTGGGTTCTGGATTTGGACTCATCCAAAGAATGATCAATGGAGAAGTTTTAGAATCTACCAGTTTCGGTTTTTCTGGCCCATTCTTTTTATTGGCCGTTGCCTTATTTAAAGTTTTTTCTACATCCGTGACTGTGGGTTCGGGGAGTTCTGGTGGATTACTTGGCCCTTCTTTTGCCATCGGTGGTATGTTAGGTGCCTTTGTTGGTGCTATGGCTCAAACTTTATTCCCAGAATTGAATATTATTATCTTTCCTTTCCTTCTCGTGGGTATGGGTTCTTTTTTTGCTGGTGTAGCAAGGGCTCCGATTGCCGGAATGGTTATGGTTTGTGATATGATTGGAAGTTATGAACTTTTACCTCCACTCATGATTGTTTCTGTGATTGCCGTTGTTTTATCTCATAAGTTTTCTATTTATAGAAACCAAATCAAAAACAGATTTTTATCTCCCTCTCACCATTGGGATATGAACCAAGACATTATGGATCGGATTCGAATCACCGATCATTTTTCTGAATTTAGAAAATATGCAATGGTATCAGAACATGTTTCTTTGACAGAGTTACAAACCAATGCACCGGGGATCCAGGCCAGCGATTTCATTCTTGTTGGGCCAGAGGAAGAATATAAGGGGATAGTTTCTCTTCGAAAAAATAGAATCCTTCCAGAATTTGAAGAAGATTTAAAAAATCTCATTACCTGCGGAGAAATTGTGCAAGATGTTCCTTCTGTTAACAGAAATGACACATTAGGCAAAGCGCTACAAATTCTTTTAGAATATGATGTCGACAAACTTGCGATTGTTGAAGATGGTAAATGTTTGGGTTATTTAAGATACATTGATTTGTTCAATGCATACCAAAATGAAGTGAAAAATAAACAACGTAAGTCAGTATGAGATTCTCCAATCATTTTATGAAATTTAAATCCATTCTAATGGGCCGATTGATTCCGCGTTTATCATTACTAGTTTTATTTGGGATTGTGACTCTACTTTTCAATTGTTTTGGAGCAAGACAAGTGGTGGAGAAAAAACCTGACTCTCATATCAAACCCATTGTCATTCCGCCACAATATTTAAAACCCATTGTGGGTCGAGTAGAGTGGGTCGAATTTCCAAATTGGAAACTCAAACTGCGAGCCAGGGTCGATACTGGTGCAAAATCTTGTTCCATTCATGCAGTGAATATAGAAAGGATCACCGAAAATGGTGAGGTTTTTGTTTTTTTTGATACCTTTGTCGATGAAAAACCAGTTCGATTGAAAAGTAAGTTTGTTAAGGAAGCGAAAGTGACGAGTACTAGTGGTGTTTCAGAAACTAGAATCATTATTAGTGAAGTGATGAAGATGGGAAAGTATAAAGAAGAAGTAATTATCAATTTGAATGATAGAACCAATTTGACTTATCCTATTCTTATTGGGCGAAATTTTCTGATGGGAAAATTTCTTGTCGATGTTTCTTTATCACATGCGTTAGGGGATTAGTTTGGATCGTAAAACATTAATTACCGTCTCCATACTCATCATTTTACCGATAGTCTCTATTCTCTATAAGTTAAATGTTGCGGAACTTTCATTACTTCCTGTAGAAGTGGATGATACTGTGAATCTACAAGTGGTGATCCTTCCCAAAGAGAATGTAGCCATTTCAGAAGTCACATTCCCTATTCCAAAACAATTCATTCAATCCAGAGTTTTAAAATCCAATACCAAAATTGAGGATTTAGATTTTAGGCTCCAAAAGAAACAATATGGACATCTAGGGATCTGGGAAGGAGAGGATTGGAACTCATCGATTGGGTATTATGCAAAAATAAAAATCCTTCCTTATACACACACACAGCCGGAACCAGAAATTATAACGACTCCCGGCAAACAAAATGCGAAAGAACCTTATTACCTTTCTTTAAAAAACTTCTCTCCAGAAGAAATACGTTTAGCAAAAAAATTGTTTGAACAAATCCATCCCTACGACAAAGACAATGTTGCCTCTGCCAAACAAATTTATTATTTTATTTCAGAAGAAGTTTTGAACACTACGAAAGAAATTACTCTTTCTGATACAATTCGTTTGAATAATGGAAACGCTTATACGCAGTCCATTTTGTTTTCGTTACTTTGTCGAATGAAAGGAATCCAAGCGAGGACAGTTGCTGGTTTTGATCTGTCAAAACAAAACGGAAAGGACAATAAAACAAAACTTACTTTTTGGAATGAAATCCGAATTCATGGGAAATGGTATTTTGTTTCTACTTATAAAAACATATTTGCCGGGCATGTGAATGGTTATTTGCCACTTTGGAAATCAGTAGAGGAAAGGAGATCTCTCGGTGAAGATCCGGCTACTTTTCGTTATACTGCTTATATTACCAAATCGAATGTGAATCGTTATAATTTTAAAGAATATAGTGAAGAAGTGGCATCGAGTAATAGTTTCCTCAGATATTATTCTTTGTATAGTTTGCCAACACCCTTACAGAATTTGTTTCGATTGGTGATTTTGATTCCTATCGGTGCTTTGGTTTTGTCTGTGGCTAGGAATATGATTGGGATTCCTACCTTTGGAATTTTTACACCGATTCTACTTGCTATGTTTTTTTATGAAACAAATCTCCTATTTGGAATTTGTTTTTTTCTTTTAATGATTGGGCTTGGATTTTTCGAAAGGTATGCTTTGGATAAGTATTATCTACTCGCGGTCCCTAGGCTTTCCATCCTACTCACCATTACCGTCATTACCTTGATTTTGTTTTCTGTTTTGAATGAAGAAATTTCGTTTTTCAATCAAATGAGTGTTACTTTATTTCCTATTGTGATCACCACTATTTTTGTGGAACGTTTTTCCATTATGATCATTGAGGAAGGTGTATTGAATACCTTTGTCACTCTAGCAGGAACTTTACTGATTGCACTTATCAGTTATATGATTTTCTTTTTTGGTTCTTTACAAATTCTCTTTTTCACTCATCCAGAATTATTGTTCATTGTGATTGCCATTCAAATCCTTCTTGGGCAATACAAAGGGTATCGAGTTTCAGAACTTTTCCGTTTTAAGGAAATTTTTAAATCGTGATTTCGCTTTTTAGAAAATTTGAGGAAGAGGGAGTCCTTGGAATCAATCGTAGGGTGGGTGAATACATTTTACCTTATAATCCAAGAGAGTATTATCCATTAGTCGATGATAAATGGAAAACAGCTGAACTTGCCAGACAGTTCCATGTTCCTATGCCTCACCATTATGGAGTTGTAGATGCCTTCGGTGGGATACGGAATGTTCGGGAACTCATCCAAAACAGACCCGGTTTTGTTGTAAAACCAGCTAACGGCGGTATGGGAAACGGTATTCTTGTGATCGCCCGTGAGTCAGAAGGTAGAAATGGTTCCATCAATTATCATAAGGTGGATGATAAAACCATTTCTGAAAAAGAACTGTATCATCATATTTCAGGGATTCTATCGGGACTTTATTCCTTGGATGGTAATTCTGATTCTTGTGTATTACAAGAACGATTGGAATGCCATTCCTTCTTTCGGGAAATTTCCTTTCGGGGGATTCCTGACATTCGGGTCATTGTATTTTTAGGTTATCCAGTAATGGCAATGTTACGTTTGCCTACAATGGAATCAGGGGGAAGGGCCAACCTTCACCAAGGGGCTCTCGGTGTGGGTGTAGAACTTCGCACTGGAACTCTGACTCACTCAGTATGTAATGACAAAATCATCCATCTACATCCGGACACCAAACAAACATTAAGTGGAAGAGTGATTCCTCATTGGGAAACCATTTTGGAGATGGCATCTCGTTGTTATGATATGTCTGGTCTCGGGTATTTAGGAGTAGATATCGTACTCGATGAAATGAGAGGGCCGTTACTTCTTGAAATGAATGCAAGACCAGGGCTTGGAATTCAAATTGCGAATCGAATGGGGTTACGAGATCGTTTGCAGTTAGTGGAAAGGATTAGGAATTCGGCGGATGGTCCCAAAGACAGAGTCCACCGAATGTTTCAAGAGTTGTAAAAGAGAAACTTGTTTTTAAGCGTTTTGTTTTGTTGTAACAAAAACAGTGCGATTGAGAAAAGCCATCGATCCGAAAAGGATTCCTGAATATACTAAATCACCTGCAATGGAGTTTTGGAAAAAAGGAATGGCGAGTGTGAAACAAGTCACGAGGCCAGAAACATCCAAAGTATACATTCCACTTGTTGCCCAAACCGCTAAGTTTGTCAAAATAAAGAATACAACCGATCCAACGACTGTAAATCCAAAGGATTTTGTAAGAGAACTTCCAATTTGTTTTCCAAAGAGGACTGCAAGAATCATAAATCCATACACGACAGGCATTAGGTCATGAAACCCAATGAAAAAATCGGAAACAAACATCGCTAAAATAGGAACAAAAAGTGCCAGTCGTCTATCCGCCAAATAAGCACCAGAAAACAAAGAAACTGCCAAAATTGGCGTAAAATTCGGTGGGTGCGGTAGGACGCGGCTGATGACAGTAGCGATTACCATAAGGATGGCAATAGAGACACGGGATTGGAACATAGGGATAGACTCGTAAAGGGGGGGGCCTTTCGCAAGATAAAATTTCCGTTTGCTTCCCGCAAGGTTCGGGAAAAATACAATCAGTGAACCCTCCTAATTTAGATTCACCCTTGGAAAACCTGCTGGCGCTTACCGCTGATTTGCGTAGTCCCGAAGGTTGTCCCTGGGACAAAGAACAAACCCATCTTTCTGTCATCCCCCATTTACTCGAAGAAACCTACGAGGTTGTGGATACCATTGAACAAGGAGACGACAACCACTTAAAAGAAGAGCTGGGAGATTTACTTTTCCAGATCACTTTTCATAGCCAACTGGCCAAGGAACGAGGGGTTTTTAGTTTTCAGGATGTAGCCAATGATGTATTCCAAAAATTGGTTTATCGCCACCCGCATGTTTATGGAGATACCGATGGAATCCATTCAGGAGATCAGGTTCTTTCCCAGTGGGACAAACTCAAACAAAAAGAAAAAGAGAAAACAGGAAAAGTGGATACCGATAAAAGTATCCTTGCGGGAATTCCAAAGGCACTCCCTGCCATCCAACGTTCTGAAAAAATCCAAAGTAAGGTGACCAAACAAGGGTTTGATTGGCCTACCGTTTCCGGTGTGTTTGAAAAATTTCAAGAAGAAATCAAAGAACTAGATACAGAACTCCAAACGAAAGGATCCCTTAGTTCTAAAAAATTACCTTATGATGAACGTATTGAAGATGAGTTAGGTGATCTATTCTTTTTACTCGTTAATTTATCTAGGAAACTTTCTGTGGATCCAGAAACTTGCCTTCGTCGGGCCAATGAAAAGTTTGAAACCAGGTTCCGTATCGTAGAAGATTTGGTTTCACAAACTGGAAAAACTTTGAAGGATCACTCTTTAGAAGAACTCGATTTGTTTTGGGACCAAGCGAAGTTACAACTAAAAGAGAAGTCTATCATCCCTTCCCCTACCGATTTGATAACAAAAGAAAACAAAGGTTCTGTGAACCAAGGCCCGAATCAAGATTAACAATGAACTCTCTCGATTTAAACGATTTGCCATTTTTAAAAGAAGAATCCCTTCGTGTGTATCGTTGGTTACTTGTACAATTTCCAGAACTAGATACACTAGAAACAAACGAATCTTTTCAGTTTCCCCTCCGTTGGATGACGGAACAAAAAGGGCAAAGATTCGAATGGGTGGTCTCCGATATGGGATCCGTAACACTTAGATTAGGTGGATTAGAAGGGAATCGTAGAAACCCGGCTCCCATTTTTTATTTGAGTTTACGGAAATTAGACGGAGATGTGTTCCATTGGACAGATCCAGAAGGAAATCCCGTTCCTTTCCCCGACCCATCCATTTTGATAGATATCCAAAATCGAATCCAATTGTATTTGGACTCGGTTTCTTAAATGAGAAAGTTAGTTAGATTGATGAAAAATATCTGTTGCCAACAAATAAAGCGGAACTTAAAATCAAAACTTTTGTTTCTCGCGGTTCTATTGATAATACCTGTACACATCATTGCTCTAAATAACAATACACAATGTGATAGGTTCCATATTGGTACTTTTATATATGAGAGCAAATTCGGAAAGATAATCATCGTAAGAAGTGAAAAGGAAGAGATTGATTATAGAGTTTATCCCAATCATTATATTCGGCAATCGGTGAAATGGGTTTCTTCTTGTAAGGCTGAATTGGAGTATCTGGAAATAAATGATCCAATTATACCGGCTGATAATATGATAAAAAGCTCAAATAATAAAGGTTATTTATATATTTTGGAAACATATCCTGATGGTTATTCTTATAAAACAACTGACAATAATACTGGAAAACATAACTTCGGTAAGGTAAAAATCTATAAAGGTCCACTGTAAATAGAGGACAAATCGTCACTACAATGAATATAAAGTTTACTTTTGTATGAGGGTAAAAATGGTAAATATTGTTATTTTGAGACACAGCCTACTTAAAGTAAGCTGTGTTTGAATAGAATTCACAATCCAACTTAGGATTCTTTTGTTTCGATTCCTACTTTCTTTTCAACATTTTCAATACGTTTGAGCCACTTGTTTAGGTTCACAATATTTTTGATATTCACACGATATTTTTGAAATTCTGGGAAAGTGAGTCCCAAATCCCAACCAATATACACATCTTTTGTTTTTGGCGAAGTTCTTAGGCTTGATCCACCGGCAATGATGGTTCCTTCCAATAGTGTTAGGTGATCACTAATGGCACAAGCACCACCGATGATGACGTTGTTTCCTAATGTAACACTTCCAGCAAGACCAGATTGGCCAGCAATGATGACGTGGTCTCCCACCTTACAGTTGTGAGCAATGTGCACCATATTGTCAAATTTACATCCATTGCCTATGGTTGTATCCGTAAGGGCACCGCGGTCAATCGTGCAGTTACTACCTACTTCTACATCATCACCAATCACAACACGACCCACTTGTGGGACTTTATTATGTTTGCCTTCAGCATAAACAAATCCGAATCCATCACCACCGAAACTGGAGTTTCCAAATACAATGAAACGTTTTCCAACAATTGTATCATCGAAGAAAACGCAGTTTTTTCCTATTCTCGAACCGTCACCGATATGAACACGATCACCAATTTTGACTCCATCTTCAATGATACAATCATTTCCAATGACAGAATCTTTTCCAATGGTTACAAAGTGTCCGATGTCTGTGTTGGATCCGATTTTAGCAGATGGATCAAGGACAATATGTGTGCTATGTTTTCCCGATGGTTGTTTTTCTGGAAAAAATTGGCGGATGATTTTTGCGGTGGCCAATTCTACTTTGGGGACAATGATTAAAGCTTTTTCTGTTAAGGAATCCACTATATCAGGAGATACAATGAGTAAACTTGCTTTGCATGTTTTGGCGTCATTCACAAAGGTTTTAGCGGCAACAAAAGAGATTTCATTTGTATTTGCTAAACTAAGAGAAGTGAGTCCTGTAAAAGAAACAGAACTGATACTTTCTGTGTTGTGAAACTTTGCTTCTGGGAGTAATGACTGGAGAGTAGATAGATTGAGTTGGTTCATCTCCGATTCCTTATCAATGGTTTAAGACAAGGAATCAGAGAGGTCAAAGTTTGGCTAACACTATTAAGTAGTCTTAGTCAAGATTTAATAGGGTTTTATCCTTCGATTTTATGGGCAATGATATCATCTAGGGAGAATGAACCAGCACCTTTAATGATCAGAGGGATTGCCAAACCGAAAGTTAAAAGTTGAAATTCGTATCCACCTTTATCAGCAAAAAAACCGTTAGGGAAGTGAACGAGCGCTGCTGCTACGAACATAGTAGCGAAGATTCCAAAAGCGGCAACTCTTGTGAAAAGACCTACGATGAGACCAATCGCACCGAAAAACTCAGCGATGATGGCAAGGAGTGCAAAGAAGTACGGAATGCCCAGTTGTCCAGTGAAGAATCCCATTGTTCCTTCGAAACCGTATCCACCGAATGCACCTAGAACTTTTTGAGCTCCGTGAGGGAGGATGACCACTCCAAGAGTGACACGAAGGATGGTGAGTGTGATGTCTTTGTTTGTTGCGAGTAATTTGTAAAACATAGAACCTCTTATTGCTAAATAGTTTAATATCAAACTACTTAATAATGCCTAAATCCGTCAATCCTAATTTTTGCAAAAATTTAACCTTTTTCGTAAACGAGGAAGATTTCGTTTCCTTTGGTGAAATTGTCTTTGAGGGTCCAACCATTCTTATCGAATCCTGGAAGTTCCATATTCCGGTCAGCAATTCCAGCCAAACCATTTTTCCCGATGATATACGGGACAATCGTTAGATAAATCCGATCCACAAGATCTGCTTCTAAAAAGGAAAAGTTGAGTTTGGGCCCCCCTTCTAAAAGGACATTTTTGTAACCTTTGCGTTTTAGAATCCCTGTGACTTTTTTAGGATCAATGTCATCAGAATCCAAAGCAAAGATCTCTGCTTTGTTTTCTAGGCTTGTTTTGATTTCTTTCAAATTGGTTTTTGTGCAGATAATGAGAGGGATATGGTCAGATTCTTCAAAAACATGTTTGTCTGGGGGAAGGGTTCCTTTGCGTACTAAAATCACTGGCCTTGGGTTTAAGGCATTGGGCACGGCGCGGATTTTGACAATCGGATTGTCATTGATAATAGAGTTTTTCCCTACAAGCACTGCATCGGATTGGGAACGATAGACATCCATTTGAGTTTTATCTTCACTGGATGTGAGTCCATACCAACGGCCATCGGGTCGAACGACCTTTCCGTCCAAGGTCATGGCCATATTGATCGATAATTTCATGAAATTTTCCTCCGTGAGAGATTCTGCAATTCGCGCTGGAGGATGTGGTACACCTGCATGGAGCAGGTGCCGCAACCGGTAGAGGCCCTTGTGGTTTCTCTGATTTGTTCCATGGTCACGGCGCCAGCATGGATGGCCCGAACTAATTCATCTTCCGTCACCATTCGACATAAACAGACCCGTTTGGGTCTCATAAGGGAATTTAAATCGAAAGGATCCATACCTGAACTATTCATTTGACAGATTTACGAAAGGGAGGGAAACTCTTTAATTACTTTCAACCAAGGAAAATTCAATCACCCTCTATGTCCCAAGACAAAAACCCGGAAGCCAAAAAGAAAAAAAACCGTGAAATATTCGGATGGTGTATGTTCGATTTTGCGAATTCGTCGTACACAACGGTCATTATTAGTGTAGTTTACTGCGAAATTTTCACTAATTTAATCGTTCCTTCTGATCCCAATTCGGGTGACCCCTTTCAGTATGGTAGGTCGGTTTGGGCCTGGGCATTGGCGGCCTCTTATGTTTTCGTAGTTTTGACTGGGCCAATTTTTGGTGCCATTTCTGATTACAGTTCTAAAAAGAAATTTTTTCTTTTTTTAAGTTATATCGGCTGTATCATCGCCACCTTCTTGTTATACTATGTGGAACCTGGAATGGTTTGGTTGGGTTTCGTTTTGGTCGCCATTTCTAATTTTTTCTTTGCCTCTGGCGAAAACTTTGCATCCAGTTTTTTACCCTTCCTTGGATCCAAAGAAGACTTAGGAAAAATCTCCGGTTATGCCTGGGGGATTGGATACTTCGGCGGAATAGGTTCCGTATACATTGCTACAAAACTCGGAGCCATCTCGTTAGATAATTTCGAAAATTTAAAATTAGTGGGACCATACACTGCAATTTTCTTTCTTGTCGCGGCCATTCCTACCTTTCTTTTCCTTAAAGAACCTCATTTGCCTTTAGGAGTTTCTCATAGTGTTAACTATTTTAAAATTGGAAAGGATCGTGTGATTCAAACTTTAAAGGATGCTAGTAACTTCAAAGATTTGATGATCTATTTGGTATCCTTGTTTTTTACTATGGCGGCTCTTGCCATTGTCATCTCTTTTGCTTTCATCTATGGTTCTCATGAAATTCATATCGAAGCGGAACACAAAGAAGCTATGTTTATCTTTATCCAAATTTTTGCCGCTGTTGGTGCACTCGCGTTCGGTGTGATCCAAGATAGTATTGGAGCAAAAAAAACATTCAACCTGACACTGGTTCTCTGGCTCATAACTTGTGGATTGATATATTATGTGCATGATGTTACAAACCTGATCAATATGGTTCTTGGTAAAAATTGGACTGTGCAGTGGGTTTTTGTTTTTATTTCTTCTCTCGCGGGAATGGGACTTGGTTCCACACAGTCTGCTTCCAGAGCCCTTGTTGGTATTTTTAGCCCTGAGTCCAAATCGGGAGAATTTTTTGGGATGTGGGGACTTTCTGGAAAAATTGCAGGTGCTGCGGGATTATTTCTTTTTGGATACATCCAAACATTGGTAACTCTTAGAAATGCATTCCTTGTAGTTGCTTTCTTTTATTTTCTATCGCTACTCATTAACTTATTTGTAAACGAAGAAAGGGGAGTGGAGGCGGCTCAGACCTTCCAAGAAAAACCATGATCATAGAAGACGAGGACGATTTTGAATTACACCAGAGCCAAAGAAATTTGGCTCTCGCAACTATAGATGAACTGATGTTGACGAAGATGGATCTATTGGATGCGGAAAAAAAAGTGCCTCGTTTTATTAACAATGCCCTTTCGTATTTAAAGAGGAAGTATGTGACCGAGGAGCAAACGATTTCTCAGCTCCTCATCAGTCGGAGGGAAAAACAACAAAATTAGTTTGTGTTATAATCCAAAATTTTTGTAATCATTTGTTTTTGGTCTAACTCAATGTTTCTGAGTTTAAACGCAGTTTGTTTAGAAATCTTTCTCAACATCTTTTTGTAAGACATCATAATGTGTTTTTGTTTGTCATAAGGCAAAGGATCTTTTTCATCATTGAGAACCATTGCTATGTCTGGTTCAGCTGGTTGCACAGGTTCATTTGGCCAAATGGTATCAGAAGTAAGGGATCTGTAGTATTCCAATCGAATATCAGAATTTGTATCTAACTTTGCTTCTCCTTTCTCATCTTTTTCCGTACCTTCTGATTTCGGAGATGGGTTCACGAGCCTTCTCATTTCTTTTACATGGATGGTTCCATCTGCATTCACTCGACGAAATGCCAAAATGATTTTATCTAAGTCGCTATAGTCTTCTTTAGGATAAATGTATGCAACTCCGTCATACAAAAAAACTGTCGGATAATCAATGTAAGACTGTCCTTGCGGAAGTTTGATTTCCAAATATGGTTTTCCATCTTTATCTTTTTTATAAAGTTCTTTGTGTTCTTCTGGGGTATGTGCTAAATACTGCGCGGCAGTTTTATCCACTCCTAACTCTTGGAGTTTTTTGATTTTTTTAAGGTTCCCGATGATACTTGCGTGAAGGGTATCAATTTCGTTATCACCAAATCCATTTTTTCTTTGAAGATCGATTTGTTTTTGGGTCTCACGTTCTTTTAAGGTAGCAGATGCCGGTTTTTCAGCGTAAAGGCTTGAAATCGCAAATAGGAAAGAGAGAGCGATGGAGAATCGTAAAATCATGACGTACCTCAAGGAAATTCTGTCTTTTATAGTATCGAATCCTTCCTTGTCGATTCTTGAATGGATCGGATCAGATTTTTCTTGTCGAAAAAAAACGGTTTAGGGCTTGGAAGAGGTCTTGTTCCGCTTCTTTTGCCTTGGGAATGAGGCCTGTGAGTTGGATGTATCCGTGGATTAGGGATGGAAAATGGCGTTCTTCCACCTTCACTCCGGCCAATTGGAGGTGTTTGGCATAAGTTTCCCCTTCTTCTCTGAGTGGGTCGTAACCTGCGATCCCGAGGTAAGTGGGGGGTAGACCTTTTAATTCTTTGGGGTCTGCGAGAACGGGAGAGTTTGTATGGAGGAGTCTGTCTTTTTGGCTCGGCAAATAGTTTTGGATGAACCAACGCATAAGAGAACGGGTGAGAACATACTTCTCCCCAAAAAGTTCATAGGTCTCTGATTCTTTGGAGGTATCGAGCATGGGATAAAGTAAGGCTTGGTAGACGGGAACAGGAACCTTGTCTTTTTTGGCCCGAAGGCAAAGTGAGGTGGCAAGTAAGGCCCCCGCACTATCTCCACAAACAGCAATGGCATTTGGTGATCCGCCAAAAAGATAGGCGGAATTGCGAACATACTGGTATGCGAGCCAAACATCGTCATGAGCCGCAGGATATGGATGTTCTGGTGCCAGTCGATAGTCCACAGCAATCACAATACTTTTCGTGTAATGAGACATTTTGCGGCAAAAATTATCATGTGTTTCTAAATTGCCGATGGTGAGTCCACCACCGTGAAAGAAGAGTATGGTGGGAAGATTTCTTTTTTGTGGGTTTGCGTTGTAGACTCGGATAGGAATGAAAGAGGCGCTGGGAGTAGGGATGAGTTTGTCTTCGATGTGAGGGATAGGAAATTCCGGTTCATCGAAGATCCGCATTTGATCGCGGTAATGCCGACGTGCTTTTTCCGGGCTCATTTGTTCCATTTTAGGCAGGAACTTGGCAATGTTACACGCCAAAGCGCAGTGAGGATCTAATTGGTTTGTCTCTGGTTGGTTTGATTTACGAACCAAAGAGGAAATCCAATGTTCCGGTAACGAAAAGACAAGTTGTGCGACTGATTTTTTGATACCTAACATTAAATAACCGATAATCTTTCTTGTAACATTCTATAGATTATAAACAAACCGTAACTATCGAGTTTGCAATAAGCTATCAAATCCTCCAGAACACGTTTTTTTTCTTCGGCTGTCACCTGCTTTTTTATTAATCTTAAATATTGGTAGTTTGCATCTTGTCCTTCGCGAATGGAAAGGCCAAGATGACTCTCTGAACTAAAACACGGTAAAATTTCTTTTAACGACGCTTTCCCATTTTGGCCTGGATGGTAGATCCAAAGTTTTTTGAAAGGCATTGCAAGGTCGATAAACATCGATTTGACTCCTTCCCAGAATTCTAAAAACTCTGGGAAGGCCAAAGCTGTCTCTTGGATGATGAGTTTTTCAAAAAAATCATTAAAAGAGAAGATAGTGATCCCTGGCGGTAGGTCTTTTTGTAATTGGTTCAAAACAGAAACACGTGGATCTGTTCCCAAATCTTCATGTAAATAGGTTTTATGTGTTAGGAGATCCTTTTCACTGTCCCAAATGTGTAAGGAATACAGGTAAGGAACATGTTGGAAAGGTCTTGTCTGCGGATACAGTGGGAGATAAGGATTGATTGATTCAAAATCTAAAAAAGCTACCGTTTTTGTAACATTTGTTAGGTAATTTTCAAAATTTGTCCTGTCAAAATAGGTTTTTCCAGTGATATGTGCTTCTTTTTGAATCCTTTGGATGGGACTTAATTCAGAATTGGGAACAGATTCGTACGAATTGTACCCAAGGGCAAACCACCCTTTGGCTAGTTCGGAACTGTCTCGAAAATCAAATATCTCTTTTGCATTTTCTTTTCCTTTTGCACAATGAGTTGGAGACAAACAGGTTTTGAGTGAACGGCAACTTGGTTTAGAATCTAAAAAGGAAAACTGTACAGATTGTTCGGTGGTTTTATCGATTTCTTTTTGGAATTGTTCCCATTCTGATTCTCGAGTTCCCAACTCTGCATCCATTCGCGGAGTTATGTCTTCTATCAGTAAATAGTCTTCCGGTTGGATCTGGCCACCTGGATAAATGTATTTGGTTTGGATCCGAATCAGTTTGAAGGCAACTAGTTTTAAGGACATACCTTCTGCGATTTTTTTATGAAAATAAAAGGAACGTAGGATGTCTTGTTTGAGAGATCCAATCGGACGGAAGTCCCAAAGGATCCAACCTTCTCGTTCCGAATCATATTCCAAATATTCAACTGTGGAAACAAATTGGCCCATACGAAGGTGGGCATGAAAGATCGATTTTTTTTCCGCAATCCATTCTGAGGTTTTTTGAAAACTCTCTTCTCTTTCCATGGTTCTTTCGATTGTCTGAGATTCTGGAAATTGGTTTTTACAAAGTTGTAAAAATTCGCCCCATTCCAAATGACCACCGAAGGAGGAGGTGGAAGGTTTGGGAACAAGTCCTTGTCTTACCAAATGGAAGGCATTTGTACAACGTAAAAATTGTAAATACTGTGACTTGGTAACAGGTGTTAATGATGGATCAAACAAATTGATACAATGTTTCCCATTGTTTTGTATAGGTTAAAAATGATTCCTTCCAAACTTCGGAACTTTTTACCAAAGCCTCGGGAGAAAGGACAAAAAATTGAAAAAGAGCATTTTGATTTGTTGTAGAAATTTTGTATTCGTTTTCCTGTTTTTGAAACCTAACACCTTCTAAAAACAATTTCCAACGGTCTTCATAATCAGGATGGATTTGAAAGGAAAATTCTAGTTCTGCATGTTTCTTTAGTAACAAAGGATGAAAGTTCAAATCATCATTTGTGATTTTGAGATTGGATAGGAATTCTTCTTTGGATTCTTTTTTGACTACGATTTTTGGTAGGATGAACCTACGGAGCGATTTTTTCCCACGGTCAAAAGCCAGTAGATAAAAGTCGGTAGTATTTTTTCTCACGAGTCGGTAAGGTTCGATGATTCTTTCTCCCGAATCATATCCATATTGGATAGTAAGGGCTCGTTTGTCTTTGATGGCTTGTAGGATTTTTTCTGTATGAGATGAGTCTTGTGTTTCTTCTGATCCGTCCGTCTCTTTTGGTTGTTTGGCAAATTTAGGAATGAGATCTAAATTGTGTGAAAATAGTTTTTGTGAAAGACTAATCCCTTCTGGACTTGGTTCGGTAACAAACAAAACCTTGGAAAGATATTCTAACTCTTCTTTGGTGAACTTTAAACTGCGATCGATGGATTCTTTTTCTAAATAATAAGGGAAATGATCTTCTGACTGGTAACCGAATTGGGCAACCTTGATATTGAATCCGAGGCTTTTGAGTTGGCCCAGGTCACGGTAGAGTTTTTTCCGATCGGATTCAATGTCTTCGTTTTTGTAGAACCGAGGCATGATGTTTCGAAATTTTTGGAAACTAATTCCTTTGGGTTCACGGAGTAAATTAAAGAGTAAAGCGAAGAGACGAACCTCCGTCTCATTCATTTTTTTCACTTCAATCATTGGAAAGTCTTCAAAAGAACCCATATCTCTCCAAATTGTCTGTTTTTTTGATTCCGAAAAGTAGAAAATGAAAAAAACTGGAAAAGAATGCGAACTATCGGCCTCCTCCTTAGCCTCTCTTTTTTTCTACAGTGTGCAACGTATTGGAAAAATCGTAAAAACGATTTTCAAGACATTGTGACCGTTGGGGTTGAAACACCTATGTATGGAGCCGCTGTTAAAGTAGGGCCCTTGCCCATTGGAGTTCTTTTCCAAGGTGGGGAATCAGAAATGGGGAAAAAGGATTTGGGTCGCGGAGCCGGGCTTCGTGGTGGGCAATTTGGAACCTACCATTCCCAGCAGCTCGTCTTTGGAGTGTTAGGTGGCGAAAGTTTTCATTCCGGCCTTCCAACCTTGGATGCCAAAGGCAATTGGCTTGTGGATAAAAAAGGTATCCCTCTCACAAACGATGAAAGGGCCAATGTTAAAAGTTATAAAATGCGTTATTATTCATATTGGTATGATCCTGTCAAAGATCGAAAAAGAAGAAAAAAGGAACATTTCCGCCGTGAGCTTACTAAGGATTTGGTAGCATCAACAGGGAATAAAGAATTTTTAGCTTATCTCCCTGCCGAAGAACAAAAACCATTTGGATACCCACCTGGATATTCTTGGAATGTAGAATTTACCGCAGGGATTTACGGTGGAGCCAGACTTGGATTTAACGTTGCAGAGGCTTTTGATTTTTTAGTGGGATTTACCACTATCGATGTGTTAGATGATGATGTAGAGGGAAAAGTCAAACCAAGTTTCCCTGGTTTTCCTTTCCCCGCTCCCACTGACGCGGAAACTGATTCTACATCAGAGGAATGATTTTATAGTTTAAAATCTTTTGCAGTGATTTTGTTTTTGGGATCAAATGTAAGTTTCAAAAACTTTTCCACTGTATCTGGTTTTTCTTTCAAAGTGTAGTACTGCTCCGGAACATCACGATCTTCTGCAAAATACCATACCATCACGGTTCCGCTAGGATCGATTGATTTTTCAGTCGATTTTCCAAGAACCGCTTCTGTTTTTACCAATCCATCACCCACTTTAATCATATCGATTTCTAATTTACGGAGTGCTGTGTGTGGATGAACTTTGTTACTTCCTGCCTGTACTTTGTTTCCTGATGTACAAGAAACCAAAAACAAAACCGAAGCGAGTGTGCTGAGAATCAAAAGTTTTTTGATCATAAACCCTTACCTTAGATGGACTAAGGTATGATTCTACATGATGGGATCAGGGTTGGCAAGTGATATCTTTTCTCTTTCTTCGTCGATTCGGTTCATTTTTCCCAAAATCTTTTTGAAAAAAGGAATGGTTAAAAACACAAGTCCTATCTCCAAAAATCCAAAAAAGAAAGAAAGGGCAGAAAAACTATATTCTGGTGGTAAAACCGATTCAAAGACCAATTGCATTTGAACGGAAACAACTGGCCCTAACATAAAACCAAGAGAACCTACACCGGTAAATGCTGTCATGGTTGTAGCCGTAAGCCCCGGTTTTGACATTTTACTCGCAAGCATCATGGAAGGTACAAACATCACACCTGCACCAATTCCACAGATGAGTAAAAAGCTGAAAAGAAGCCAGTAATCATTAGTAGTTCCCGATAACCCGAGAAACACTCCATAGATTGTGGATCCCACAAGGACAAGGGGTAGAACACCTGTTTTGCGAGAAAGTAGGGCTGATGGATAAGAAAGTAAACTCATTGGGAAAAGAACCAGTCCCAAAAATACACCGAGCATCCCCGGATGGAAGGCTAGTGTTTCTCGTAAGTGGATATTGAAAGAAGAAATGATAAAACCAACAGTAAAACGATCGATAAAGTTGAATAAAAACGGAACAAACAAAAAAGGATTCTCGAAAATGGCAACCTTCAGGTCATTCAGTTTGAAATCTTTTGCTTTATGGATTCCTTTGTCCTTTAACAGGAGTAAACTAAATAGACCAACAAAGATTAGAATTCCAGAACCTACATAAAATGGCAAAAGGGGATTTTTCCTTCCGAGAATTCCAAGAGGCATTCCAAACGCACCGCCAAGGGATAAAAACATTCCCGTGATGCCCATAAGGATTCCTTTGCCATAGTAACGTTTGTTCTCTGGATCATTTTCACGATCCGCAGCGGAACTAAGAAGGAGTCCAATGATAAAGATATGAGCTGCACCCTCAAGGAATCTTAAAAAAAGAAAGAGTCCCATATCGGTGACAACTGTGAGTGAATAAAAAAGTCCTGCGTCTACAAAACAGAAAAAACTAATGAAGTACTTTCTGTTTTTAAAACGATCTGAAATGATTCCCGCAACCGGTGCAAAAAGAAAGGAACCGAGCATGGGAATACTTGTGAAGTAGGCAACTTCCCAATTCGATCCGAGCAATCGGTCCTTTACAACATCCTTCACTACCGGCACAATCATTGTTACCGGCAACATGGATAAAAAAACTAAAGTGACTAAGGTATACGGGAATCCCAAAAATTTAACCTGCTGGAAGAAGAGTTTGGTAACGATCCATTCCTATATTTTCTTTTAGGTCGGAATCGAGCTCAATAAACAAAAACTTATTCAAATCAAAAGTGGCATTTGCTTCTGCCAATAGTTCTGCTTTTTGTGTATCGTTCAATGGAAGAGTGTCCAAGTTTTGACGATAGATTCCTTTGAAAGCCATAAGGTCTTCAATTTCAGGAAATTCATAAAAAGCAGTTCCTTCATTTCCTTCCAATTCAAAAGTTTTTGCTACTACTTTTTTGATGGATTGGCCACCAGAAAGATCTCCCAAGTAACGGACGTAAGCCTGTGCTACTAACAGTTCTGGTTTTGTTTTTGCAGTATTTTTGATATGGTCAATGTAGTTTTGTGTGGCTTTGGAGATAGAACCACGAAGTTTTGTCCCAAATTTCTTTTGGAAACTCGCGATGTCTTCTCCCAAAGATTTTTCACGAAAGAGAGCTGGAAAGTAAAGTTTGGCAAGGATCGGGTTGTCTTTGTTTTGGCGATAGAGTTCTTCCATCACTGCGTAAACCGCTTGTAGGCTTTCCAATTGGTAGGTATAAGTTTGGGCGTCGAGTCCGCCTCTAAAAATGGCCCGAATGTAAGGAACCTTTTCGGTTTCTTGGTGTTTATCGGCAGTACCTTCTCGTAACATCATTGCTATGGACATAATGGCTCCTGTTGTCTATGTGAGAATGAATCTCATATATGACACTACCCTGACAATTGCAGGTACTGTCAAAGAAAATTATAGGGAATCTTCTTGGACTGGCGTTTTCCAAAATTCGAGGGGGATATTGGCTCTCTGCTCTGGGTAGAGAAAGTAGGAAAGAAAAAACACCAAAATGGAAACAAGAATCCCGATCGTTGCAAGAACTACGTCCTTTCCGACTTTGCGGAAGGTGTCGAGATAGGGAAGGTCTTTGTAGGTGATGACATTTAGAATGATTTCACGACCGGCAAGGAGACCAAGAAAAGCCCAGGTAGTGGACATGGGGATATTGCTTATGTATTGGAAAAAGAAGAGTAAACTTCCATAAACCAAATCCACAATGGTTGCTGCCTTGGCCCACTGGATGTCAGATTTTTCTGAAACCACTCGTTGGATGGTTCCGCCATTGGTGCGAATGATGATGAGTAAGGCAATGATGAGAATAAAAACTGCGGTTAAGAATTCGATGATCCCCAACTGCCTAGGTAAAAATACGGCAATGTTTGCTGTGTCTTGTAATAACCATGCCACCCAAAGATACATTGTAGAAAGCCATTGCAATCTAGACCACCGGCGTTCGGAAACGGGATCGGGTGTGTGGACATCATGGTATTCGTGTGGGTCAACTTTGACTAGGATGGCCCAAACAACAATTGCTGCAAGGAATGCAAGGCCATATCCGAAAAAGGATTTGGTTAACATTTGGTCGATACTCTTGCCGCCAAACAAACCTAATACGAGAAATGTTGTAGAAACAGGTGCCCTAAGTCTCGTGATGACTACAAGTAAAACCGGTGCGAGAAGTTGGAGGAGGTTGAAGTCTTTGGTTTCAGGAATAGAATCTAATCTATGAAAATGGATTTCGCCGCCGTGTAAAAACCAAGCGATCAAATGAACAAAAAATAAAAGACCACCAAAAACGAGAATCTTTTGGAGCCAGTGGACCGATTTTTTACTTTCGATAAAGGTTCCGATGGTTTGGACTGCATCGTTTCCGGCCACAGAGAACGATGCAATCGCAAAAGAAAACCATCCGAGATAATACCGAGGAAGGCCCAGGAAATAACCAGCACAGATCGTAAGAACCAAAAAAAGGGTAAAACCGAAAAATCGAATTTGATCCTGTTTTGTGGGGTGCTGGTAATCTATTTCCTGGTTAAGGCTCATGCATTCATATAGTGTTTCGCATATCTCTCCGTGATTTCCTTGCGGTCGAAAAGAATAAACACATCTGTAGTACCAAAAACAGAATCCAGTGCAGGAATTCCACAGATTTTAGCACCTACCCGGAGGTATCCTTTCAAAAGTGGAGGGATATTTTTGGAGATTGTTTTTGGATCTTCTACTTGAAAATCGGCATCAAACCCAGGGAGAACAAAGTCAGGGTTTGGATACACCCGAAATTCTTCCGGAGCAATGGCGTCTTTTGCTTTCAAAAATCCATAAGATTGAGAAGCAACTCCCGCGTCAGTGGAGTGGATGGATCCGCAACCCATGAGGTAACGAACATTATGTTTATTCATAAACTCTGCAAGCCCTTGCCAAAGTAAAGAGATCACCGAACCATCGCGGTAGTCAGGGTGAACACAAGAACGTCCTACTTCTGCAATTTCATCGGGAAGGTTATAAATAGAAGTGATATCAAATTCGTTTTCACTGTAAAAACCAATTCCGTTTTTTGCATTTTGGCGTGTTAAAATTCGGTAAGTTCCTACAATTTTTTTGTCATCTGTTGATTTATCGATAACGATTAAGTGGTGGCAGTACAAATCGTACTCATCACGGTCTTTACGAGTGGCAGAAGATTGTGGCAGACCTTCTCCCATTTCTAAGTTGAACACTTCATAACGTAGTGCAAGTGCTCTTTCAATTTCTAGTTGGTTTTCAGCCAAACGAACTTCTAGGATTCGTTCTGTTTTGCTTATTGTATTTGGTTTCATCGGAATGTATCCTCTTGTTTATCTGAGGATAAGGTAAAATGAATCGGTTACGACAATGTGACAAAAGGGTGAAAATCAGTGAATGGAAGGAATTGTTTGTTTGTTACAAATTGGTGACAGTTAAAATGTATTGAAGATTGGGAAATATTTGAGTTTTATATTTCGTCGAATAGAGTTTGTTCCTTGTTCAGATCGACTTCCGTTGTATCATCTGGAGTGAACCTATACAATAAGTCTGTAATGTCTTTTGGATTTTTGACAGAATGGTCCAACCAATTATTTTGATTTTGCAATGGCATAACAATAGGTTGGCGGTGTTTGTTTTCTCCATCGTTATGGATGGTTTTCATTTTTTCGTTTGCTTCACCAGTAAGAATCGTAATCCAACGAATTCCATTTTCTTCCCCCCATAATCCAACAAAATAGGAATTAGGATTTTTGAATGTAATTTCATATTTATGTTTTTTGCCAGTCCGTTGGGTTTGCCATTCAAAAAAAGAATGAACGGGCACAAGGATACGGTTCTGCATGTACTGGCTCCAATACGGAGAGGAAACTAATTTTTCCGATTTTGTATTGGTAAGAAAGTCTGGACACCAAGATGGTTTTGTTCCCCAGACATTGGTTGAAGAAATGATTTTTTCACCATCAATTTGAAACGATTGGATCTGGCTTTTGGGATGTTTGATTTCAAAAAGGGCGGAGTTTGCTTTGATGTGTCTATTGATTGTATCTTGGGATAGCCTATGAAACCAATCAGATTGTTTTTCACCCTCTAATACAAGTCTCCAAGATAACAAGTTACACATAGTGGTAAAATTTGAGTCTGGAATCAGTTTGTGTCAAATAGATTAAGCCAGGTTGGAAATGAGAAAGTCTGAAAGAAATTGTATTAGAATATTTTGCAATTTACCCAAGGTTTTCGGAAATACCAAACACTCCGAACAAAAGAATAAAAAATAGTAACATTTGGAATATCCTTTGTTGGTTGTATCGCAAGGTATCCATTATAGGAACAAGGCTCTAAACCTGGAATGGAGGTAACAAATCCAGGATGATACTTTTGATTGAAAATCAAAGTTTCTCCTTTGGGTAAATTATCAAACTCATATCGATCTGGTTTCCAT
This sequence comes from Leptospira kanakyensis, assembly GCF_004769235.1. Taxonomy (NCBI): domain Bacteria; kingdom Pseudomonadati; phylum Spirochaetota; class Leptospiria; order Leptospirales; family Leptospiraceae; genus Leptospira; species Leptospira kanakyensis. Next base: position 469,213 of record NZ_RQFG01000005.1, on the reverse strand, counting down.
GATTTAGGTTTGAATTCTTTTTTTGTAGAAAGAAGATATACTTCTCCTCTGTAATCCTTGTCAGTGATGGTTTGGTTTGTGAAATAGAAGGTTAAGTTTTCATATATATCGTTTGTCGAAAGGTTTGACTGGATGGCGGGTAACATCCTCGAATCAGAACCGTAATCAGGAACTGTGGGCACAGTGATTGGATAGACATTTGGGTTCTTAATGTCTATCTTTGGTAAAGGTAGAATAAAAATCTCAGATAAGTATTTTGTATTCATTAGTTTTGTATCTTGGGTATGGAAGAGGAAACAAAGGATAGTCAGAATTTCTAAACCTTTATGATACCTAGAGGGAATCCAGTCCCATAGATTTTGAAATCCCACCGCCAAACACCAAGTATATAAAAATACAACACTGAGGCTCCAACGAGGGTACACTCGTTCCCATGAATAAATGGGCAACTGTTCGAGGAGTGACGCAGGTGAATAGGGAGAAATTTTTCCCATCATCATCCACAAAACAAGTCCTAGTAAAAATAAAACCGGTAACATTCTTTTTTTTATGAAAAAAAGTAGAAGGAAAAGGTAGAGTGGGAATTGTCCTAAATAGTTTCCATATTCCCAATACCGATATTGCATTTGAGAAATGGACGTTGTGAGGTGAGGGTGTTGGGAAGATCCAAAAAAAATAAAATACAGGTCTTTATGGGTAAGTGAAAACGTGTCTGCTACAAAATGCCTTCCTACTTTGTGAATGAATTCATAAGTAGGAACCCACTTGAAGGAGAGGACAACTAATATAAATAAAGTTAAAATGGAAAGATTGATGAAACTTTGTTTTGGGGATTTGGAAATGTAAATTTCTCGGGGAACTAAAAAGAATAGAAGGAGGAGGATTTGTGTTAGCGGGTAAATGCTTCCTTCAGATAACAAAATATAGGTGATTATGGTAATTAAGATTCCAATTCCCCAATTTCTATTTTGAACAAAATATAAAATGTAAAACACGAGGGATGGTAAAAATAATCCCGGAATTTGGTTTAAATGACCCGCATATAATTTTTGAAATACAAATCCCGAAAATTGAAATAAAAATACAAAGAATAATGATGATAAGCTGGTGGACTTTGTATAAAGCCGAAAGGAATGAAAGTTTAGAAATCCAGAAAGGATAAAGTATACGAGAAAACTAATTTTGAGCGCATTCAGTGTAGGAAAAAAAAGAACAAGTAGATGCGTGATACTTCCCACCTTACTTGTTGGATTCTCCCAAACGGGAAACCCTGCTCCGTAATAAGGATTCCATAAAGGAATGGTTCCAAATTCTAAAAATGATTTTCTTAAAAATTCGACATGGAAACTATACATGTCCCAATCAAAACGACCATAGAGGTTGTCCGATTCGAATAGGACTTTTGCATTCCAGAGGTAGAGTGTAAAAAAAACTAAAACTAAGGCAAATGGCCTAATGTGCTTCATCCCAATCACCGCCAAACTTACCTTGGGCGACAATCGGAACTTTTAGTTTCATCGCAGATTCCATTTCTTCTTTTGCCATTTGGTAGAATTCTTTTTTTTCCTTCGGATTCACTTCGAAAACAAGTTCGTCATGGACTTGGAGAAGGAGTTTAGAATCAAAACCGTTCTTTTTGATTTTGTTATGGATTTGGATCATCGCAAGCTTTATCATATCGGCCGATGTTCCCTGGATGGGAGAGTTAATCGCAACACGTTTGGCCGCTTCACTTGCCATTTTGTGTTTGGAATGGATGTCTGGTAAGTAACGTCTGCGACCAAGAAGTGTTTCCACATATCCATGTTCTTTGCAGAACTCCACAATTTCTTCCATATAAGTTTGAACACCTTTGTAGGTGGCAAAATACTTTTCGATAAACTCTTTTGCTTCTTTCCGGCTAATTCTTAAATTATTTGAAAGACCAAAGGATGTGACTCCATATATTACTGAAAAGTTTACCACTTTTGCTTTGTTTCGCATATCTGGTGTTACCTGGTCTTCGGAAACTCCAAAGATCCCAGCGGCAGTTTTTCTGTGGATATCCGCTCCTGATTGATAAGCACTCATCATTTGCGGATCATTGGCAAAGTGGGCCATAATTCTAAGTTCAATTTGGCTATAGTCGAGAGAAAGAATCTCGTAACCTTTTTTTGCAATAAAACCCTTTCTAAGTAATCTCCCTTCCTCATCTTTGATGGGGATGTTTTGTAAGTTTGGATTTGTGGAAGATAACCTTCCCGTAGCCGCAATAGTTTGGTTATAACTTGTATGGATTCGTCCCGTTTTGGGATTGATGAGTGTTGGTAGAGTGTCTGTATAAGTGGATTTTAGTTTTGAGAATTTACGAAGTCCAAGTAAATCATCGATGATGGGATGGGTTCCTTGGAGAGATTCTAGAACCGAATGGTCGGTAGAATATCCTGTTTGTGTTTTTTTCTCAGCAGGTAATCTTAAATCTTCGAATAAAACGGTTTGGAGTTCTTTCGTTGAGTTAACGTTAAATGGTCTTCCTGCGTAGAAGTGAATGTTTTTTTCGTGTTCTTTGATTTTTGTTTCAAAGATTTTGGAAAGTGATTCAAAATATCCTTTTTCTACTGCAATCCCTTCAAATTCCATATCAGCCAAAGTATGTAACACTGGCATTTCAATTTCATATAAAAGTTTTTTGTGAATTCCTTCTTCCATTTTTGGTGAGAGAACATTATGAAGTTGAAGGGTAATGTCTGCATCTTCGCAGGCATATTCGGAAACTTTTTCTGGATCAATATCGTATAAGTTTTGTTTTTTCTTTCCCGTTCCAACTAATTCATCGTAAGTGATGGTTTTGTAATCCAAATAGTCAACAGCCATATCATCCATATTGTGGCGGCGTTCCCCTGGATTCAAAAGGTAAGAGGCTAACATCGTATCAAAATGAATTCCCGCTAACTCTACACCATAATTACGAAGCACTAAAAGATCGTATTTGATGTTTTGTCCCACTTTTTTCCATTTGGGATCGGTAAACATTGGTTTTAAAACAGAAAGGCTTTCTTCGGGAGAAGGGAGTAGATGGCTATAGATGGACTCTGGGTGAGAGAAAGCTATATAGTAAGCGACTCCAGGTTCCTGAGAAAAGGAAACCCCAAGTAACTCAGCAAGCATTGGATCTTGAGAAGTGGTTTCTGTATCGACACAAATTATTTTTTTAGGATCGAGTTTTGAGACAATTTTTTTCAATTCATCCAAGGTTTGGATTCGTTTGTAATTCTTTTTTGTTACCGCAGAACCTTTGTTTGATTTTTTGTCAGTTTCTTCGTTTGCTTCATCTTCTTTAGATTGTTTTCCTTTTTTGCCAGTGGATGGTTCGGCAGTTTTATCTTTAGAATCTCCATCACTTGCGATCGGAATCCCAGCTTGTTTGGCAAGATCACGGTGGAGGACATTGTATCCTTCATCTTTGAAGTATTGTACTTTTGCCGGATCATAATAATTTGGAATTTTTAGATCTGTTTTTTTTATATCGAGTTTGAGGTTGGTGACAATGGTCGCCAGTTTCCGAGATAAAAAGGCATTCTCTTTTTCAGCAGCCAACTTATCAATGAGTGATTTGTTTTTGATTTTATCTAGTTTTTTATAAATGGTTTCCAAATCTCCAAACTCTTGGATGAGTTTGGCGGCTCCCTTTTCTCCAATCCCTTTGACTCCGGGAATGTTGTCAGAGGCATCACCTAACAGACCCATATAATCGGTGACTTGTTCTTTGGTGATTCCAATATTTGTTTTGACCCATTTAGGATCTATTTTTTCAAATTCGGAAACACCACGTTTCCCACGTAACATGTGTATGTTTTTGTCGAGGACTTGGTATAAGTCTTTATCACTGGAAAGTATGACGATTTCTTCAAAATCTTTTCCGAATTTTTTACATAATGATCCTATGATATCGTCAGCTTCGATTCCATCTATTTTATACATAGGGAACTCTAAAGCCTTTAACATTTCATAGATTTTATGAATCTGAGGTTTTAAATCCTCTGGCATTGGTTTTCTATGTGCTTTGTAATCCTCATACAAATCGTTTCTTTCAAGTCTTGTGCCCGGATCAAAGGTAAAAGCAATATGGGTTACTTTTTCATCTTGTAGGAGTTTGAATAACATCCGCCAAAATCCAAAAATGGCGCCGCTTGGTAGTCCTGTTTTGGAATTGGTAAGGTTAGAAGCGGCAAATGCAAAATAAGCCCGGAAAGCCAAAGCATGGCCGTCAATGATGAGTAATCTTCCGCTCATGTTCCTTCTCCGTACAAAGAATCTCCTAAAAAGGAATAATAGATTAGTTTTGTTTTTTCAACCGTTTTGGTAACAGAAAATCGTTTTACCGAAGTTTTGTTGAAGGTTCCGAACTTGGTTCTTAATTCTTCGGTTCCAACAAGTTTGTCCAAACCTTGGGCGATACTTTCTGAATCTCCCACCGAACAAACGTAAGCTCCTTCGTTGTGATCCAACATTTCACCAATCCCTCCGCCATTCGTGGCAACGATAGGAAGGCCTGATGCCATCGCATCCAAAACAGAAGTTCCAAGGCCTTCTTCTTTGGAAGTGAGCGTAAAAATATCAAATAAAGAAAGAAGAGCAGGGATGTCCTTACGATAACCTGTGAAAATGACTTTGTCTTTGATTCCTAATTGTTCTGCTTGGTTTTTGAGTTTGTTCTCTAACTTCCCATCACCAACAATCATCAGCCGAAAGTCAACGTTTGTTCTCATCTTTGCTACGGCATTCAGTAAAGTCTCTTGGTCTTTGTGATCGACAAGGGCGGCCACATTTCCAATCACAATACATTTTTTGGGAATATGAAATTCTTCTCTTAAGTATTCGTGAGGGGCAGATTTAGAAAAACGTTTTAAATCAATCCCCGAATACACTGTAATGATTCTTTCTGGAACAATTTTACTTGAAATCATTACTTCTTTGATTTTTTGAGACACTGGCAGGTAATAATCGTTAGCCGGATGTTGGTATTTCCATCTAGAGAAAAAACTTGATTTTGGTTTGAAGTCAACTCTACGAGAAACAATCAAAGGAATGTTTAAGTGGTTTCGTTTGGCAAGTAAAGCGAGTGTATGCGCATGAGCGGTATGTGTATGAATGAGTTTTACATTTTTAGAAATACAGAGAGATCGAATATTCTTATATGCTTTTCTATCCCACTCGCCACGCATGTCAATGGGAACAAATTCATAACCATTCTCTTTACATTTTGTTTCTAAAGGGGAATTCGGTTGGCCTACAACCATTTGTGGGATTTTAAAATTGGCCAGTCCTTGGACTAAATAATAAAGCTGCTGTTCTCCACCACGCCATTCGCGGGAAGTGTTGATATGAAGGATCAAATTATAAGTGTTTGGAACGGTCGTATTCGAGAGCGATGATGGAACCCATAACTTTGAACCCCGCCGGTGCTTCGTCTACCATTCCTTCTCCGTGAAACATTACTTTAACGGAGTCCATCATGGCATTGATAATTTTCAATCCTTTTCCCATGTTCTTATGTTTTTGGCCTGAACCATTATAAGGAAGGGTATCCGGTTTTTTACTTTGGTGGTTTTTGATGTGATCAAGGAAGGTGCTAAAACATTGGGATTGGTTGGAACGAAGGAGTTCTTTGTCTGTGTCGGGAAGGGAACCTTCCTCTGAGAGTCCTGATCCATAATCCAAAATATACAATGTGAATTTGGAGGAATCAATCCTCCAACGACAGATAATGGTTTCATCACAATGGCAGGAAACATTTGCTGCGACTGCATTGGTCAGGGCTTCATCAGCAGCCAATTCAATGTGCATGATATTGTCTGCACTAAACCCGTTCCCTTCCAAGGTGCCTTTTAGCTCTTTTCTGAAATGTTTGACAGAGGACATATCAGGGGGTAGGAACATCGCATACGACCCAGGTGAGGGACATAACAAATACGGTAAAACTTCAGATGGTGCTGTCAACTGCCGCTATCTCCCCCTCTCTCTATCATATTACACGATGGAGAGGGAGAAAAAAAGTCAAAAATCCCTGATTGGGGACTGTGGTTCAGAAAAAATTTCCTAAATCGCGATGTTTAGCGACTTTGCCAGCTGTTCCATCCTGTGGATGAGCTTTTCTTGGCCAAGAAGGCTAAAGAGGATGGGAAGTTCGAGGCCATGGGATTTTCCCGTAGTGATGGCTCGGATCGGCATAAAGAGCGTCCTTCCTTTTTCCCCCGTAGTTTCTCCTGCCTTGGTCATGGCTTCTTTGTATTCATCCGGGTTTGATAACGGTTTTGCTTTGACCGCTTGGTAAAAAGCAGAGACTACCGCTTTACCGTTCCCATCCAAAACAAGTTGTTTGGCTTCCTCGTTTTCAAATTGAAGATTTTCTAAAAAGAATTCTTCGATGTAGGGCGGAGCTTGGATGAGGCGATCCAAATACACACGCACTGAATCTAAAATGGAGAGGAGTTGTGGGTTTGTTCCCGACTTATAAGTTTCTGGGATTTGGCAGTCCTTTAAGAAAGGTTCGAGTTCCTTCCCTAAGGTTTCAATTTTTACATCGCGGATGTATTTGTTCGACATCCAGTTGAGTTTTGATTTTGGGTTTAAATATTCTGCAAGTCCAAGTAAAGATAACTTATTAAAATCAACAGTTTCCTTTTCTTCTTCTTTTAGTTTTTTAAATACATCAAAGGTAGCAGGGGATTTAGAGCAGCGTTCCACATCAAAGACGGAACAAAGTTCTTCATCGCTCATGTATTCTTTTCCATCGGGAGAAGTCCATCCGAGAAGTGCCATGTAGTTACGCATGGTATCACTCGAATATCCTAAGTCACGGAAAGCAAGGACGGATGTCGCACCCGCGCGTTTGGAAAGTTTTTTTCCATCGGTTCCTACGATTTCACTGGCATGAGCAAACCTTGGGAGTGGAAATCCAAAGGCTTCAAAAATTAAAATTTGGCGAGGAGTGTTAGAAAGGTGTCCTACTCCACGAATCACATGTGTGATTTTCATTAGCGCATCATCGATCACCACAGCATAGTTATACGAAGGAAATCCATCAGACTTCACAATGATAAAGTCACCAATGAGTTTGGATTCAAACTTTACTTTTCCTTGGATCATATCATCTACGATGACAATTTTATGAGGAGTTTTGAATCTTACAGTAAAGGGAATTTTTTTCTCAATTTGGGAATTGATTTCTGCATCAGTAAGGTCTGAACATTTTCCATCATAGATGTAAGGAATTCCCATGGCATCGGCTTGTTTTTTTTTGCCTTCCAATTCTTCTGCAGAACAAAAACAACGATAAGCTTTTTTTTCGGAAATCAGTTTGTCAGTGTATTCTTTATAAATATGAATTCTTTCGGACTGAGTGTACGGGCCGTTCGGGCCACCAACTCCCGGGCCTTCATCACATTCCATCCCGAGCCACTTTAAAGATTCTAAAATGATTTTGAAAGATGCTTCTGTAGAACGGTCCTGGTCCGTATCTTCGATCCGAAGTAAAAATTTTCCCTTTTTGGCCTTAGCATATAAATAATTAAATAAAGCTGTTCTTGCTCCACCTACATGGAGAAATCCAGATGGGGATGGGGCAAAACGAGTGCGAACTTCTGTCATTTCATTTCCTCTTTGAGTAAAAAGTCTCCGATCCGCTTGTAACCAAAAGGTTCTTTTGTTTTGGTAGTGAGCCCATTGGTATAAGGCGGAACAAAGAAAATTTGTGTATCATTTTCTTTATAGATAAGTTTGAAAAATAGTTTGTCGGTTTCTGTTACGTTCAATTCATAACGAAGTTGTAAGTAATCGTAATAATTAGATACATGTTCCGATTTGATGGTATTGTTTTCTTGTTTGGTAAATACTGTTGAGTTTGGAAAAAATTCAATACTTCCCAAACTATGTGACCAACGGCTATCCCCACCAAGTTTGGAACGAGTTCCTTCCTCGATAAGTGTTCCTGTGTCACCACCTAATTCAAATATATCGAACTCTTCTATTTCTGTTTTATTTGCTTCTACATTCAATTTATTTTCTAGTAGTGTCTGAAGTGTAGAACCTTTTGATTCTGAAAAATATGATTCTGTATAAATAAAGAAAATTCGTTTTTCTGTTTCTTCTTTTTTAAACTTTCCGATCTTTTTGTTCCAAATGATTTTATAAGATTCAAATGGTTCGTTTCCAAATTCTGCTTTTACTTTTGATAAAAAATTACCTTCGTAAGCAAGAAAACTGAGTTCAATTTTCTCTGCATATCCTGTGGATTTTCCCGGTTCCCATTCAATGAATCGGAAGTGAGAAGACCCTTCTTTGAAAAATAATTGGCTCATTTTTCTAGGAGATTTTAGGTAAAGGACAGAAGCGGGAATTTCTGAAATTGGCTCTCGGATGATGAGTGATTTCAGGTTCTGGCAGTTGGATCCAGAAAAAAAAATCAAGATACAAAAAAGCCAATAGAATCGGGAGTATTCTTGAGTTTCCGGGGACATAGACAGGTGCGTATCGCCAGTCTAAAAAGGGAAAACCGCTTGACAAGTCAATTCACCCCATCCCTGTGTCATTGGAACCCATGAAGAACGAAGAACAGTATCCAAAACGCCCCTTTGAAGACCAAGTGAATGATGACCAAAGGAAATACTCTCGCTATGTATGCGATTCAAGAGCCATTCCGCAAGAAATTGATGGTCTAAAGCCTGTTCAACGAAGGATTTTATGGGCGATGTGGAACTCAGATGCCCGTAACCGACACACCAAAACGGTAAAAGTTGCCGGTCTTGCTATGGGATACCATCCGCATGGAGATCGTTCGATCCAAGATGCGCTCTCACAAATGGCACAAGACTTTGCTTTTGCCAACAACTATCCCTTGGTAAATGGAGAAGGAACTTTCGGAGACGTTTTAGACCCGAATGCAATTGCTTCTCCTCGTTATACGGAAGTCAAACTTTCTGACTTTGCCAAGGATTTGGGTTTTTTCGAAAGTTTGCCCGACATCGATTATGTCAAAAACTACGATGAAACGGAAGATGAACCCATCCATTTCGTAGGAAAAGTTCCAGTTGTACTCTTAAATAACATCCAAGGAATTGCAACGGGTTTCCGTTGTTTCATTCCAGCTCATAAACTCAGCGACATCATTGAATCTCAGGTAACTTATTTAAAAACAGGGAAACCTAAAAAGGTCACCCCATGGTACAAAGGGTACGGTGGGGAAGTGAAGTTGTCCAAAAATGACAATGGTAGCACTGTGATGTCCACTACCTTCGGATTCAAAAAAGAAGACGGAAAGTTGTTCCTCGTTGACGCGCCGATGAACTGGAACCGAGAAAAGGTAGTAAACTATTTAGATGATTTGATTGAGAAAAAAGACAATTGGTTAAAGGACTATGTAGATCATTCCAGCCAAACGTTTAAAATTGAACTTGTTGCGAAAAAAGGGGAAGAACCTTCTGAAAAGGAAATCAAAGAACTTTTTTCCAAAGAAAACAACGAAGTCCTAACCATCAACGTCATCACTCATGAAGGTAAACTTCGTAACTTCACTCCTGAAGAAATCATCAAACGATTCTGTGATTTTAGAAAAACACATCTCATCCGCCGTTTCAAACGTTTGGCGGGACTCGAAAAAGAAAAAATCGATCGTAACTCCGAACTCATTCGATTCATCAAAGAAAAATGGAATGAGAAAGTAACAGGGATTAAATCTAAGAAAGAATTTGAAGACAAATTGAAAGCAGCCAAGTTCGTTTATTTCGAATGGTTGAGTTCAATTCCTGTCTATAGAATGACTTTGGAAGAAGTTCGCAAATGTGAAGATGCCATTGTAGAAGCAAAAACAAAATACACCGAGTATACGGCATTACAAAAAGACGACAAAAAACTCACCGGTTTTATGACCGATGAACTTGATGAACTGAAGAAAAAATGGGATCCGAAATAAAGTATTATGGCTCAAAAAACTGAAAAAACCTCAGGAAATTCGCGAAATTTTAAGAAATTATCTCACGTAGAACACGTGCGGATGAGGACAGGGATGTGGCTTGGCCAAAACTCATTGTCCACTTTCGAACAACATTTTTTTACTAAGGACAGTGCGGGAACGTACGAAGTGTCACATGAAGAACTATCTGACATTCCTGCTAAAATCAAATGTTTAGATGAAGCTTGTATGAACTGTGTGGATGAGTATCGTAAAAACTTAAACGACAAATCCATTCCAGAAAAAGACAAGATGAACAAACTCATTGTACAGTTGTCTACAGATCGTAAACGAGTTACCATCCAAGACAATGGTCGTGGGATTCCTGCGGACAATGCAGAAGGTGTTTACCTCCACTTGATGTATGGAGAAAACTTTGATGATATTGCAAAAGAAGATCATGTTGCTGGACAAAACGGTGTGGGGATCTCTCTTGTAAGAATGGTTTCTTCTTTTTTTAAAGTGAAAACCATCAATGGTGGAAAAGCTTATAAGAAGATGTTTAGCATTCATGATGATGCTAAAAAAGTCATTCGTAGTTTCAAACTTCCTAAAGAAGATATGGAAAGAGTGTTTTTATATTTTGATGAACACGGAACTTTTGCAGACTGTCCTCTTCTTTCCGCAGACCAAATCAAACAACTGAAAGCTCCTTGTGACAAAACAGGGATGACTGCTGTGATTGAAACTGCTAAAAAAGAAGACCACGGAACCACTGTTGAGTTTGAATTAAACCCTGCTTATTTTAACAACCTGGACACTACTTTTAACATTAATTTGGTGAAACAGTATCTCCAAGACATCGCCATGTCGAATCCAGGTTTGGAAGTTGTATTCATCCACAAAACGGGAAAGGAAAAATACAAATTCAAAAAGGGTTTTGATGAAATCTTTAGTAACTCCGAGATGGTTTACTATAAATTAGATTATGCGGATAAAACATCTGCGTCTCAAATCCACATGGAAACCTATGTGGTTTTGGGCCAAAACAAAAACCTAACTTGGGTGAACTCGATTTTTTGCCCTCAAGGTGGATCGGCCATTGAGTATTTGGAAAACAGACTTTGTGATGAGGTTCGTAAAAAATCTCAGATTGTCAGTTTAGAAAAGAAACTCAACACACAATGTACACGTAATGACGTCAGAAGTTGTTTCCACATGTATGTGAACCTTCGGATCCTCAATCCACGTTTTAAATCCCAAGATAAGTCTTACCTCATCAATGATTTGAATGAGGACATTCGAAAGTCTGTGGATAAACACCTCGACAAACTTTTGAAGAAAACTGGCCTCATCGAAGAAATTAAGATGGTGATGGAACGTAGAACCCAGTTAAAACAGCTCGAGGACGCGCAGAAAGGCCTCCGCAAGGCGTCTCGGAACAATATCCCTAAGTTGATGCCTCCGACGGGCAAACCAAACGATCCAGGCCGAATTCTTTTTGTGGCGGAAGGGGACTCTGCGATTGCGGGTTTACGCCCTGCAAGAAATCCTAAGTTACATGGACTTTTCCCTCTGCGTGGAAAACCGCTTAACTGTAAGGGGATGTCTCTTGCCAAAGCCATGCAAAATGAAGAGATGAAAAACATCGTTGCCATCGTGGGCCTTCCACTCGACCAAAAGGTGAAGTCCATTGATGAACTTCATTACGATCGCATCAGTATCATCACAGATGCGGATTTTGATGGTTATGCCATTCGTTCTCTCATGTTGTCTTTTTTCTATGAGTATTGGCCGGAACTTTTTGATTTAGGTTTTATCAATATCTCTGCGGCACCACTTTATGAAGTGGATGTAAAGTGGAAGGATGCAAAAAAAGAAACTGTATTCTGTATTGATGATTCCGACTATGATAAGTTAGTTGCTCGTGTGAACAAACAAGGTGCCGAAATCACTCGTAAAAAACGAAACAAGGGACTTGGGGAAACAGGGAAAGAGGCTATGAAGTATGCTGTCGATCATTGTATGACCACCATCACTGTGGGAAACAAAAAGACTGCTAAAAATACGCAAGACCTTTGGTTTCACAAAGACTATGCGGACAAACGCCGCGAAGCCATTTCTGAATACTCAATGAGTGCGATCCAAGACTAAAATAGTTCTAAAATCCATTCAGTGTTAGATGTTAGAATGTCACTGATTCTTTTTTGAATAGCGATCACTCCTCATTCCGTAGGTTTGAGGGGTTTCTCGTTTTATGGGCTTGCGGTGGATTCATGATTTTATTTTTTAAAGGAATGAAATCTCGGTCTCCTAAAAAAACAAAGTCTCGACTTGATTCCAAAAAATCACCATCTAAAACCCAAACCAAGGTAAAGAAAGATCCTCTCCTTCCTATCCGACCTTTACCTATACTTTTTCCTCTCCCACCATTCTCCAATCGCAAACGAATTTCTTTTTTCCTTTTTTTTAACATTTTATTTTTCTTCCAATGTTCTTCTTTGCAAGAGAAACCGAAGGAGGTTTATCACAACAACGTTGTTACTACAGAGACAGAGATTTTATCCAAAATAGACGGACTACAAAATTCAGGAATCCAATCCTTGGCATACATGTATATGTTAGGTGATGGGGTGGTTCATGCCGGAAACCATGGGGGAGATGAAAAAATACAAGTTCCAAGATTTAAAGTTGGAAGTATCACCAAACTATTTACTGGGATTGCTCTTTTACAATTACAAGACAAGGGCAAACTGAAACTAGATGACGAGGTTTCTAAGTATTTACCCGAAATCAAAAAGATGCAAAGTCGGGGAAAAAATTTTCCTGAGATCACCCTTCGTGACATCCTCACCCACCAATCGGGACTTCCCTCTGATTTAGCCTCCGGTTTTTTTCTTTCCCCCGAAGCAAATGACAATGAGATCTTGGAATCCTTTCATTCCCTTCCGAAACATCTCACCGATATGGAAAGAAATGAACCTGGTAAAACCCATTCTTATTCCAATTTTGGATTTGGACTTCTTGGAGTTGTGATCGAACGAGTGTCAGGTCTTGGGATCGAAGAATATTTCCAAAAAGAAATTTTTAAAAAAGCAGGAATGAAACATTCCACCTTACTTGAGTTTCATGAAGGATCAGATCTTGTTCCTGGTTACTATGGTTTTTTTTGGAAAACAAAAACAAAACCTCAGAAAATTCGAGATTTAACTGCGGGTTCTCTTTCTTCCACCGGGGAAGATATGGGCCTTTTTATGAAAGCTTTGTTTCAAAGTAAAAAAGGGAAAGGTTTACTCTCTAAAGAGAGTTTTGCGGAATTCCATCGCATCCAAAAAGGCCCAAGTTCCAATTTTCAAATGAAACTTGGGCTTCCGGTTTTACTCCAAGAAAAGATCGGAGGTGGGAAAACAGTTTGGATTTCGGGACATTCCGGATCCCTTCCACCTTACTTTGCTGATTTGGTTTATGATCCAGAAACAGAAATTGTCAGTTTCCTCGCAGGGAATACCACTGGTTTTGCCACGGCAGAAATCCAACCAACAAACAACGAAATTCTGAACACTGTATTTGAATATAAATCAGGAAATTCTTTGGAACCACTCCCGCTTCCAGAAAGAAAAGAACAAAATCGATTGGATGGATACTTTGGGCTTTATGTTTCTCCTTTTGGAATCCATGAGTTGAAGGAAGGAAATCCTCCCAAACTAGAAATCATGGGATTCGATTTTGATTTGGTGGAAAAGGAAAATCGATTTGGGGTCAATTTATCTCTGTTTTTCGGCTTAATTCCCATAAGAGACAAAAAGTTGGAATCCTTACGTCTGGAATTTGAAAATTGGGATCAGGATAAAATCTTTAATTTATACTCTCCTAATATGGTAAAAGGAAGTCTCGGGTTTGCCCATAAGTTCCAACCTAACCAAAATCTACCGGAAGAGTCTTATTTTACCCGTTATTCGACCAAAGATCCCCATTCTTTGATTCCTCAGTTGGGATTAGAGAAGGACAAACGTGGTTTTCTTTTGCTTTCCATCAACTATTCGCTTGGTGGCTTAAGTTATTCCACCACCTTACCTTGCCAGATGGAATCTGCTACAAACCTTCGGATTTTGGGATACGGTCGAAACCTGGGAGAAAGGGTGGAAATTAAAAAATTCGCAGGAAAACCTGTTTTGGTCTATTCGGGAATTGAGTTTATCGGGGATTAGCGGTTAGACGATTTTTTTTCTTAATTTCTAATTGAAAGTGATTGATTCCGTACAATTCTACCTCAGTTTTAGGTAAATTTTCATTTGAGGTCAGACATGAATTTTAAAAAGTCTTTGGCATTAGCAAGCATTTGTTTGTTAATTTTAAACTGTAGTCATTCGCTTAGGATCACCAATGGGGAAGAGTTAAATGTTAGCTCTAGTTTCCCACTTCAAAACCAACTCAGAATTGGTTTATCCTCTCCGCAAATGGATGACTACGCAACTAAAAAGTACATTGAATCCGTTGCGGATGCACTTTCTCGTAATAGTAGCGTATCAAGAGTAGTTTATCCTTACAAAGCAAGCCTTCACGCAAGCCAAGTTGATGTGGTAATCGATCTTTCTGTAACAACAAAATACGATGGAAAATGGTCAAATTTTTTCATTAACTGGCCAGGTTTCTTAATTTGGGCTCCGGCAGTATGGGGTTACGGATACAAAGCAGACATTGAAACAAAAGGAAATATTTCTTTTACAAAAAAGAAAGCAAATGACTCGTTCACACTTCCTTTAGTGGTTCACTTCCGCCAAGCAGAAATCGACAGAACTTGGACTGAAATCAGCTGGTTTGAAATTACTGCTATCGCATTCGTTGGTGGTTTTTATATGACTACTTACGATGATGATTTAACTCCTGAATTCATTACAAAGTTTACTCCACAATATTCTCAACTTGTTGTGAACAGAATTCTTAAATCTTTAGAGTCAAATTAATTCTGAAATATCATTCATTTTGAAAGAATAGAATTCTATTCATTAATTTCAAAAATTGATCAAAGGAAAATGAAATTCCCTTTGGTCAATGTGAGTGGAAGACGCTAAACTGTTTTACAGTTTGGCGTTTTTTATGTAAAATCAGAACTTTCCAATATTGGTGACTCTGGTGTTTTCCCTTCCTCATTACCTCCTTATCTCGTTATTATTTTTTTTCACCACTACGGTTGGGGCCACAGAACCTTCGTTTGATTCGAATCTCCTTGAATTGGATTTTGTCACTTCTCGGAAACAAGGAGAAAATCTTCCTAAAACTTCTAGAGCAGAGCAATATTTGAAAGAGTTAGTTGCAGAAGCCAAAGAAAAACATTTAGCAGAAGAAACACATTGGTACAGGTTATTAAGATTTAAAAAAACGAGATGGGGGTTTTGGGAGAGTGAGGTGGATAACAAACGTTATTTCCTTTCCAAAGAAGGAAAATACAATCCAGAAAAAGAACTCATTGCCACACTCTATAGTTTTTTTACGGAAGAAACCATTCCCGAAGGGTTGTTACATCCACAATGTTCTTATCCAGAAAGATACCACTGGTTAAAAGAGAAGTTGAATTTTGATATAAATCGACTACCTGAAGTTACCTGTGAAAGGTTTGAAGTTTGGAAAAAATCTTTAGATCCTGATTCCTTATCAGTTATTTTTGCCTCTTATTATATGCAAACACCGGCTTCAATGTTTGGACATACACTGGTCAAACTAAATAACAAAGTAAATGAGAATGCCGAGTTGTTGGATTATGGAGTCAATTATGCTGCTAACCCAGGAGAGATGAATGTTTTTTCTTATGTTTATAAAGGTTTAATTGGTGGTTATTCGGGTAACTTTTCAATTTTTCCTTATTACCTGAAGGTGAACGAATATAATGATTTGGAAAGTCGTGATATTTGGGAATACAAACTGAATTTGAAACCTGACGAAAAAGAAAGGTTTTTGCGCCACCTTTGGGAGATGGGAAGAGCAGATTTTGATTATTATTTTATCAACGAAAACTGTTCCTACCATTTGGTAGAAATTTTAGAAGTTGCGATTCCAGAATTAAATATAAGTAACCAAGTAGGTTGGATGGTGACTCCAAGTGACACCATAAAAAAATATATGGCAGAAGAAGGGCTTGTTCTTTCCAGAAAATATCGTCCTTCCTTATATTCCAAAATTAAATATAAAATCAATGAAATGTCAGAGGAGGAACGAAATACATACTTTGAAATGATTCGTTTGGAAAAAACATTCTTTCCTGATCCTAAAGAAAATTTTCGGATTTCTCTAGTGACTGATGCAGTGTTGGATACATTTAGGTATCGTGATTCCACCAATAATAATACACATTCAAAAAAACATAAAGACTACTATGACAAGTTACTCGTTTTCCGGAGCAAACAAAATGATGAATATACGACAAAGGAAACATTCCCTTTATCGACTCCACCTGAAGAATCCCATCCGCTCAGTCGGGTGGCGTCATCATTCGGTGTGTCTTCCTTAGGAAATTTTGTCGAACTTCGATATCGAATTGTTTATCATGATTTGTTAAATGTGAGTAGAGGCCACACTCCTAATTCGGAGTTGGCATTTTTTGATACGACGATAAGGACTTATGAAAACAAAAAGCCAGAATTAACTTCTATGAGTGTAATCAAGTTAACATCCATAAGTCCATATAATTCAATCTCTAAAGATTTTTCATATATGGTAGATACGGGAATACAAACTGCCGTTTATCGAAAAAACGATGAAACTCTCAGGAAACAAGTTGGTAATTTTGATTTTCGTTTTGGGTATTCTTTTTCAAATGAATTTGGAAAAACACCTATGAGTTTTGGTGTTCTGAGTGTTCTTGCTGGTGTCAAAGCCCAAAACGGAAGGATGTTTGAAAATGATGTTCGGTATGGTGTCAATTTTAGTTTGTTGTATCAAAAGGAATGGGGTGCTTGGAAAATTTTTACAGGTGCCACAGCTCAAAATTACCAACTCAGTCAAAACTTTAATACATATTATGCTACCATTAAGGTTCGGTATGCATTTTCAAATAGGCATGAACTCCGAGTGGAAGTTAACGGAGAAAGATTTTATGAAGAAACCCTTATATCCTATCATTATTTATTTTAACTTTTTGGCTGAGTAAAATATATAGAAATATTTAATAATCATCCCTCTGTGGGGATTCGTTTTTGATTTCTGTAATGTGCAATGTAGGTAATCAGGACAAGGGCTCCCACAGGAACTGCAAAATAGATATGAACTTGGATGAGTCCTGCGATCATTCCCAAAATTCCACCTAAGAATTGTATGACTACGAGATTTCCTCCAGTATTATCCAAAATCATTTTTTCTAAATCATCGGTGTCAAGTGCCATCACCCGTTCTTCAACAAGGGCTGTGACATTGATATTGTGGACAAATTTTTCAATATTGGTTTTGAGATAAACCTTACCTTCTTCACTGTTCATAAATTCGAGCAGGCGTTTTTTGACCCAATCCACAGCACGAAAAAAGTTTTTTTCAATTTCTTCCCAATTGTTCGGATCATCCAGATAAGCCTGTAACCTCTCGATTCCCGATGGTAAAAGGTTTTGCCTTGCGTAATCACCACTGGCTTCCAACCAATTGGAAATTTTTCCTGTAATGAATTCTTGTGTTTCTTTCGAGTTCAGTCTTTCTTGGAGACCGGCCATCATCTCATCCATCATTTTCATAAACTGGTCGGAGGTTTCCGGATCTTTGACAAATCGCTCTAAAAGTTCACGAATGGCTTCTTCGTTAAAGGAAAAAATCTTTTTCACTCCAATTCCAATTTTACCAAGCGTACTTCTGGTTTTTAAATACTCTTCTAACCCTTCGTTGAGTAAGTTTGCAAGTTTTGGCATCTCTTCAAGTAATACAACTCGAAGTTGTTTTCCTAACTCTTCGCGATTGGTTTCTTCCGTAAGATAGTATGTTAGGCGTTCTTTTGTATAGTCCCAAAGTTTTTGAACTTCTTCTGGACGTTCTGCCATCTTCTTCATGGTTTCTTCTGAAAAATCAAAGATAACTTCTAAAATTTCTGGCCCTCTTTCTTTTAACATGGAAATGATTTTTGTCACAAGCATGGTTCTGATTTCTACGTTGTGAATGGCTTCATCAATTTCTTTGACGATTTTTTGGATTCCCGTTTCTACTAAGTTACGTTCGTAGATATAAGTTAAAATAATATCGGGGTGGAGTAAGTTACTTTGGATGCTTTCTCCGAGTGATTTAGCAATTTTCGATTTGTTTTTAGGGACAAGGCCTGACCAACCAAGCACCTTACCGTGTTTAGGTTGGAATAACATTTTGATTGCGAGAAAATTGGTGAAGTATCCCACCATCCCTGCCATAAGGATCACGAAGACAGCATTGACCCAAACATTCCCTTCGTAGTAAAGTTGAAAACCCCCACCAATGATGGAGAAAATTACAAGTAGTCTACGATACCAGGCATCTAATTTAGCAACGTCCATCCTAATCCTCTTCTAGTTTTAGATATTTGCCGCTTAACTTTCGTAAGAAACCTCGCGGGATCATTTCTGAAATAGTAATGGCACCTTGGTTGAAGGAACCTGTGATACATACAGCTTGGTTATAACGAAGGGCGTCCAAAGATTCTTCCACTACTACACTTGCATCTTGCCACATAAAAGATGGGTATTTGGATTTGTTGATTCCTGCTCTTTGGTGAAAATCGGAATGAGTGAGTCCGGGACAAAGAGCCTGGACATAAATTCCGTAAGGTTTGGCTTCTTCATGGATGGATTCAGTAAATGACTTTACGAATGCTTTGGTCGCGGCATAAATCGCACTACCAGGTGCTGGCAAATAACCAGCGATAGATGCAACATTGATCAAATATCCTTTTTTATTTTTTTTGAACCGGCCCAGTGCCACATGACTTAAATGCACTAATGTTTTTACATTTAAATTGACTTCATCTAGTTCTTTGTCGAGAGGTAATGCTGCAAACTCACCTACAGTTCCGAAGCCTGCATTGTTTACAACGAGTTCCACATCTTTATCTTTTGCGATAATCTCAGCTAGTTCTTCCACATCTTTTTTTTTGGTAAGATCCAAAGCGAAGTATTTTAAAATACCCCGAGATTTGGGTTCTAATTCTAATATTACTTTTTTTAAATCGGATTCCGTACGAGAAATTAAAAAGACATTATAGTCTTTCGCAAGAGCACGAACAAATTCTTTTCCAATTCCTTGGGATGCGCCAGTGACATATGCATTTTTCATTCTAATGGATTCCTCTTCATCAGGACAGCTGTGGATCCGTCCGGATAGTATTTTTTACGTCTCTCTAATTCTGTAAACCCAACGGACTTGTAAAGACCAAAGGCGGCAATATTTGATTCCTTCACTTCCAAAAAGAATTCTTTTTTTGGAAATTCCTGGAATAGGGCCGTCAAAAGTTCCTTTGCCAAACCTAACTTTCGATAGTTGGGAAGTGTTGCAATCCGAAAGATTTCAATCTCCCAGGGGGTTTCACAAACAAGAGCGTAACTCTGTGTTTCTGGATCTCCCAAACCAAAAGCCACATGGAATTCTAAATGAGTTTGGATCATTTTATCCGTCCATTCTTCACCGGGAAAACAAAGGGATTCCCATTGGAGGAGGAGGGAAAGATCGGATTCACCCAACCTTCGAAAACTATGAGACATAATCACATTTTTTTCTTTTCATCCAAAAGAAAGAAACTAAAATCGAACTGATGGGCACAAAAAACAGCAGGTTTACTTTGGTTTCCTTGCCACTAGGATTTCTTTTCCTCCTGCTTGGCTTTAGTTTGGTTGGCTGTGACTATCTCAAGTCACTTACTGAATCCAAATACCGCAAACGGATTGGCGGGGAATTGCCTTCTGAAAAAGACATCGTGAATTGGAAAGAGAAGTTGGCTTTGGAAGAGGCCGAAATCGAAGAGATGGACAAACGGATTCGGAAAATGGTCCAAAAGTCCAACCAGTCAGCCGCCCTTTCTTGGAAAATTGCTCGGGCCTATATGCGGGCCGGCTCTGCTGATCTGGGTGCCCGTTATTATGAAGAAGCGATTGGAGAAACCTTACCCAATTCGAAACAAGGTGGATTTGAAATCCATTCCTATGAATCTGCATTACCATTTTTTGAAAAAGCCATCCAATCCGGAAAGTTGGATAAACAGTTGTTATATGAAACTGCAGTAGCGTATGCCAATGCTTCTAAAGATATGGGTTGGGAATCAGTCCGACGAAATCGGGCCATCGGACTTTTTAAACAACTTTCAAAAATTGATAAAGAAGATTCCCGATTCCCGTTTCAATTGGCTCTCATTTATTTTGATTCTTCATTGAAGGATGAAGCTTGGAACGGGAAACTTGCCAGTGGGTATGATGAAGTGGAAACTGCATTTTCACTTCTCGACCAAATTTTACGCAAAGAACCTTACAATGTTCCAACACGGTTTGCTAAGGCTAATTTTTTATACCAAGTGGGAAAAACAAATTTGGCTTATGATGAATACACACGAATTAAGTCCATATTGGAAGAGATGAAAGAAAAAGGTTCTATCCGTGAACCTTTGGATGAAAATTCTTCGTATCGTAATGTCATTAAAAACTTAAACCAATTGGGGGCCCAAAACAAATCTAACTGACCACTCTCTTTGTGGTAGTTTCGATTTTAGGCCATTCGCGAATTTCTTCTTTTCTTCGCAGAACAAAACTTTGGCGTCAGTTCAGTCAATTTTCGGAATTGTATGCCGCTCTCCCTCATTATTTTGAAGAAGATTTTTGGAACCAATGTTTGGAAGAATGTATCCAATGGGAAAAATCGAAAGATCCGAATTGGAAACTACTCAATTTTTATGATCCAGAGTATCCAAAAAATTTAAAAGAGATATTTGATCCGCCTATGGTTTTTGCCTGTTTGGGAAATCTTCAGGTATTGCAGTCTCAGTTGGTTGCCATTGTTGGGACAAGGAAATCTTCGCCAGTATCGCTTTCTGCCACAAGGAAACTCGTGGAATTACTTTCGGTAAACAAAGAATTGGCGGTAGTATCGGGTATGGCACTCGGAATTGATCGGGAGGCTTTTTTATCTGCTCTGGAATTTGGACTTCCTGTGATAGGGGTGCTTGGAACTACTTTAGGAATGGAATACCCACCAGGGAACCGGGATCTTTACAAACGAATCAAAGAAGATGCGAACCAACTTCTCATCACCGAATTTTTACTCAAAACAGAACCTGCCAAGTGGACATTTCCCAAAAGGAATCGTGTGATCTCTGGCCTTGCGGACAAAGTGTACATCATGGAATCGGGTCGAAAATCGGGAACTATATCTACAGCTTACAGTGCTATGGAACAAAACCGAGAGATATTTGTTTTTGATCATCCAAAACAATTTGATAACGAAGGAGGAAGGTTACTCCTCCGGCAAGGGGCACAAAGGTTATTTGGAGAAACTAAGATCCCAAAAGAAAAACCGGAATCACAAGGTAAGGAGATAAGTTATGAAGAATGGAGAAACAAACGAACCATCCCTTCTGGAATGAGAAGAGATGGTGGTTGGAATTTAGATTTTACCCTTTAAATACAAATCCAGCGAGTGTCGCCACGATGTAAATGAAAAGTAAAAAAACACCAAACGGTCGTTTGATTTTGTCTTTTGAAAAAACAATTCCTAAACGAAAGAGCACAAGAACGATGAGCATCGACGGAAAGTAGAATGTAAAAAAACTAACGGGAGCTTCGAGCCCGTTTTTAGTCACAGCAGCGGCGGCCCCGGAAACAAAAAGAACATTCAAAATATCTGCCCCAATGATGTTACCAACCGCAAGTTCAGAGTGCCCACGACGAGAGGCTTGGATAGCAGTGACAAGTTCCGGAAGGGAAGTTCCAAAGGCAACGAGTGTGGCTCCAATGATGGAATCAGGGATGGACAACCGAACCGCTGTTTCTTGGACAGAAGGGATGAGAACCTTGGAAGACAATATCACAAGAGTGATGGCAACTACCAGTTTTAAAAGGATCACCCAGAAAGGGGATTCATCATATTCAGTTGTGGCATCAATCCCTGCTTCGACTTCTCCTGGTTTGGAACGAGACCAACGAATGCTGAGATAAATATAAACAGCAAGGAGAATCAAAAATACAAAACCGGTTCCTTGGTCGATCCTTCCCCCAGTGGAGAAAACGGATGTTAGGTTAGTCCAAGGTAGGGCAGCAAAAACAAGTAAAAAACCAGAAAGGACTTGGATCCAACCTTGGCGATTGACAAGTCGTTTGTCAATGTCAGGTGGGGAAATGAGGATGGCGATTCCTAAAATTAAGCCCGTGTCGCAGATGATGGAACCTACGGCATTTCCGAGTGCGATTCCTGGATTTCCCTCTAGGGCAGAGAGAACCGATACGGAAACTTCGGGAAGGGTTGTGCCTAAACTCACGATGGTGGCCCCAATGATCATTTTGGGAACTCCCCATCTTGTCGAAAGGGAAACTGCCTCATCAACAAGTACGTCAGCGGCTTTTCCTAAAACAAGGATGGAGCCGATGATGACGAGTAAAAGAACTGGCAAAGGAAGGGTTTGAAAAGTTGCAGTAAGAAATGCATCCATGGATAAAGGTCAGAATATGGAAAACTTCATCCGACTGCGACTCTTTCTTTGGGTAGGGACCCTCGGATTTTTTTCTCCGGTACTCGGAGAACCACGATTGCCCAAGGAACCCAACCTTCCTTCTCTCCCTCAGGAAGAATCGAAAGAACCACGAAATGCTCGTGGAGACAAAGACAATTCTGAACCCAAGGTTTTAAATCTTACCCTTTGCGATGGTAGGACTGTCCGTGGTGAATCATCTAGCGGCAGTCAGTCGATGTCGTTTGAACATTCGAAAGATGGAATTCTCTACAAAAAGAAACTGAATACAAACGAACTGGACTCGGTGCGAATTGACTCTTGGGAAATCAAACAAAAACGAGAAGAAAAAAAAGGGATCACGTATGAAGTGGTTCCTAAAAAAATTCGGATCCGCACCCGTAATGGAGAAGTGTTTTATAAAGAAACTGGTGTTTCCGATTTAAAACTTCTAAACATCGAAATTAAAAACAATAATGGAGAAACCACTCTCTTTTCCTTTTGGGTTGATTTGAAATATCCTGATGGGAAATGGTATTCTGGATTGCCCAGTTTGAAACCAAACCAAGAAACAAGGGAAGATTGTTTGAAAGATGTGGTGAAGATGATTGAGTGGGAATAATCATTCCTTAATCACAAAGTTGGTTCGCTTAACCCAGAATTCTTTGTCACTGTTGTTGTGATTGTTACTAAAAACCAATCCCAGACTAGAATTTTCTTTGGTCTGGAATTGGATCTTAATCTTTTTTATTCGGATACACAATCCACATAGTAAGTCACATGGCCTGACTCTGATTTTTCTTCCACAAGGCCGTGGATATCAGTTTCAAAACCAGGGAACTTGGAGTTAAACTCCCGTGCGAATTGTAAGTAACGAATGATTGTCATGTTGAACTTTTCTCCTGGGATGAGAAGTGGGATTCCCGGAGGATAAGGTGTGAGTAGGACTGACGTGATTCGTCCTTCCAATTCATCAATCGGAACCCTTTCAATGTCGCGGTGTGCCATTTTAGAAAATGCTTCCGAAGGTTTCATCGCAGGGATCATGGGGCTCAAATACATCTCCGTTGTTAGGTGAGAAATATTGTTTGCTCGGTAAACTTCGTGCATCGATTGGCAAAGGTCACGTAACCCAATCCGATCATACTTGGGATAAGCAGCGGTAAACTTTGGCATCACACGCCAGAGTGGTTGGTTCGAATCATAATCATCTTTGAACTGTTGTAATTCGGTCACCATGGTATTCCATCGACCTTTGGTAATCCCGATGGTAAACATGATAAAGAAACTATAAAGTCCTGTTTTTTCTACGATGATTCCATGTTCTGCTAAGTATTTAGTGAGAATGAGAGCAGGGATTCCCCAGTCAGCAAATTCTCCTTCCACACTCATACCAGGAGTGATGACCGTTGCTTTGATGGGATCAAGCATATTGAACCCCTCTGCAATGTCACCAAACCCGTGCCAACGGTCATTGGCTTTGAGAATCCATTCGTCCCTTTCTCCTGCACCTTCTTCCACAAGAGCCTCAGGGCCCCAAACACTAAACCACCAATCTTCTTCGAGTTCTAAATCCACTTTCCGCATGGCACGTCGGAAATCGAGTGCCTCTTCAATGGATTCTTCCACAAGGGCATTTCCACCAGGAGATTCCATCATGGCCGCTGCGACATCGCAAGAAGCAATGATGGCATACTGCGGACTCGTACTTGTATGCATTAAAAAGGCTTCGTTGAATAAGTTTCTATCCAAAGTTTCTTTCTCACTGTTTTGCACAAGGATCTGGCTTGCTTGGGAAAGACCAGCTAGAAGTTTGTGTGTGGACTGGGTGGCAAAGATCATACTTTCTTTTGGTCTTGGTCTGTCCGATCCAATGGCATGCATTCCTGAATAGAATCTATGAAAGGAAGCATGAGGAAGCCACGCTTCATCAAAGTGGAGGGTTGAAATTTTACCATCTAACTCAGATTTGATGTCTTCTACATTGTATAAAATTCCATCGTAAGTACTTTGTGTGATGGTGAGGATTCTTGGATTTCCTTTGACTTCTTTGGCAAAGGGATGTTCCGCAATTTTTTTCTGAATGTTTTCCCATTTGAATTCAGATTTGGGAATGGGACCGATGATTCCAAAATGGTTTCTTGTCGGCATTAAAAAAACAGGAATAGCACCAGTCATTGTAATGGCATGAAGGATACTTTTGTGGCAGTTACGGTCTACAATCACAACGTCGCCAGGGGCAACCGTACTATGCCAAACAATTTTGTTTGAAGTGGAAGTTCCATTGGTCACAAAATACAAACTATCACATTGGAAAATTCGTGCGGCGTTTCTTTCACTGGCAGAAATAGGGCCTGTATGGTCGAGTAATTGGCCTAGTTCGTCTACCGCATTACAAACGTCAGCTCGTAGCATGTTCTCACCAAAAAATTGGTGGAACATTTGTCCTACGGGACTTTTTAAAAAAGCAACCCCACCCGAGTGACCAGGGCAGTGCCAACTATAACTTCCATCATGTGCGTATTGCGTTAAGGCACGAAAGAAAGGAGGTGGTAAACTATCTAAGTAAGATTTAACTTCTCTATGAATGGCACGAGCCATAAACTCTGGTGTGTCTTCAAACATATGAATGAAGCCATGGAGTTCTTTTAAAATGCTATTAGGAATATGACGACTGGTTCTTGTTTCCCCATAAAGAAACAACGGTATGTCGGCGTTCCTATGACGCACTTGTGTCACAAAATCTTTGAGTTGGCGGAGGGCATCGGGAACTTCACCTTCTGTTTCCGGAGTGAACTCTTCATCGTCAATGGAGAGGATGAATCCACAAGCCCGACTCTGTTGTTGCACAAAACTGGTTAAATCTCCGTAACTGGTAACACCCAGAACTTCAATCCCTTCGCCTTCTAAGGCCTTTGCAATAGCTCGAATGCCAAGACCACTGGCATTTTCGGAACGAAAATCTTCATCGATGATGATGATAGGAAATTGTACGATACCGTTTTGATACATCACACTCCATAGGAGGAGTGACCCGTAGGGAATCAAATGATTTTAGTATCTAAACTCGTTTTTTCGGAAGGTATTTATAATACTCCATCTCTACCGTGTTGATGAGGTAGGTGTAGTATTTAACTAGTTTTTTATCGAACTTCTTTTTATTCATTTCTTCTCTGTAGTGATCAGCAAGTTGGCCACGAAAGAGAGCCGATTTCATATCATTACGATTGATAAGAATGGTGTTTGGAAGATCCCGAATGGCAACATCATCGGGAATGAGAATGGTGGAAACTGATTGTAAAACCGCGTATTCGACAGTAGAAGCCACTTTGTCGTCGTCCTTTTCTTTTCCGAGGGTCATGTTGTTGCGTTTGATATTGTCTAAGTTTTCGTAAATACGCGAACGTAAGGATTTTGGATCCAGAACCTTATCTGTGATTTTGTTGAATCGTTTAGGAAATACGAAGTTATCTGCGGCTTTGTAGATATGAGAAAGTTTTTCTTCTTTTTTATTTGTTTCGGCTTCATCTTCGTAAGATGCAGAGGCACTGGAGCTGTAGGTTGGTTTTCCCCAGTCACCAACTCCTGAAAATTTCCCTGAATTTTTGATGTCTTCTCGGATTTCTTCTGTGGATTTTTCTCGGAAGTAGATGGCAGCCATAAACCCAAGCACAACAGAAAAGGGAACACCAAAAAAGATTGGCATCGCCGAACGGAGGTAATATGCTCCCGTGATAAAGATAAGAGTGCTGACTACAAAAGTCAAAATACCAGGAACCACATTGAACCTTGAGCGAATTTCATTGGAACGTTCTTTTTCCAATTCTTCCACTTCCATATTTTTGACATCAGCATTGAGTTTTGCAATTAACTCAGGTTTTAGTTTGTTATTGAGCTCAGGATGTTTGGGATTGGAAAGTTTGTGGTTGATGATTTTGGCATAACCCAATTGTTTTTTGTATTCAGGATTGGTTCTGCCTTCAAACGCTAGTTTGTGGATGACTGCGGCCATATACCCGTGATCTACCACATAATAAACCGATCTTCCGTCAGGAAGTTTTTCTTCATAATAAGAATGATCAGAAAATACATCGTCTTTTAATCGTTTGATGTATTCGTTGGTTTTTTCTTCTGAAGTGATTCCTGCTTTTGCTACTTCTTCTTCAAAATCAATTCGGAGGAGTGTGTTATGATTTTTTGTATGTTCAGGGATTCGAGAGATAACTGCATTTTTGACAGTGCCGTAGATGTTATCATCTTTACGAGTCAGAACCGATCCCTTTTCTTCCGAAAGTCTCTTTAAAATTTTAACACTGAGTTCAATTGTTTCTTTCACTGAAAGAGATTTGTTTCCTTTCTCTGTTGGATAAGGAAAGTTTTCGATGATTGATAAAAACTTTTTCACTTCTTCTTCCGGATTCATTTTTGATTCTAAAGAAGGAAATTTTGGTTTGGAGATATAATCACTAAACGTTGCCAAAAAAGATTCATACTTAGCATCTTTGGCAAGTTTTGTGAGTTGGTCTTTTGTGAAATGTTCCAATCCATTCATATGAGCAAGGATTTGGTTCACTACTTCTGGTAATCGTCTGAAACTTCCATCAGGTAAGATGTTTAGTTCATCGATGACAATATGGTAGTCAGCAAGAATGGAAACTGCTAAGTTTTGTTCTCTCGCAAACACTGTGAAGTCTTGGAGAAAGTCTGGCATGGGGATGTAAGGTAAATTTCCAAATCCCTTTCTGACCAATGAAGAAATTTCTGCTTCGAGAGAACCAAGTTTAGGATAGAGCCAAGTGTTTCCTTCTTTGTTCTTTTGTAAGAGGAGAGATCCAGGATTTTCATCATCCCAGTTCCTTCCTTTTTTGCCTCGGTTCTCGAGTAATACTTTGATGAGTTCTTGCGAAAAACGAAAACAAGCCTGTCTGTATGGTTGGGTGTCTGTTTTGTTTTCGTTTTGTGGGGCGACCAGTGCAATTTTAGAAGAAATTTTACTGCCCGTACGAATGAGATAAGGATAAGCGTAAGCGGCTCTATTTTGGCCACGATGGTCGATGTCTAAAATTTGCCTGAGGGCATGGTAGATGGAATTTTCGGAACGACCTTGGGCTCCGAGGTTTGTATACTTTCCGAGTGCTTCCGGAAGTTTATCCACGGTCATTAGGTATGATGCATGTTTTTCTTTGCTTCCGTGTTTTTCGACACGTTTGTGCCAGTCTTTCAGTTCATCTAAGATACAACGTGCTGTGGGTGTGAGGCTTCCCACAGAATCAGACAAAAAAATGTAAGACTGTGCAGATGGTCTATCCATTGAACTTTCGTCTTTGGACGAGGGGTTCTCAACGACTGTGTCTGATAGATCAATGCTGTCTTCGCTCATTTGGATTTCGCCTGGTGAGAAGCCACTATCTCCGAAAGGATATGGGCTCCCCTGGCTAATTCTTCTTCTGGACGACAATATGTCAAACGTATGCAATCTTGAGTGTGTGAAAAATCTGAGTTTAATCCCGGAAAGAAATAATGTCCTGACACAATGAAGAGTCGTTTATCTTTACAAAGGTGATAAAGTTTGTGGTTGGTGACTGATAACTTGGGAAAACGAATCCAAAGAAAAAATCCACCCATTGGTTCATGGATTTCATATTCGACTCCCCGTTTCTGAAATTCCGATTCAAAAATGGACACGGCAAGTTCTCTTTTTTTGTCATAAAACGGACGTAAGACGTTTTTTGCAAGGTTTGTGAGGATGTCCTTACGAAAGAGAATTTCCATCATATAAACACCTAAATTTCCCACAGCCAGATTCCCTACAGCAGCATAAGAGGATAAGGTTTCAATCGTATCGGGATTTGAAACAACGATGCCCAAACGAACCCCCGGGAGTCCAATTTTAGAGAAACTAAGGGAAAGGGTTCTACCTTCCTTGTAATGGATCGGTTCTTCCGATCCAATCAAATTGGGAAAAGGATTTCCATAGGCTAAATCAATGAAGAGAGGAAGGTTTTGTTTTTTTGTTTTCTCTTCCATCCATTCGATGTCGGCATTTGATAAAATATTTCCCGTGGGATTTGTAGGACGAGACAAGGCCACACAACCAATCTCGGAAAGATCAAAATCTGTTTTGTTTAATCCGTATCGAAATCTATGATTTCCTGTCGGAATCACTTCTGGTTTGGTAGCCAAAAAAGCATCGGCTTCGATGGACTGGTCCGCATAACCGATGTATTCCGGAACTATCGGTAGGAGAATTTTTTTAAAACTCCCATCCTTCATCTTCCCGGAATGGATATTGAGTAAATAGGAATAGGCATTTTGACTGCCATTAAAAAAGGCAATATTGTCTTTGGTGAGTCTTGCACCTAAGTGGGGAGATAGGGATTCTGCGGCCAGGGAACGAAAACGATCATTCCCGATCGGAGCCTGGTAATCTCCGAGAAGGGCGGAAAGGCACGGGTCACTCGCGAGTTCGCGAAAACAATCAGCAAAAATTGCCTCTGCTTCCGGGATATGGGCCGGATTTCCTCCCCCAAGGAGAATTTCATCCGGGTGGCCCGTCACTTGGCCCAAATCTTCCATCAGGGAACGGATTCCTTGGTTTTGGCGTAGGCGGTTGGCCCAAAGGGAGGAGGGAGAGTCCATCATGGGGGCCATATTCGTGAGACTCCCTCCTGCCAGAACCATTTTTCCAATGAATTCCTAAAATTATGTTCTCATTTCGAAAAATGAAGTGACATAATACGGAAATCGGCTATTTAAGTGACATAATATATAGGAGTGCTGTTGGATGAGCACCGAAACAATACAAAGACCTGTTCGAAAAGAAAAAGATATCGAATTTTTTAAACCGACCCTTTCTCGGGAAGATTTGAAAGGTGTTTTAGAATGCCTTGTGGACGAACACCTATCAAATGGTGAAATCGTAGAAAGATTTGAAAAAACCTTCTGCCATACTTTCAAAATCAAATATGCCATATCTTCTAATTCCCTCACCTCGGCATACCACCTAGCATTACTTGCATTAGGTGTGAAAGCGGGAGATTCCGTTTTACTTTCTAGTTATGCACCGATTTCGGCATTGGATGCCATTTTTCTATTACAAGCAAAACCAGTGCTTGTGGATTTAAAACGAAATTCCTTTCACCTTTGCCCGGAAGAATTCCTCCGTAAAAAAAATGAATCTGGTGCGAAGTTTGCTTTATTTGATCATAGTTTTGGATCTCTCATTCGACTCAGTGATTATTCCATCGAGGGATTAGAAGTGGTAGAAGACTTTACCGAAGCCATTGGTGCCACTTCCGAAACAATCTCCGTTGGCAAACAATCCAAAATTGCAATTTGTGGACTCAGTGCAGAAAACATCATCACCACTGGTAACGGTGCGATGATCATCACTTCTGAAGTTTCCTTATCAAACTCGATAAAATCATACAAAACGGGATCATCCGCCAAACGTAACTTTGGTGAACCAAAGTATGATTACAATTTGGTTGATTACCAAGCTGCTCTTGGAATTGAACAACTTTCTAAACTGGGTGTAATTTTAGAACGTAAGAAAAAAATTGCATCTGCCTATTTACAAGCTGTTCAAAATTCTAGATTAGAAACCTATTTCCAAAATTCCACGGAAGATACATTTCAAAGATTCCCGATTGTTGTTTCCGGACAAAACTACGAAGAGATCCAAAGGTATTTTAAATCCATCCACATCGGTACACAAAAAACTGTAGAGGAACCTTTGCACCGTGTTTTGGAAGAAAACCATTTGGAATTTCCAAACGCGGAACGCCTTTACCAAAGAGGGCATTGTATTCCTATTTACCCTAACCTAACAAAAGATAATGTACAACGGATTGCCACTGCTATCCGACGAATCTATTGATTGGCTCCATCGCTTTATTATCTAGACTCATTATTTGAGTATAGATTGTATCCAACACCTCCGAATTTAGATTCCTCCCTCAAACGGAGGAATCGTTGTTTGGAGAAGATGTTTTTTCCCATCTCAAGGGCCGAAGATTTCGTTTTAGTCGAAGAGCTTCCTGGTGACGAAATTTATACTCACTGGAAAAATTCTGGGCTTAACCCGGGAACACCCATCCAAGAAGGGGACTTACTTGGTGAAGTCTCTCTTGTCGAATGGGGGTGTCGAAACGAATGGTATGAAGGCAGGCTTTTAGAAGATCCAATTCGAATCGAAACCTCTCGTTATCTCAATTCAAAAATCACTCAGCTTGATTTTAGGAAACACCACTCGCCCTTAGCTGCGAAAATAATCACATCCGAAGAACATTTGTTTGCTGAACTCGAAGAGGCCAAACTCCCTTTGGTTTTAAAAAGTGAGTTCGGACTTGCAGGTAGAAATCATATTATTTTTAAATCAGCTTCTGATTCCTGGAAGATGTCTCAAGTGAACAAAAAACTTTTTGGATTTCCTATTCTCGCTGAGTTTTGGGTAGGGGAGGAAAGGTTTTTTGATTTTTCAACACTCTGGGATGTTCGTGATGGAGAGTTTTTTTATTTAACATCTACCGCAATGCTCATTGATAAAGAAGGGGTGTTTCGTGGGATTCGAATTGGTGGATCGGAACTTCCTTATTCTGCTTCCTTTTTACCTCCTGTGATGGATTTGGTAAAAGATACCAAAGGATTGATACCAAACGAGTATTCAGGGCCATGTGCCATCGATGGGTTTTTATTTAGAGAAGAGGGTAGGGTTCAGGTTCAACCAGTATCAGAATTTAATTTTCGTTATTCGATCGGACGTATTTTATGGGAAGTGCGAAAAAAAAGAAATCCAAAACTGGAAGTGGTGACTGGAATTTTGATTTTGCCTTATCCCAAACAAGGTTCGATTGATGAATGGCAAACGATAGAACGTTTGGAAAAAGAATTAGATATTAAGTTGATTCTTTTAACACCCGTTAGAGATTTAATCGGCAAACCATACCAAAATACTGTTTTGTATTTTGAGACCACGGAAGAAAAAGAACCTTCCGTGGTGGAATCCATTTGGCAATCTTGGATGAATTAAACTAAAGAATTAAATTTTGCGTTACACTCCATCTCTGTTGGAGATAAACTCATGTTTTCCATTGATTTCGAGAGTTGGATCAGATGGATTCCCTCGGCGTTTGATTTCCAAAATATCGGTATTGGTGAGGGGAAGGGTTGCTTCTAAACTAACAATGACCTTGTCTCCTTTTTCTGTCCATGTACATAACATCTTGGCTGTTTCATATCCCATCTCACAAGTTCCATCATTATGCAGTTGGATCCTTGCGATGTTGGATTTTGTTTTCCACTTTCCAATGGCCCAAGTATTTTTGGGAGGAATGAGAGCTGATCCCGCTTGGTCTGAATTGAATACTAATTCTGCAATGGCAGTGTTTTCCGAGTTGGTTCCTTTATAAACTTCTTGGATGGTGAGAGAAATTTCTTTGGCATGAAGTTCTGATTTGAACTCAATCCTTTGGAGTGACAAACTATCTTTTAAAGTCACAATTTCCTCATTTCCATCTTCAGTAGATATTTTTAGCTTTTTGATTCGATTGTTTGCGGCCCATAGTTTGGGATCACCAAATCCATTGTAGATGGAAAGGGAACGAAAGCTAATTGGTGATTTGTATTTGATTTGTAAAGATTCTCCAATTCCTTCGCCAAGTGCGCCTTCAACCCAACTGGTTTTGAGTTTTCCATCCATAGCAAGGATTGGTGTATATTTTTTGGATTGTGGTTGCAGTTGACTAGAAGAAGTAACACTCGGAGGATTGAGTGGTTCTGCAAAAAGGGGCAGACAAATGGCGGTTATTAATAAGTAAGTTTTGGAATTTGGAAAAGACATACACAAAATCATAAGTATATAAAATTTTTATCAAGTAGGAAATAAATTTAATGAATGAACCATGGGAATACAATACGATCTATGTTACTTTCGCAAGTGAAGAAGAGGCGAAACAAATTGCAAAAAAAGTGGTGATGGAACGCCTCGCGGCTTGTGCAAATATCATCAAAGGAATGGAATCTGTTTATGTTTGGAAAGGGTAAATCGAAGAATCTTCTGAAACTGTTTGTTTGTTGAAAACAACTAAGGATAAGTCAGATATTTTAATGCAGAGGATCAAAGAATTACATTCTTATGATACTCCCTGCATTGTGGTTTGGCCGATTGTCTCTGGAAATCCTGATTATTTGGATTGGTTGCGAAATTCCTTGTAAAATTCTTTAATTCTATCGAATAACAACTCGACCCCTAATTCCTTTCTCCAGGTGAAAAAAGACTCAGGCATTTGTACTGATCTAAACCAAGGATAAGCAGGAGATTCTTTTGGTTCTGCGAGCATTCCCATAAGACTAGCTAATGTTAGATCCACTCTTCCAAAAGAGTTTCCATTAAAAAACTTTCTATCTTTGTATATAGAAATTAATTCTTTTGAACCTTCATCTAGTGCTTGTTTAACGACTTCTAAGTTTTTAGGAGTAATTTTATACCTTCTTTTGAGAGAAAGAGCAATCAAATCAAAATGTTCTGGTGCCGCTACCGTATCCGATAACGAAGCCGGTTCTAATAAAAATAATTTACCTACAATTTCGGGGTAATCAAGAATATGAAAATAGAGCATTGTTTGTAAACTTTTCCCGATTTGGATGTCGATTTTCTCTTCCATTTGTTTTTCTTCTGGGGTGGCTTTATGACCAAATGCCTTTTCTTCAATGACATCTAAAATATTTCCAGAACCTTGGATGACTCCAGAATCCGTCTCTAAAACAGGCACATACAAATCGGTCACAATTGGTTTTAGGGTTTTGATGTGTTCACCTGGGACCAAGGCCTTTAGTTCAAAAGAATAGTTTGCAAGTTCCAATCCCCATCTGGCTTTTTCAGAAAAATGAGAGATGGGGAATGTGTATAAGATTGGAGTCATGTGTCGAAGTTTAAAGAGAAGAAATCATTCGGCAATCAAGTTTTTTAGGAAGGAAAATGGATTGTCACCTACATTTCCATTCGTTAACATGATTCCTGTTTTATGAGATTTGGCATATTTATTCTTTTTTTGTTTTGTCCTATTGGATTCTTATTTGCCAAAGAACATTCTGAATTCTGCTCCATGGACAGACTCTGTGTCATTTATGTGCAGGACAAAACGGGGGTAGATGTTTACTTTCAAAACAAAATTGCAATAGAAGAAACCGACACAACTTTATCAGTCAATGCTAGTTATAAAAACATGAAAAGTTCAGTGAAACTCCCTTTGGTGACTGTATTAAAAGGGCCAAAAAGAAAAAAACTCTTTCGTTTGAATGTAAATAAACCTAACAAACGTTGGGTATATCAAATTAAATACAGATGGATTCTCGGGAATTTTGGAGTCAGGCACGATTCCAAGGTTATTTACGAATTACCTTTTGACAAGGGTTTGAAAGTTCGTGTGTATCAAGGTTATAAGGGATCCAAAAGCCATCAAGGTGACAACCGTTATTCGATCGATTTTGGATTAAAGGAGGGTGAGTTAATCACCGCTGCCAGAGACGGAATTGTCGTTGATACAGAAGAAAAAAATACAGAAGGTGGATTTGAAATCAAATACATCCACTCGGCCAATTATGTAAAAATTTTACATGAAGATGGGACGATCGGCCAGTATGCTCATCTTCGTTATATGGGTGTTCTTGTCAAACGAGGACAAAAGGTAAGTGCGGGAACGCCAATTGGTTATACGGGGAGCACTGGATTTAGTGATGGCCCCCATTTGCATTTTGAAGTCTATAAACCAACACCGAGTCTCCGGAAAAAAACAATTCCTACTTTGTTTCGAACTGAATCCTCCGATTCTGAAATGATTGCGGAAGGGCAACTCCATTGGCGTAGGGATACAAACGAACCTCTAGTCAAAATAGATTCGGATGCGGACGAAATCCAAATTTGTGAATCGGTTCAAAACTTAGAAAGACTGGGATGTAATGTTACTTCGTTCGCAAAAACGGCTCCTATGTATTTTTATATTCCTCTTTTAAAGCCATCCAGGCATAAGATACAAATTTCCGTTCGTAAAAATGGCACCTCTATTATAAAATTGTATAATTGGGAGACAAACCCAGAATGGTGGGACACCTATTTGGATATCCAATTTGAGGAATCTTCTGAACCTTTGGAAGGAGATTGGACGGCAACGATCTCCATTGATGGGGTAGTTCAAAAAGAAATGTCATTTCAATTAACGAGCATAAAGTGATTCGATCCGTAGTAATATTTTTTTTTAGTTTTTGTTTTTCCTTTAGTATTTATGCAGAATCAAATGTTACAGAAGAGTGTAACCAAGAATGGGTTTGTTTGATTCAAACAAAAGATGAAGATGGAATTCAGCTTTCGATTCGTAATCACAATCCAAATCCTAAAGTTACCAATTCTGTATTGTTGAATGCAACTTTCGTAAACTTTAAAACTGATATTAGTTTTCCTTATTTTGTTGTTGTCAAAGGCCCCGCGCCAGTTTATATTACAAAGTTTTTTTTAGAAGATAGAACGAAAGATGCCTTCCATTCTTTTGCGTTTCGAGTCAGACCAGGAGATTGGGATAGTATTCATGATGATTCGGTAAGTTACTTATTACCTTTTGCACGTGGCATTCGAGCGAAAGTTGTCCAAGGGTATAACGGCTCTGTGACTCATTTCGGTAGTTTTGCGAATGCGATTGATTTTGGAATTCCCGTTGGAACGCCTGTGCATGCAGCTAGAAAAGGTTATGTGATGGCAACAGAGTCCAAGTATTCTGAAGGTGGATTTCGTAAAGACCTTCTCTCAAAGGCAAATTTTATCATCATACAACATGAAGATGGTACATTGGGGAATTATGCCCACTTAATGAAAAATGGAGTTGTTGTCAAAGTCGGTGATATGATAGAAGCGGGTCAGTTGATTGGATACTCAGGTAATACTGGTTATACGCAGGGACCACATCTCCATTTTGAAGTTCATAAACCAAACAGACAATTAGAAGTGACAACCATTCCAACACTATTTAAAACTCAATACTCGGAACGAGATACTTTGAATGAACTTTTTATGTATTGGCATCCAAGACCAGGAATTGATCCGATTAAAGCAGAAATTTTAGAAGAAGACATTCAGATTTGTAAATTAAATTCAAAAAAAGAAAGGGTACAATGTGGTGAAACCTCTTTTCGGTTAGGTGATAATTTTTTGGTATCCTTAGAATTTGTTAGGCCAGGAAACCACAAGATTGAATTGGATATTTCCATTGAAGGAAAGGCCTTTGAGGCGATGAAGTTGGACTGGGTCGCGGAGAAAAATTTGGCCATTGAAGCCAGATATGTTTCGATTACCAGTAATCCTAAATTTACGGGGCGGTGGAAGGTGCGGGTACGGGTCAATGGAGAGGAAAAAAAGATTCTTTTTTTTGATGTGCGTGCGTAATCGTTTGACAAGTAAATATATGTTTAGTAGATTGACTGTAGGCTTTCCAAGACCTTTTGGTCGTTCTATTGGGGGTGCAAACCCCCATCTTTTTTCTCTTCTAAACTCAGATTCGTCTTCCCAGATTTGATTCTTTCCCTAGTTTGAGATTCCTATGGACATGGATGAATCTTTAAATGTATTTGGCGGGCCTCTGGTTCCCTGCTCCACAAATCCGCTCACAGGTTTTTTTCGGGATGGTTGTTGTAATACTTCGGATGACGATCTTGGATCTCATACCGTATGTGTTCTGGCAACGGAAGAATTTTTAGAGTCCCAAAAACAAAGTGGGAATGATCTCATCACTCCTTGGCCGCAATATGCTTTTCCGGGAGTCAATCCTGGAGAACGTTGGTGCCTTTGTGCATCGAGGTGGTTGGAAGCTTATCGTAATGGGGTAGCTCCCAAAGTTTTTTTGGAATCTACCCACAAACGCGCGTTAGAAATCATTCCATTGGAGTTATTGGAACGATTTGCCGTTGAAGAAATAGGTTAGTTTGATTTTAAAGCATCCAAATAGGCTCTTGTGTGTTTGGATGTATTGTTAAGTAATGTTCCTAAAATTGTATGGATAGGATGTGTTGGTTCGTATAGAGTTTCATATTTTGGGATATCTAAATTCTCCAATTGTTCATCCATAGGATCACCGGCGTCATAAGCTTCTTTACATACATTTCCTCTTAGAAGATCAATTCCTTGCCACTTTACAAAACTTTGTTCTGAAAACTCAGTGATTGAGTTTGCCACAGGGTGATCCCAGTTTTTTGTTTCGATCAAATTACGAATTAAATAGTATTGGTATTCTTCAATTAGGGTATGTCTTCCTGAAATAAAGTTAATCATATTATTTTTCGGTGATTGGTAACCAACGATAGATACAAGTTGAACGCCAATTTGTTTTGCGGCACTGACTCTTGGTAATACAGAAGAGTGGTATGGTTGTGTTAGGTCTTGGATGTAATGAAGAGCCCAACCCGCAAATCGATACCCCCAATAAGGATGGCCTGTGCGAAAGGCTAATTTGGATAATTCGGTAAACTGGTGAATTCGGTATTCGGGATAAGTTTGTTTTAGAAATCCTGCGAGAGCAAAAATAATACCAGGTTCGTAATAAAAACCCATATGGAAAGGAGCTTGGGATGAAAATTCGATTGCTGGATTTCCAAATGGTTGGCTCCCGAATCCGTAAATTTTTCCTACTTCACTTCCATTATCTTCAAATAGATACAAATCTAAGTCGTAATCTGGTTCATCGGTAGCAGAGACCAAAACTTCATCCGCGCCGATGATTTGCCCTTCTTGTAAGGATAAAAAAGTTTCATTCACTAGTTTACCTTTTTCATTAAGAGTTGTAAGTTGATCTAATGGAAGTTTGGTTCCATTTCTTTTGGGAACTGCTTGGATGTACAATGCTGCTTTATGATTTGGGTTCACCCGAAGGGCTTTATAAAAACTGAGAACAAGGTCAGCATCCTTCGTTGTTTTTGAAAATTTCAAACTTTCGATAGTTGGTGTTAAGTGAGGTAACTTTTTTAGTGCCCATTCTTCGGATATAGAAAGAGTTTCTTGGATGGATGATTTTTCTTTGGATAAAAAGGATTTTAAAGACTCCACTTTGACTTTTGGGGTGGGTTTACCTTTCCAATGATCTTTTAAAATTAGATAGGTGATTCCTGCATGGTTGTTCCAGGAAAAGATAGGAAAAGTAAATACTAAAATGACAACACTAACGATAAATTGTTTCATAAAATTATTGAGATTCCTTTTTTTGGAAGGTAGTTCCGTTCCAAATGTATTCTGATTTGTAGTACTCGTGGAAGTTAGAGTCTTCTATGTCGAAACTATGAGTTAACTCTTGGATGGTATTCTTTTTTCCTTTTGTAATTTTTCTTTGTGTTTTAATATCCGCATTTAGTGTTTCACTTGGAAAAACTAACCAAGATTCGGCGCAGGAAGGTGGATCACAGGATCCAGGGTTCCACGAGAATTGTGATATTAGTTTTTTGTCTGGAGAGATAGTAATCAATTGTTCATTGGTATAACCATATTCGATTTCGGAAAAAACCAAGTAAGTTAATCCAAATAAAAATTTAGGACTGGGTGTAAACTCAGACGATGGATAAATTTGATGTTTCCAACTTTCATTGCTGACAGGGCCAACCTCCCATTTGGATTGGGAGAGGAGTTTGTCTCCTTGGATGAGTTTTAATTCGATTTTACCGAGTTTGACTCCTAAATTTTTACATAAGATTGTATGATCTTCGATAGGAAAGGAATAATCGGCAATGAGTCCTCCCCAAATATAACCTATTTCATTTTCCGATTTTACCTCGTACCAATATTCTTTTACTGAATCTTGTTCCATGATTTGGTTCGTTTTTGCGAGGATGGTCACGGCGGATCCAATCGAAAGTTTCTTTTTCACCTTTGACTTGAGGTTGTCGGCATCCCTTAGGTTGACATTGTCACCAAATATCTGATAGGTGGATCCTATCGTTTTTTCATGAATGTAATTATCCCAATGATTTTGTGGGAAGAGGGGAAAAACATATAAGAAAACTAGAATGTAGAGTAAGGACTTGTAACCCGACATAGTGTAAAAAATAGGGAAC
Organism: Leptospira kanakyensis; assembly: GCF_004769235.1. Classification (NCBI taxonomy): domain Bacteria; kingdom Pseudomonadati; phylum Spirochaetota; class Leptospiria; order Leptospirales; family Leptospiraceae; genus Leptospira; species Leptospira kanakyensis. Next base: position 430,556 of record NZ_RQFG01000005.1, on the reverse strand, counting down.
TAAGTCTTAAGAGTCGATCTCTTTTCCGGGAAGGAGGTTTTTTTCGCAAGGGAATCAGTCGACAATGATAGTATAGGTCTTTCATCGAAAAGGATTTTAAATGATACTCGCTGAAGTAATGAAACCATATTCAACGGAACAAATTCGAATGTTGGAAGAGAGGATGAATGCCTATGAAACTTGGGTATTTGTGCTTGTGCTGATAGTTGCCGTACTTGTCCTAGTGGCTGTCATGCAAAGGCTGACGATTGCCAAGTTGAAATCTCTAGAACTATTCAAATCAAAATCTACATCGAAAGATGGTAATATTCTTTCAAATCAGAATCTGGCATTTGCTTCAGAGATCTCAGTCCCTGATATTCATACCATCACTCAAACACCAATTCATTCGGCAATGACCGTCCAAGGAAAAGATTTACCTGATCCTGGTATGGTTTTTAAATATATAGTTCCTTTGAATAAAAACAAAATTATTACGATAGGACAACGAGAAGGAAATGTTATTACAAGATCTACCGAAGTTTTGGATCACCATCTAACAGTTGATATTGAAGCATTAGATGTTTCTAATTTAGAGATTTTGTCTTATAGTTTGGAGTTTCGAAGAGAAGGAAAAGTATTAATTCAGTTTCCTGGTTCTAAAGATTTTCACGAGATGGGTGTAAAAGAAAAGTTTTATATTTCCAAGGCATTAACTTTTGAAGGCGAATCTTGTTTCGAAACCTTAGACACAAATCATCCTTTGCGATTTCGGATTGGAAGTCGGATTGGGATGGATGGAAAATTTAAAACTGGTTATTTTGAATTTCATTTGTTTACGAAAGACGTATTCGAAAAGACGGATTCCGGAAATAAACGTATTGAAAAAAACTTTTATTTGAAGTTGGTTAAGATTTTTCCCGGGTATGATACTGCTGGTCAAACGAAAGAGGGATTGGTTCCGATGTTGGGGCGGTTTGGGGGGTAGGGTGTGAATCTTATATCCCCGCCCTGATTAGGGTGGGGAACTAGACCCGCCTCCCAATGCACACTTTCTATCATAAAACCTTTGTATTCTCAATTCCTTTTCATAAAACCTAAATTTCTTTCTAAATAAGTTCACCCTTTTGTAAACTATGAATCTCACTTTTTAAATTATGCCGGCTTCGCATTTCGTATTGATCAAAAAAAACATCAGTTTGGAAGAGCCGAACTGTTTCGGTAAAATGACGCAAAACTTGAATGCGCCCCTTCCTGTAATCCTCATCTGAGTAGGCAGAATATTCTTTTCTGATATTTTTTGTGTATTCTAAATATTCTTCTTCATCACTTCCCAAAATGGAAAGATCCATATCCAAGAAATATTTTGTATCAGAATGATATTTTTCATCTAATCTGTGTGATTTGGTCGCGAGGATGTGGTGTAAACAAATTTCAATTCGTTCCTTTGTTATTCCTAATTCTTCAAGTTTTGTTTCTGCAATTTTTGCACTTTCTTCTTCATTCGTTTTTGATTTTGGATCATATATTAGATCATGATAGTAGAGTGCAAAGAGAACCATTTCTGGATCTTTTAGTTTCGTTTTTATATTTTCAAATTCACCTAACATTTGGTAGATGTGATTTAGGTTGTGATAGGAGCGATGTGATTCCGAATACCTGGTTTTGATTTCCTCCCATAGGGATTGGCTGAATGGAGAATTTAGATTTGTAAACTTGGCGATTAAGGATACAAATTTTGTTTTACATTCGTCGTGAATTTTCATGGATTAAACCTCTGGGGGAGGGCATTGCGGCCTGTGAATCTTATATCCCCGCCCTGAATTGGGTGGGGAACTAGACCCGCCACCCAATACGCTCCTCTTACCACACTCCTTCCGTTTTCACAATCCCTTTCGGTGATTTACAAATTTCTTTCTAAAAAAGTTCATCTTTTTAATGTTAAGAAGCCGTTTGAAAAATAATCGACTTTTTACTTTGTGATTTAACGATCGTGATGTTACCCATGAATCAAACACTTCTAAACCTTGTTTTAGATTACGTATCCAATAATATTGGAACCTTTCATAAAAAAAGGATTCAAAGTTTAGATACTCTCAAATTGGATAAAGTTTTAAGAAGAAAAAATCCATATTTATTCAAAGCAAAATACCAACTCACTTCAGAACAAATTATAAAAAGTTTAATCGATGCTCATATTTCATCTGCAGAAGAAGGTATTTTTGGAGATTGGCTTGAGGAACTTGCAATTTATGTAAATGCTCAAGTTTATGGTGGGAAAAAATCAGGGATCACGGGGATTGATTTAGAATTTGACTTAGATCAGATTCGTTATTTGGTCTCTATCAAATCTGGGCCAAACTGGGGGAATAGCAGCCAAATCAAAAAAATGGAATCCGACTTTAAAACGGCTGCCAAAACATTAAGAACCAGTAATTCCGGATTAATTGTTAAGGCTATTAATGGCTGTTGTTATGGTAGAGATAACAAACCAGATAAAGGGGATTATTTAAAACTTTGTGGCCAAAGGTTTTGGGAATTTATTTCAGGTGAAGAAGAATTGTATTCCGAATTGATCGAACCATTGGGTCATACAGCAAAAACTAACGATGATTTGTATCAAGAGGCCTATGCTAAAATGATCAATAAGTTTACCATTGAATTTGGGAAGGATTTTTGTAAGGCCGATGGTGCCATCGATTGGGAAAAACTTGTCCATTTCAATTCAGCAAAATGATCAGTTAAGTTATTTTGTTTTTGATAGCTCCCTTTTTTGTGTTTTTTTAACAAATTCCTGTTTGAAGGAAGTATGGTCGGTTTTCATATAACGAGAAAATTTAAAATCATCATATTTTTTACTGATTTGTTTTCGGTTGAGTAAATTTAAAATCATCTTCCCTATATGATAACCAAGGCTTATGGGAACAGCATTTCCTATTTGTCTGTATTGGCTGACAATCGTTCCAAAAAATTCATAATCATCCGGGAATTCTTGAATGCGTTTGTATTCTTGGATGCTTAGAGGCCTGTTCCATTTTGGATGTGCCAAATCAGTGGCAGGCATTGCAGGATTTGTAACCAATGTAGGTGCCGGTTTATTCCAAGCCAATCTTCGTAAAAAACCAGTTCGTCCGCCGCCAGAATAAAAACTTTTGCCCATTGCTTCTTTTTGTATTTCTATTGGTAAGTGTTTCCAATACTGATCTTCTTTTAACATTCGATAGTATTTTAATCTTTTTTCAGGGAACTGAATGTAAGTTTGATCCGATTCTTTTAAATCAGAAGTTACATCACGAAAGGTTCGCCATGTTGGTAAATTGAACTCTCCTGATTCAGAGTGTGTTGGAGTTAAGTAGGGAATTTCAATATTGTCTCTGCTACAGATGATGACAATTCGTTCCCTTTTTTGTGGTGATCCAAAGTTTGCCGCATTGTATAGGTTAAACGATACTTTATACTTTGCTTTTTCTAATAAAAAAATTATAAAATTTAAAGCTCCACCAGGGAGTTCATTTTGTGACAATGCAGGGAACTGTGGCCCTCTATATTGATGAGGTCTGTGATTCAAAGGAGCAGAAAGAAGTCCTCTTACATTTTCGATTACAATAAACTTTGGGTTTAACAAAATTGCTTTTTCAATAAACTCTAAAAACACATTCCCACGTTCATCTTCAAAACCTTTTCGTTTTCCTGCGGTGCTGAAGGCTTGGCAGGGTGGACCACCGATGACAAGATCAATTTCTGAGTTTGCATCTAAGTTCGCAAATTTACGAATGTCCTTTACCGAATACCCGTTGATATCTCCGATGAGTCCAAGATCAGGATGGTTTAATGTAATTGTTTTTCTGGTATCGGGATCAATTTCACTAGCAAGTAAAACATCAATCCCTGCTTTTTTTAAACCAATGTCCAAACCCATAGCACCTGAAAAAAAACTAAGAGCCACCGGCGATTTGTTTGGTTTTTTACGAGAAATCCTGTCAGGAACATCTGTTTCAATGTTCATCATAATTCGTTTGTCTGATGTGATTTCTTTTGGAATCAACCAAGAGGTTCCGACCATCTCAGCAGGTAATTTTTTCTTTCGAATGAGAGTCCTCACGTATTGAGGAGAAACTGAAATAAAACTGGCGAATTCTTCAACAGTAAAGGTATTCGTTTTTATTTCCACAGGGAAACTAAATCATAGTCCATTATGCTGGTCAACCATTTCCAAATAAAAAAGCCAAGGTTTCCCTTGGCTTTTCCATCGATCTTTCGAACGAAACTTAATCCGAATTTAAAATTCGATTTAAGCTCTTTCTACGATCATAGATCCTGCGATCCCACCGTGTGCACATGCAGTCACAAGTACCTTTTTCACGTCTTTGTTTTCTTCAAAGTCCATGATAGCGTTGTGAAGGAGTCTCACCCCAGTAGCACCAAACGGGTGTCCAATGGAGATAGATCCACCGTTCGGGTTGATTTTTTTCTCATCAAATTTCTTTTCCCAGTCAAGACCAGTTCTAGATTTGATTTCTTCAAGAGCCGCTACTGCTGTTGCAGCAAATGCTTCGTGGATTTCGATGATGTCGATGTTTTCGATTTTATCACCAGTTTCACCAAGAAGTGCAATCGTTGCTTCCGCTTGGCCAAGACCCATAAGGTTTGGATCCACACCACGCATGTTAAAACCATTCACATAAGCTTTTGCAGTAAGACCTAATTTTTTAGCCGCATCTTCAGATGCTACAATGATACCAGCCGCTCCATCAGAACGTGGGCTTGCATTGAAGATAGAAAGTGTTGGTCCATGAGATTTCTTTAAGTATTTGCTGTATTTTTCTTTGAACTGGTCAAATTTCATTTGAGGGTTGTCAAAGAGTAACATCGCACGACCCATACGAGTAGGGTTTTTGACTAGGCCTTCACGAAGAAGAACTGCTTCGTCAGCTTGTAACATGTTACCTTCGTCATCTTTCACTTCCATAATATATGGTTTGTAACGACCTTCTTGAGTGGCATCAAAGGCACGTTTGAAAGATTCGTAAGCTACTTTGTCTTGTGTTTCACGAGCAAGTGCGTAGTTTTGTGCGAGAATTTCTGCCGTTACTTGCATACCGAAAGAAGTTTCACCATCACCAAGTCCGTCTTCTAGTGTATCACGAAGTTCTACACCTTCAGGAAGGTCATTAGGAAGAAGTTTAACAAGTGCATCTAAACTGTTTGTTTTTTTGTTAAGGCGAGCATTTTTAACAACAAATGGCATAGAAGTTTGTGACTCTTCACCAATCACTAGGAAAACTTTTCCTTCACCAAGGGAAATACGACGAGTTGCTTCCGCAACTGCTTCCAAACCAGATACACAGTTGTTTGCAACTGTAAGGCATGGAATTTCCATAGGAAGTCCAAGCAAGTTTGCAATCACACGTGCCGAGTTAGGTGCGTTAGAAAAACCTTCTCCAACGATCACACCGTCAATATCAGTAGGTTTCAAACCACTGCGTTTCATAACTTCTTCACCAACGATTTTACCAAGGTGGTGACCAGAGTAATGCGAGAGCGCCTTTCCAATTTGAGCAAAAGGAGTTCGTGCAGGTGCTGCGAGTACTATCTTTTGTGTTACTTTCATATAAAATCCCTTCTTCCTTTCTTTAGACTAAAACTTTAGTTACCTTAAAAATTACTTCGCAAGCCATTTCATCATCGAACGTAGTTTAGTTCCTACTGCTTCGATGGGGTGGGCTGCATTTTTTTCTTTGAGTTTTTTGTATTCTGGGTATCCAGCTTTTGTATCCGCCATCCAACGTTTAGCGAACGCTGCACCTTTATCTTTTTGGATATCAGTGAGAACGTCTTTCATACGAGCTTTCACGCCAGCATCAATGATACGTGGTCCGCTGATATAATCTCCATACTCTGCAGTATCAGAGATGGAATAACGCATACGTGCCAGTCCACCTTCGTAAATTAAATCAGTGATGAGTTTCACTTCATGTAAACATTCGAAGTAAGCGATTTCTGGATCGTATCCTGCTTCTGTTAGTGTTTCGAATCCACTCATGATGAGGTTCGCAACACCACCACAAAGAACTACTTGTTCCCCAAAAAGGTCAGTTTCTGTTTCTTCACGGAAAGATGTTTCTAAAATTCCAGCTCTTCCTCCGCCTACTCCACTTGCGTGAGCGAGGGCGCGAGCTTTTGCTTGGCCAGTTGCATCTTGGTAAATTGCAATTAAACAAGGAACTCCACCACCTTCTGTGTAAACACGGCGAACGAGGTGTCCTGGACCTTTCGGAGCTACCATATACACGTCTACGTTTTTAGGAGGAGTGATGAGATCGTAATGGATGTTAAATCCATGAGAGAATACAAGAGCCTTTCCTTCGGTAAGGTTTGGTTCAATATCCGCCTTATACATGTCAGCTTGGATTGTGTCTGGAGCAAGGATTTGGATGATGTCTGCTTTTTTTGCAGCTTCCGCAACATTGTACACTTCAAAGCCAGCTTCTTTGGCTTCTTTTACTGATTTAGATCCGTCGCGAAGTCCAATAATGACTTTCAAACCAGAATCTTTCATGTTTTGAGCTTGGGCGTGACCTTGGCTTCCGTAGCCAATCACTGCAATGGTTTTACCTTTAAGGAGATTTAGATCGCAACTGTCGTCGTAATAGATATTTGCCATGGATGGGCACACTTCCTGCGGAAAATTTAACTTATTTTTCCATCATTTTTAACTATAAGGAGGGAAACAAGAACGAATTAGGGCGCCTTTCCTTGCTGTCTCCGGACTCCGCGTTCGCTTCGGTCCTTCGGACGGCTAACGCCTCCTGCGCATCAAGGGCGCTTAGTGACATAATATTTTATCCCCTTGGCCAGAAATTCTCTAACCAGACCAAATGATTGGCATAGGTGATTTCCGCAAATGCGGAAACCCTCCATTGGTGCACGGGAATTTTCACCCTATACTGAATTCATGATGAACAGAATCAATTTAGAATCCGTTGAAAAACTAAACTGTCAAAGGCTCGTTAGGTTTGTTTGTTCTTTGTTTTTTGTAAGTAGTTTGGCACTACTCGGCGGGGGCTGTGTGAGTACCAATGGTTACAATGACTACTATTCGGATAGAACTTACGATGCAAGAGGTCGAGATTTCCGACATTCTCCCTACCATAGCGGTGGATCCTACTACCGACAACCTATGTATAACAACTATCCTTACCAAGGAGGGAGGTCTTCTTTCCAATCTCCCCATCATGGTGGCGGTCACAATCCCTTCCATGTCCCTGCAGGAAGATACCACAATATGGGAAATCCCGGGAAATGGAGGTTATAAATCTTGGGGAATTTAAATCCAATTTTACCCTCTTCGGGTTTGAGTGAGATTTTTTATACACTCTATCCGAAGAGAACGGAACCAAACCTCCGATTTGTCTCTTATTTTTACTTTTTTCTTCCTATCTTCGTTTTCCTTTCGTTAGGTTGCGTCAGTCTCCTGCCTCCTTGTATTGAAGAATTTTTAGAAACACCTGAGACCAAGGAATGAACTGTTAGTGAAATATTTTTATTTAAGTTTGATTGTTTTCTTTTATCAATGTGCTTTTGCCAACTTAGAGCAAAAGCTAAAACCCTTTTCCGAAAATACAACAAAAGGAAAGATCAGTGAATCCATTACCATCCTAAACCAAAATCGAGTTTTTTCCCAAAAAAAATATACGGGTTGGTATGAAATGAATCCTATATTTGGATTGAGTCGCAGTGAATACTTTGCGAAAAAACAACAGGAAATTGGAGTTTCTCGTTATCATTGGAAAACAATTTATACTCATAATATAGAAGATAAAGATTTCGAACTTACAAATGTCAAAACCGACTATGTGATTTTCGTAGTTGCAAACCAACCTAAAAGTAATTGGGAACAAGCTAGTTTTGGCCAAGTTTTACAGATCTTAACCATTTGTTTATTTCCATGCAAAGACAACTTGAGTTTAGAAGTTACAGTTAAGTTGTATCATCAAAACCGGTTGGTTTCTGAGAAAAAAACACTTCAACTTGCCACTCGTTTCATTAGTCCTTGGTATGCTTTGGTTCCTCATCAGTTTCAGATGAGAGATTATGGTTTAGCATTCAATGAACCAAATGTTGTTTCCACCTTATACTTACAAGGTTTCCAGGAAGCCATTGATGATATCTATCTCCATCTTCCTAACCAAGTGGAACAAGAGGCAAAGATACATCCCTAATGGAAAATAAACCATCTGTATCATTTGATGAATGAGTATTCTCGAGGAGATAAATTGTAAAATGGATCAATTGAAAATAAGAAAACAAACGAGGAAGGGTGTGAGTCGATTTAGAATTGGAAGTGATTGTCTTTTCTTTTGTATCTCCACGTTGTTTTTTGTTAGTTGTGCGAGTTTACTTCCCCCCGAAAGGAGGATGTATCCGAAAAATCCCTCGCTTCCCAAGGGTATGGACATCCATGATTGGATGGATACAAAAAAGAAACAATTCCCAAATCACTTACAAGTCCATTCCCCTTATGGTGCTGTTTATAAAATGATGTTCTTTCGAAAAGAGAAAACCTTTCTTGGTTCTTATATCTCTTGTAGCGCTTATATCAGACAAATTGATAGTAAGTCGATTGAGCTCGCTGAAATGGCTTCTATCATCAACTACTCGGATTATACCAAATCGGTTGGCAGATACAATAAAGGTGGGGACTTAGGCCCCATGAGTGAAAAGGAAAGAACAGAAATCCTCCTTCCTTGTATCGAAGAATTTTTGGAACCACCCGGAAGCAAGGAATGACTTACCAAAAGAATAAAACTATGATCCAACCTTAACCTTTTCGTCGACACTACCCGTATAACGAATGAGGCCAAAGGTCAAATCGTCTTGGATGGCGGTGATTCCTCCAGAAATTTGGATGACCGATTGGAACACCTGGTCTCGAATTTCTTTTAAAGGGAGTCCCCGCATATCACGAATTAAGTGAAGTAGTCTTTCTTCTCCAAACATTTGTAAGGACTCGGGTTCTCTGGCTTCCGTCAAACCATCGGTGAGCATAACAATCAAATCCCCAGTTTCTAGTTGGAATCTTTCTTCTTCCGCTAAGATGGCAAAAATAGGAGTGATGATCCTTCCCATGGGTTTCAAACTTACCAGTGCTCCCGATTTACGAATGATAAAAAGGGGAAAGTGGCCAGCCCTTGCAAAGGTTAGTGATCCAGAGTCGGTATGAAGGTGGAGTAAACTTGCCGTTACAAAATGTTCTCTAAGGTTAGGAATGATTTGAGTCCGAATGGATTCTAAATTTTCTTTTAGGTCAGAAGGGTCTTCCTTCCATTTGTCGAGAGATGTTTTGACAAGAGCACTAAGAAGAGCCGCGGGAATCCCGTGACCCGAAACGTCACAGATAAAAACACCTAATTCTTGTTTTTCGGGTCTCCATACGATATCGTATAAATCCCCGCCCACTTTCATCATAGGAATGTTCTTAAAAAGGATTTCCACACCTTCGGGAAAAATTTCTTTTTGTGGAAAAAGGGATTCTTGGATGCGTTTGGCCATATCCAATTGTTTTTCGATTTCCACTCGTTGTTCTTCAATGACGGCAGTTCTTTCTAAAACTTTTTTTTCCAACTCTTCATTGGCTTTTTCTTTGAGTTCATTCAGAACTTGCAAAGAGTTCAAAGAGGCTTGTTGTGCCCTTTCTCTTTCTCTAGTGGCTGTTACTAAAAAGTAGGCAATCCCGCTGATACAAAACAAAAAGGCATCCAAAAAAATAAGGGAGTCATTGATAGAGAGACCAGATTCGTCCCTCCTCGCAAAAACACCTTTCCCATCAATCGTAAGTGTAACAGCGGTAAAGGCGAGTACAACGGTGGCAAGTGTAGCTCCGAATTGTCTGAACCGAATGCTTGTAACGATAACAAAAGGGATAGGTAAAAAGAGAAGGGGCCATTCATCACTAAAAGCAATAGTTCCCGAAACATAAACTAAAATGATCCAAAGGAGTAGCTCTACTTGTTTATGAAGTTCTAATTTTAGTTTTGCTTTGGGATGGAACCAAACATAAAGCAAAGGGGCAACAATGAGAAACCCCAACATCTCTCCCGAGAACCAAGTAAAGAATACATTAAAATAAAGTTCTGTAGATAAAAAGTCCCAATACCATAAACTTGTGACACCAAGCACTGTGCTAATGAAGGATCCAGGGATGGTTCCAATACTTAAAAAATAAATAAGGTTCTTTGTCGAATAGATGGGATCTGTTTTTTCTGCGACTCTCTTTATGATTCTATAATTTACATAACTACTGAGAGTGTTTCCGATCCCTATAATAAACGCTGTTTGAATGTGTGGGTTGTTAAAGAAATTAGCGAGTGTGGCACCTAGATAAATTCCCGGAAGAGCAATGGGACCAAGAAGAAGTAGGGAAGCAAGTCCAACACCTTCCGGTGGCCAAACAGGAGATACTTGGCTATTTAAGAAGGCAATTTTAAATCCAATTTGTGCAGAGATGAAATACCCAATGAAGATGATGGGTGTCCAAATCAAAACTCTTGTATAAAGGACAGTCTTCATTCGGATTGAAGCATTTCCCATTCCTCCATTTTGTAAAGAATTTCCGCTTCTATCTTTTGGATTTCTTCAGATATTTTTTGAAGTTCCGTATGATCATTTGCGAATGTACTCAATTTCTTTTCTAGTTCTTGTTTGGAGGATTCTAGTTTGGCGATTTCTGACTCCAATTTCGAGAGTTTCTTTTGGTCTTGTTTGGATTTTTGTGGTTTGTCCGAAACTACTGTCGTTTGTGGAACTTCTTTTGATTTTGGGGAACTCTGTTCGTTTTCTAATTCTAAAGAATCGGTTTCCAAAAAGGAAGAAAAGGTTCCAATGTAATGATCCAGTTTTCCTTCTTTACGAAAGATAAGAAGGCTCTCTGCTGTGCGGTCTAAAAAATAACGATCGTGAGATACGATCACAACGGTTCCTGGAAATTCATCTAAAAATGATTCCAAAACAGAAAGTGTTTGGATGTCCAAATCGTTGGTTGGTTCATCTAAGATGAGAAAGTTCGGCCCAGTCATCAGAATCTGAACGAGGAAAAGCCTCCGCCTTTCACCTCCAGAAAGTTTGGCGATGGGAGTGTATTGTAATTTCCCATCAAAAAGAAACCTTTCCAACATCTTTGATGCTGAAATTTTTTCTCCTGATTCGGTTTCAATCATTTCACCAGCCACATCTTTGATATAATCGAGTACATTTCTTTCCAATGGAAGTTCGGAACTGGTTTGGTCAAAGTATCCAACCTTTGTGTTCATCCCTGGTTTGATGAATCCACTATCAGGCGTAATGCGGCCAGACATAAGGTTCAGAAGTGTAGATTTTCCAATTCCGTTTGGTCCAATGATACCCAGTCTTTCTTTTGCTTTGAAGGTATAAGTGAAATCATTAATGAGTAATTTGTCTGCGATTCCTTTTTTTAGATTATGAATTTCTAAAATGGTTTTCCCTTGGCGTTTGGCAGCAACACTCAGTTCTAGATCTTTTTGTATTTCGCGTTTTTCTCTATTTTGGAGGTCGCTTGCACGATCAATCCTTGCTTTTTGTTTTGTGGAACGAGCTTTGGGTTGGCGTTTCAACCACTTCACTTCTTGTTTGAGAAATTGTTTGATTTTATCTTCTTGTTTTTGAAGGGTTTCTTCTCTCTCAACCTTTCGTTCTAAATAAATCGAATAGTTTCCTTCATAGAGAAAATGACTACCGCGGTCCAGTTCTAAAATTTTGGTTACAATCCGATCCAAAAAATAACGATCGTGTGTGATGAGTATGATGGCTTTGTCGAGGCCAGCCAGATATTCTTCTAACCATAAAATAGATTTTACATCTAAGTGGTTTGTTGGTTCATCCAAAATCAGTAAATTACTTTCATCAATGAGAGATTTGGCCAGTTCGACTTTTTTTAGCATCCCACCTGACAACTCAGACATCTTTCTTTCGAGTCTTTCGACACCTAACTCTTTTAATATGGACTTAATTTGTTGTTCGTAATCCCAAGCAGAAAGTCTGTCCATTTCTTGAGAGGCATTTGTGAATGCATCATCAAGTCCTTCTTCCCCTTCGCTCATTCGTTCGCAAATGTCTTCATACTGGCGGATGGTTTTGACTAGTTTGTTATCACCTTTATAAATATGATCGAGGATGGTTTCCTTGGGATCAAAGATAGGATTTTGATCGAGGATAGAAATTTTAAGATTATTGTTTTTTATGATTTGTCCAGAATCGGTTTCTTCTTTTCCAAGAAGGGCGCGGAGAAGGGTGGATTTACCCGATCCATTGATACCCACAATGGCAAGTTTTTCTCCTTCACTGATAGAGAAGTCAAGATTCGAAAAAAGTTTTTTTTCGCCGATGGTTTTGGAAAGTTTGGATACGGAAACTAGCACAATGTCCATGAGATGGAAATGGGGTCATTCGGACAATCTCATTCAATATTTTGTCATGAATGTACATCTCATTTATCTACTTTGCACCTGATTTTAAGGGAATACGTTTTTTAGCGTTCTCTCTTGATTCATCCAAAGACTTACTGGGTGATCATGTTATCAAACGGACAAGATGAATTATACAATTCGATCCTCAGTCGCCAATCCATCCCCGAATCAGTAGTGGGTGGCAAACAAGTTGCCAGTCGGTTTTTGGAAGAATTGTTTTCTATTCTTTTTTCAGGATACCACTCCGAACGTAACTTCACTTCCAAAGATCAAATTTCAGACCAGTTGGAACTCTTCCGGATCCGTTGGAAAAATTTACTAGAACCTTACTCTGTTTATGCGGAAAAAGTACTTGGTCGCGTCGTTGCTTTGGATGATATTTTACATAACTTCATCGCCAAACTTCCAGGTCTCTACCAATGGATGTGGGAAGATGCCGAAGCAGCTTTTTTAGGAGATCCTGCGGCAGAAAGTATCCAGGAAGTAATCCTCGCCTATTCGGGGTTTTACGCTGGAGCCGTCCACCGAGTTGCCAATTATTTTTTTAAATCCTCGTTGCCGATTTTTCCAAAACTTTTATCTGGTGTGGCACACGAAGCCACAGGGATCGACATCCATCCCGGTGCAGAAATTGGCAGAGCATTTTTTATGGATCATGGAACAGGGATTGTGATTGGTGAAACCACACAAATTGCGGATAATGTAAAGATTTACCAAGGTGTGACTCTTGGGGCACTTTCGGTAAACAAGTCTTTGGCGAAACAAAAACGCCATCCGACGATCGAAGAGGGAGTTGTGATTTATGCAGGAGCCACGATCCTAGGAGGGGAAACTGTCATCGGCAAACAATCCATCATCGGAGGGAATGCTTGGATCACTCAAAGCATTCCCCCTTATTCTGTTGTGTATCAGAAATCAGAAGTGAGAGTTAGAAGTTCGAACGAAATCCAAGGTTTGGATTTTACCATTTGAACTAGAACTAAATCACTAAATCCCAATCCGATTCTGGCTTCCTAACCCGTATAACACTCGGATGAGTGCATCAATGTCTTCACAAGAATTGTAAAAAGCAAGGGAAGGTCTCACTGTTGATTCCAATCCAAATCTTCTTAAGATTGGTTGAGCGCAGTGGTGTCCTGCTCTTACAGCAATTCCTTCTTCTGCTAATTTTTTTCCAATTGCTTCTGTTTTGAATCCATCAATGACAAAGGACAACACACCTGCTTTGTCTTTGGCTGTTCCTATCAAATGGAGGCCAGGAACCTTTAACAATTCTTTGGTGCCATATTCCAATAAATCATGTTCGAAGGCTGAAATTTGTTTCATTCCAAATCGGTTCAGATATTCGATTGCAGCGCCAAGCCCAACAGCATCAGCGATGTTTCCGGTTCCTGCCTCGAAACGAAACGGTGCTTCTTGGAAGGTGGTATGGTCAAAGTTGACATCTTTAATCATATTCCCCCCACCTTGCCAAGGAGGCAAACTGTCGAGAATGGATTTTTTTCCATACACCACACCAATGCCCGTCGGAGCAAAGAGTTTGTGACCACTAAACACAAAGAAGTCGCAATCGATCTCCTGAACATTCACCGGCATATGAGAAACAGATTGAGCTCCATCCACAATCACAAGTGCACCTACTTTATGTGCCGATCTTGTCATCTCTTCCACGGGCACAACGGTTCCGAGCGCATTCGAAACTTGTGTGATGGACACAATTTTTGTTTTTGAGTTTAACAAACGTTCGTATTCGCTGAGAATGATTTGTCCTGAATCATCTACGGGTGCCACTCGTAACTTTGCGCCTTTTTTGGCACAGACCATCTGCCAAGGAACAATGTTTGCGTGGTGTTCCAAATGGGTGATGAGAATTTCGTCACCAGATTGGATGTGTTTGTCAGATAAAATATTGGAAAGTAGGTTAATCCCTTCCGTGGTTCCTCTCACAAATACAATTTCTTCAACACTTCCAGCACCAATAAATCCTTGGACAAGTGACCTGGCTTTTTCATAAGCATCAGTGGATCTTGCTGCTAGTGTATGGGCTGCGCGATGGATATTGGAATTCTCATGAAGATAAAAATGAGATAACCTTTCTATCACCGAAGTTGGTTTTTGTGTGGTAGCCGCATTGTCGAGCCAAACCAAAGGTTTTCCATTGACTGATTCTGTCAAAATAGGAAAATCTCTCCTTGCGGACGCGAGATTCCCTCCACCTGACTGCGGTATGTTGATATTTGGAAAAGACAAAAAATCAGAATAGGAAAAACCTGTGTCTGTTAATTTTAAGTCTTCTAAATAAGGTAAGGACTCTTTTGGTAAATTTTGCGATAGCGAGTCATTTGACGGAAAACCTGTCGTGGAAACGTGACTTCCACCAAACGATTGCAAAACTCCAAACATTTCCTTCGCCATTTTTTCTAATGTTTTTTCATCAGGAAACTGCGACGGGGAACCAGTTGTCAATGAGTCCGGTTTTAATTTTAAAAAACTCGGATCATTTGTATTCATAATAATTTCCCACATCTACATTGTCGAGTGCTGCAATCGCATCGTCAGTAAGTATGGCTGCTGAGCAGTAAAGAGAAATCAAATAAGAACCAATGGCAGATCGGTTGATTCCCATAAAACGAACCGAAAGTCCTGGAGTTTGTTCTCCCGGTAGGTTGGATTGGTATAAACCCACAACCCCTTGTTTTTTTTCACCCACTCGAAGAAGTAAAATACTAGAAGTTCCTGCAGCAGACTTTGGATTGGTTTCGCCATTCACAAGAAGTTTATCCGTAGGAATGAGTGGTAGTCCTCTCCAAGTTAAAAATTGTGCACCAAACAGAGTTACTGTGGCCGGTGGAACACCTCTTCTTGTACATTCACGACCAAAAGCAGCAATGGCAAGTGGGTGTGCTAAAAAGAAAGAAGGTTCTTTCCAAACTTTTGTGATTAAATCATCTAAATCATCAGGAGTAGGAGGTCCCTTTCTAGTGTTAATTCGTTGGTGGGCCGGAACGTTTTTTAGAAGTCCATAATCTTCATTATTGATGAGTTCTAATTCTTGTTTTTCTTTTACACTTTCAATCGCCAAACGAAGTTGTTCATTGATTTGTTCGTGTGGGGAACTGTATAAATCGGAAACTCTAGTTTGTACATCAAGGATTGTGGAGATTAAACTAAGAGTGTATTCGCGAGGTTTTTCTTCGTAGTTAACAAAAGTTTCTGGAAGTTCTTGTTCTCCCTTTTGTCCGCAAAGTACGTCCACTTGCGTATTGGATTTAACACGGTTCACACGAAGGACACCTGCTTCTAAAGGTTTCCAATCTAGTAACCTAACTAAAAAACGTGGGGTGATTGCACCATACTGTGCATTTGTTTTTACCGTATTTGCCAGTTGGCGTGCGGCTAAATCTCCCAAAGCGTGTTGGGTTTGTTCTGCCATAAATGACCTCTTTTTCGGAAATGGATCTTTAATGGTTGAATCATCGATACAGACCGAATACGAGAATCAATGGTCGGTATGAAAATAGGATTGAGTTTTGTGTGATATATTGTACAAATCGTCCAGCTGGCTAGCGGATTACTCGATTTGTAGCCAATGTTTCATCTTTTCAGCAATGGTTTTTAAGACCACGGGTTTGGAAATATAATCGTTCATTCCACAATCTAGGCAACGTTCTTCCTCACCTGACAGAGTGCCGGCGGTAAGCGCAATGATCGGAACAATTTTTCCATTTTCCAATTTACGAATGGCTTTCGTGGCATCGTATCCATTCATCTCTGGCATTTGTACATCCATAAAAACAAGTTGTGGTTCTGTTTGGATAAAATTCTCAACAGCCAGGGCTCCATTCTCTGCTTCGATGATGATGGTTCCTGGTAAAGATTTTTGAACAATGGCTTTGGTTAACATCATATTGACTGGATTGTCTTCTACAATCATCACTTTGATTTTTTCAGTTGTTTGTATTGGTTTGACAGGTTCGTAGTTCGGTGTGGATACTTCAGAACTTTTACCAGAAATCATTTTTTCTAAACTATCATACAAAATATTTGTTTGGATGGGTTTGAGTAGGATGGATTGGATTCCAAGTTCCCTTCCTTTTTTGTAAATGGTTTCATCATTGGTTGATGTATGAAGAGAAAAGAACGGTTTTTTTAGTTTTTTTGTTTCGATGGTCTTTAGGAGTTTTTCTATAAATTCTAATCCGTTGATTTCCGGCATATTAAAATCTGTGATGATCACATCGTAAATGGTTCCAGAGGCAATCATCTCAAAGGCATCCGTAGGTGAACGGAAACAATCGACTTGGATTCCTTTATATGTTAACATTTCTTGGATTACAAATAAGTTAGTTTCGTTGTCGTCGATCACCATAACTTTTTTGATTTTGTTTAGTTCTGGTTCTGTGTTTCTTTCGTTGTCGGCAAGGGTAGTAATTTTGAAAAAGAATCTGGATCCTTTGTCGCGTTCCGATTCCAACTCCATTTTGGAATCAAAAAGATGTAATAGTTTACTAGAAATAGATAAACCTAAACCCGTTCCACCAAACTGACGTGTGGTGGATGTGTCGGCCTGTGAAAACACTTCGAAGATTTTGTCTCGATTTTCGGGACTGATGCCAATCCCAGTATCAATCACTTCGAAGAGAAACTCATATTCATTATTTTCTTTTGGTTCGGCAGAAATTTTAATTTGGATTTCACCTTTTAAAGTGAATTTGAGAGCATTTCCAATTAAGTTTAATAGAATTTGGCGTAAACGCAAAGAATCGACAAAAATATTTCTCGGGACTTTTGGTGAAATGTTGAGAATGAGTTCTAAACCTTTTTCGTATGCTTTGTGTTTTACGATCTCCGCAATTTGGTGGAGCAAATCATAGATATTGATTCTTTCTTTATAAAGCTCCATTTTTCCGGATTCAATTTTAGAAAAATCTAATATATCGTTGATAAGGTCGAGGAGTGAATTTGCGGAAAGGTATACCGTTTCCATATATTTTTTTTGCACTTCATTTAGGTCTGTCCGCATCAGTAAATCAGAGAAACCAATCACACCATTGAGTGGAGTTCTGATTTCATGACTCATATTCGCAAGGAAGTCTGATTTTGCTTGTGATGCTTTTTCTGCATTTTCCCTAGCAATGATAAGAGCTTTTTCGAGTAGTTTTCGATCCGTGATATCAGTATGGGTTCCGATCATTCGGAGAGGTTTACCGTCTTCAGTCCATTCGATAACTTTTCCACGGTCTAAAATCCATTTATAAGAACCATTTTTGCATAACATCCGATGTTCATTTACATAAACGGAAGTTTTTCCCTCAAAATGTTTGTCTAAGTCTGAAAAATAGTTTGGTTTGTCTTCGGGATGGACTCGTGATTCCCATTCCGAAATATCCGATCCAATTTCTTCTTCTGTATAACCTAACATGTTTTTCCATTGGTTGGAAAAAAATACTTTGTTTGTTTGGGAATTCCAATCCCAGATCCCATCTCCAGAACCTTCAAGGGCAAATTGCCAACGGCTTTCACTAGCACGTAACGCTTCTTCGGTGGCTTTGTGGGCCGAGATATCAATTCCAATTCCTAGGTATCCAGTAATTTCCCCTTTTTTGTTTTTGCTGGCAGTGACAACAAGTTGGACGGGGAACTCTGTTTTGTCTTTCCTAACATAAGTCCATTCATGTGAATCGTATTCGCTTAACTTTGCTCTATGTACAAAAGTGTCGAACCCTGAAATGGGAACTCCAAATTCGCGAGACAAAGAAGCGGCTCTTTTTTGAATTTCTTCTGGTCTATGGAAAATTTCTGGAGAAGTTTTTCCAACTACTTCTTCTGCATCGTATTGTAAATGGTATTCGGCGCCTTTGTTGAAATGAGTGATGATTCCATTTGTGTCCGCACCAATGATTGTTACATGAGTTGTGGCATCTAAGATGGTTTCTAATTTAGCAAGAGCATCATCTCTTTGTTTGTCGGAGTTAACATTTTTTGTAATATCTTGAAAACTTCCAAAAACTCTGATACATTTTCCATTTTTAAATACAGAGTGGCCGATGGTTCGTGCCCATTTCAATTTACCTAGTTTTGTTTTGATTTGAAGGACTAAGTCGTATGAAGAACCTTTGTTTACTGCATCGTTAAATGCTTCTAATAAAAGTTCGCGTTGTGATTCCACTGGATAAAATTCAAAAGCAGAATGAAGTAGCGGAACATAGTCATCTGGCACTTCGTGGATTCTTTTTGTTTCTTTTGCCCAATACAAAGTGTTGTTGACTAAATCAACATCCCAGGCACCTACATTGGCAGCTGCATTGGTTTCTTCAAAAAGAAGTTTGATCCTTGCCAGTTCATCTCTTTGTTTAATGATTTCTAATTCTTTATCTTTTCGTTCAGTAATATCTATGAGATAAGAAATCTTTTCAGTAGGAAGGGAACTGAAATAACTAACCACAGAATAATCGGAAACATAAATATAAGTTCCATCTTGTTTTTTGAATCGATACTCTCTTTGGTAAGTACGCGATTTATTTTTGATCTGTAATCTTTCTTCTTCATGGGCTTTTTCTTTGTCATCGGGATGGAGGAGGTCATCCGGATTCAACATCCCTTTTTTAAAATCTCCTGTCTGGTAACCTAAATTTAAGGAGACATTAGGAGAAACATAGGTTGTTAAAAATTCCGCATCGTATTTAAACCTAAAGATGACATACGGACCACTGTCCAAAATCACATTTTCAATACTGAAGTTGGGTTCCCCACGTAAGATCACCCCAGGTGTGTTTTTAGATTCCAAATACCGCCCAGAGATCCGAAAAGGATTTCCTAATAGACTCGTTGTGAATTGGAATGGGGTTCGTCTTGCCAATGTTTCCTGGCAAAGGTTTGTGAGGATCAGGGTGTCCCGGGGAATGATATGAAGATCATTGATGTGTTTCCCCGTAGAGATGGAGTCAGGTGGCAAATACAGATTTGGCGAAGTGCGAGAAAATTGAATTTCTAGGAAAGGATCGAGGTAGATGAGAAATTCATCGAAACTCTCCACAATGGATTGGTAGTTGAAACTTTCTGCCATGAATCGTTATGTCACTTGACCAAATCGATTGGTCTTAAAGAGTAATGGATACGATGATGAATCGCCTGTCACTTTCTATTTTTCTCTGCTGTATTTCTGTAGTTCCAACAGCAAATTTGATGAGCCAATCCCAACGAAATCATGGTTGGGTGGTATCTGGATCTTCCTCCAAACTCCTCATCCAAGGAAAAGAAATACTGAATGCCAGAGATGAATTTCGCTTCAAATCACCGGAAGGGATGTCCCAAATCCAAGAGATCGATTACTATCTCATGTTAGGGGAGTATTACCTTCGCAAAAAAGACAAAGTAGGCATCGCGAATATTCTTTATGATCTCAGAACCAAAAAAGGTGAATATTCATTCGCAGATTTTTTATTAACATCTCTCTGGAAACAGTCGCAAGGTGAAGAAGTCCAAGCAATTAAAACCTTGGATTCATACATCCAAAAAGAACCAAATACCTATTTCCGCAACCTAGCAAAAAATATGCGAACCAATCTTTTCCAAGCAGGAGAAGATGAAAAAAAATCCATGATCCGAATGGATTGCCAAAAAAATAAACCCTACTATTCTTTATGTAGAGTTTTCCGATTACAGTATTATATCGATCTTCCCTCGGGCAAAGAGAAAGATATGCATAAACATTTTGTGAACATTATGCGTGTCAGTTCTCCATTTTTTGAAGATCCAAATTTAGAATGGATCCCACTTCTGGATCGAATCGACGAAGACCTTCCTGCCAAACTAACCTTTCTCGGTTTTGTAAGAGAAGGGATCCATTTACAAAAAATGATTATGGATTTGGAAAAAATCACAGATGGTTCCATCGGTGAAAATTCCAACGAAAGGATGGCCTTTCTCCAAATTTTAGGAGGAGACCTTTCGGGTGCTGAAGAATCCCTTTTGAATTTCTTAAGGTCGGCCAAGGGAAAAAAAACATCCATTTTAAATCGTGTGTATGTTAAGTTAGGTGCTCTGGCTTATTTTCAAAAAGACTATAAAAAATCTTTAGATTACTATTTAAAGTTAGATTTGAATAACTGGTCGGCCGACATCCACCATCCTTTTCTGAATGAACCAATGTCCATTTCTGAAGTTAAGGATTTAATTTCTGTTTCTTTATATAAAGTGAGTGGGGCAGAAGCAGCACTCAAAGCCTTACAAAAAATCAAAGATCCCGAAAAGTTAACAGAAGCAGATATCTGGCCCAAACTTAGAATTTCGCAAATGTTAATGGATCAAAATCCTGAGTTATCCTCTCGAATGACTGATGAAATCATTTATATGGCTCAGGAAAAAAAATGGAGAAGGTTGGAATATGCCGCTACCATTTTACAGGGATACAATCAAATTTATCGAAAGGAATTCCGTAAATCCACCATTGAGCTAACAAAGAGTAGGGGAATTTTGGATGAAGAAAATGCGTTTTATGCGGCAGAGTTTCTTCGTAATTTCGGATTTGTTTTTGCCCATACGGCTTCAGGTAAAAAAGGCCCAGTGAATGGAAACATTCGGGATGGGGTCGCCGATTATCTACAAAACAATCTTTATGAAGATTTGTATTATATTCGTAACTATAGACCACTCGCTTTCTCAACAGATTTGTTTTTTGAATATGCACTGAGTCATTTACGAGATGATAACGATGTATGGGGACTTCTTGATTCTGTTTACAAATACAATTCGGTGAAGTGGGCTCGTGGAGTGAAGGGAAGTCCTCATTCTCTTTTCCAAATTCAATTTGTAGACAAACAATTCCAGTATTTGTCTGGATTTTCTACCGCAAGGGAATCAAAGTTTTTTGATTCTACTTATGCCGATAGTAGGGAAACCGAAAGCCAAATCCAAAGGAAAAATGACGAAGAGTCGGTTCGAAATTTGGAATCTGCCAAACTGCCAACAGTTCTTTTGTTGCCTTACAAAGATGAGTTTTATCTTTTTACCTTCAATCCAAAAGAATCCAAAAGAAACCAACTCAGTTGGAAAGTAATCCATTCCCAAAGACCAGATACAACAGAGGTGATCGAATCGGTTAAGGATTTGGTGAATGCCAATAAAGATAGTGACTCTGTACAAATTTATTTGAATGAATCAGGTACAAGTCTTATGCGTTCTCTCAAAAAAGAAATGAGAGACATTCAATTTGTGTTTTTTTTCTCTCTCCTACCTGGTTCGGACCCTCACAAACCTTTGGGTGTGTTTTCCTGGAAATGTCCGACAAATATGCGTTCGTTGGAAGGTAAAGGAATGAATTTGGTAGATACGTCTTATTTTGAGGGATCTCGTATCTTAAAAGAAAAAGAAAGATTACATCTTTGGGATTTTCCGGCAAACACAGGTTCTGCGGGCCAAATCACAAACCTATCTTGGTCTTGTAAGTCTGATTCTGGAAATTTTGAAGAAATTCCATTTTTAAAATTATTCCGTAGGATTGATTACCGGACTGTACCTCGGATGGTCGTTTATACCGAACGTGTTTTGGGAAGGCCTTGGTCGGATTACTCCTCACACTACCAATGGCTGCATTTTTGGTTTCGATCTGGAACTAAAAAAATTGGATACTTACCCACGCTCCCTGTTTTGGATTCTGGATCTGTTTCGGGACTGACCGAACCTTCCAAATACCGGGAAGAGGGTGTTTGGATCCAGGCCACAGCCTTATAAAAGTGACATAATCATTGGCAAACTTTTGGAACTGAGGGATTCATTCCCTCTGCATTTCCGGTAAAAATAAGCCAAAATTATAGGCGACACTAGGAGAACACTCCAAAATACTTAATTCTATTCCTCATAAGCAATGGACCCTGATCATAATACTTTAGTGGTGCTCGAGTTTCTATGGAAATAATCGGCATCTTTCTCATCTTCCTCCTCGTCTTTGTTAATGGTTTCTTCGTCGCAGCCGAATTTGCCATGGTTTCTATCCGGCCTTCTCGTCTCGAGGAGCTGGTCAAAGAAAACAGAGCCATGTCTCATATTGCCAAAAAGGCAATTTCTAAAATTGATGATATGTTATCCGTTTGCCAAGTGGGAATCACTGTGGCAAGTTTACTCCTCGGTTGGATCGGTGAGGCCTTGTTCGCAAGTGTTGTCTCTGGATTCCTCCACATGTTCCATATCGAATTGGATCTTGTGACCATCCATAGTATCTCGATCGGAGTTTCTTTTACCTTCATCACTTTGTTACACGTGATTTTGGGGGAACTCGTTCCTAAGACACTTGCCATCCAAAACACTGAATCAATTGCTCTGGGAGTTTCGGCTCCTATGTGGTTTTTCTATTATTTATTTTTTCCAGTTACGTTCATTATGAATCGTCTCGCTGGTGGAATCCTTACACTTTTCCGTTTGCAACGAACTGGTGATAAGTATGTTCATTCAGCGGAAGAGCTCATGATCATCATTGAAGAACAGAGAAAACAAGGTCGGATTGATAATGCAGAAATGCAACTCATCCAAAAGACTTTTGATTTTTCGGAACATACTGCTAAAGACGTAATGACACATAGGCTTTCAATCATTGGAATCCCACAGGAGTCCACAATTGATAAAATGCTTCCGCTCATCGCCGAACATAGTTTTTCAAGATACCCTGTGTATGACCAAACCTTAGATCGAATTGTAGGGATTGTTCACGTTCAGAAGTATTTAAAATGGCAAGCGGCTCATCTTTCTGCGAAAGGTAAAAAAGAAAAGATCACTACCATTATGGAAAAAGATTTTGTGAAAGTTCCAGAATCTATGTCCATCGAACGAGTGATGACAAAACTCCGTGAAAAAAAACAACATATGGCTATTGTCATTGATGAATACGGTGGAGTTTCCGGCTTACTTACGTTAGAAGATATCATCGAAGAATTTTTTGGTGAAATCCGAGACGAAACAGATACGGATGAAGTGGATGTAACTTCCAAAAATAAAAAAACAAAAACCATTTCTTTAGATGGAGAAACTGAACTTTCTAGTTTGTCAGATATTTTGGAAGGGGAAGAACCTTCTGATATGGAAGAAGTCAGAACCATCGCTGGTTATTTTATGGAAAAGAACGAAGATATGCCAAAAGAAGGTAGCATCGTTCAAATTAAAAAAGGTAGCCTGAAGGTAAAAAAAATGGAAGGGAATAAAATCATCTCCATTTTGTTCACTCCTAAATTGGAAGAAGATAATGATTCCGAATTGGACAGGGAACTTTCCTACGAGGATAGGTAAATGAAAGAAATTGTCATCGCCGTTTCTGGATCCATTGCTTCTTATAAGGCTTGTGAATTGGTTAGAGGACTTACCAAACAAGGGTATCCCGTTCGTGTGATTATGACGTCTAATGCTACCAAATTTGTTGGAAAAATTACCTTTGAAGCATTAACAGGAAAACCGGTAAGGGTGGATGAATTTGATACCGGTATGGCACATATCGAAATCAAAAATATTGCCTCAGTTCTTGCTGTAGTTCCGGCTTCTGCCAATATCATTGGTAAAATGGCAAATGGAATAGCCGATGACTTGGTGACTTCAACCTATCTTGCCTGCACCTCTCCTGTGTTAGTGGCTCCATCTATGAATCCTGGAATGTATTTACATCCTGCAGTCCAAAGAAATTTAAAAACCTTAAAATCGGATGGAGTTACCATTGTTTCTCCTGATAAAGGGATTGTGGTTTGTGGGGATGAGGGATACGGAAAACTTGCCACCGTTGAATCCATCATGGAAGAAATTATCAAACTCCATACAACCAATTCATGAATCTAAAATTCAAACGAGTCATCGTCACTTCTGGACCCACTAGGGAATGGATAGATCCTGTACGTTATATATCCAATGCTTCTTCGGGAAAAATGGGTTATGAAATTGCCACCTCTTTTTTGAAATACCCTGTAGAAGTCGTTTATATTCATGGAAATACTTTAGAACGATATTCCCATGTTACAGGCGCTAAACGAAATATTGAAGTGGAAACTACCATCCAACTTCGTGATGCTGTATTATCTGAAATTATTAATGATAGTTTGCTTGTGATGGCTGCTGCTCCAGCAGACTTTCGCCCCATAATGACTGCGGAACATAAAATCAAAAAAGAAAAAACTTCGGAAGGAACCAAAGGTTTACTTCTCGAGTTAGAAGAAAATCCTGATGTTTTGCAACAAGTCACAGAATATGTTTCCGAACATAAAATTTTAAACTCACTTCGTGTTGGGTTCGCTGCTGAAACAAAAGAGTTGGAACGATACGCGAAAGACAAACTGGTTCGAAAAGGTCTTAACTATATTGTTGGAAATTATGTTGGATCAGGCAAAGGGTTTGGAGAAGTTGACTCTACTGTTCGTGTATTTGGTGTTAGTGGGTTGGAAAAAGAAATTGGCCCACTTCCTAAAGAAAAAATTGCGGAAGAACTTGTTTCTTTTTTAGTGTCCGTTTGATTTGGTTCCAAAACCAAAAGCAAAATAACCCGCAAGTAGTATCAGTCCAAAACTTACGATATAATTCCATTTGATTTTTTCACCTAAGAAAACTGTGGCAAAAAGAATGAACACTAAGATGGTGATGACTTCTTGGATGATTTTTAATTGGAAGCCTTCAAATTTATAAACGGTAAATCCAATTCGATTGGCAGGAACCATAAGAACGTATTCAAAAAATGCAATTCCCCAAGAGAATAGAATGACATAAAACATATTGGTGGACTTGGCATATTTTAAATGTCCATACCAAGCAAAGGTCATAAAAATATTGGAAAGTACGAGTAGGATGATCGTTAACATAAATTTCTCTGGATCTATTGGTTTTGATTCACTGTTTAGTGAATGGATTACGATTTACAGATATTCAATTTTGATACCTTCTTATATCAAACCAAATATTACTTTAAAACCACATCCCCGAAAACTTCCTTAAAAATCTCAGGAAGGATTTCTCCTGACTTGCCACCAAAATGAAGTTGAACGGACGGGGTGAGAGAAGTGGTTTCTGGATTGATTTCAATCCCAAGAGCACCGTTCCGAATGGCAGTCAGTGCTAAGTTGGCGGGAACCGATACATTCGCACTAGTTCCTACAACAAAAACAATATGAGCTTCTTTACTTTGTTCCCATGCTTTTGTGAGGAGTCGATTGTCGTAACCTTCTCCAAACCAAACAATATCTGGTCGTAAAAGTGATTCACAAGCCGGGCAAAATTTAAGGCCAGATTGATTGATCCCATCTTCATCCAATGTATATTTTTCTTTGCAAACTGTACACCTTGCACGAAAAATATTACCATGAATTTCCAGGAGGTTTTTACTTCCTGCTCTAGGATGGAGCCCATCTACATTTTGTGTGATGAGATTTACCGTTTTTGAAAATGATTGCCAATTGGCAATTGTTAGGTGTCCGTCATTTGGTTTTGCTTCGGAACATATCTTTCGCCGGTAGTCATACCATTCCCAAACCACTTCCGGATGGTTGGCAAAGGCCTCTGGTGTGGCAAGTTCTTCCGCTTTGAACTTTTTCCAATACCCACCTTCCCCGCGAAACGTAGGAATCCCACTTTCGCTAGAGATACCTGCTCCCGTAAGAAACAAAATATTCCGAGCGGAGCGGATACGTTGGATGAGGTCGGGAGTGAGAAGACTCATTTATGGGATCATTCTAACAAAATAGGTAAAAAATTAAATCGGAAAAAAATCTGGAAAAAGAAAACTGGCAGTCAATGGCAAATCATTGGGAAGAAGTCCAAAAAAAACTAGATTCCATTCGCGAAAAACAATTGTTTCGGGAAACTCGCAACTACCAAGGAATTGATTTTTGTTCCAACGACTATATGGGAATGGCAACTAATCCCAGTATGTTGGAGTTTTTCCAAACAAAAAAGAATATTTATCCCTTTGGATCCACTGCCGCTCGTTTGGTTCGGGGAAACTCTAATTCGATGGATCAATTTGAATCGGAGTTTGCTCATTTTGTCGAAGGGGAAGCCGCACTTCTTGTTTCCACAGGATTCACTGCGAACTTTGGCCTTTTGGATTCCATTGCTGCTCCCGACTGTTATCTGTTTACCGATCGTTTGAACCATGCATCCATTCTAGATGGAATTCGAATTTCGGGTGCTCAGAAAAAATACTATCATCATTTGGATATGAATCACCTCCAATCTTTATTAGAAAAAGCTGATTTAGAAGACCCGAACCATAAAAAGAAACGAATTGTGGTTACGGAAACTTTATTTAGTATGGATGGCGATTCTCCCGATTTAAAAACCTTACTTGCATTAAAAAGAAAGTTTGGCTTTGTTCTTGTTTTGGATGAAGCTCATGCCTTCGGGATTTATGGTGTTCACGGGAAGGGACTTGTCTTTCGGGATTTAACTCTGTCGGAAATTCATTCCATTGATTACAGAGTTTACACTTTGGGAAAGTCCTTGGGGCTTGAAGGTGGAATCATTGTCACAAAAAAAATTGGCCGTGACCACTTAGTTAATGTAATGCGATCTTTTATTTTTTCTACGGCACCACTTCCTATGATTTCGGAATTTGCATCCTACTCATTGAAACTCCTTAGTTCGATGGACAAAGAAAGAGATGAATTGTTAAAAATAGCAGATACACTGAAAAATTCTTTAAAAACCAATGGATTTATCATCACTGCCTCTACTTCACATATCGTTCCTCTGCTTCTTGAAACAGAAAAAGAGGCTTTGTTTTATGCTGCCAATTTACAAGAGAAAGGTTTGGATGTACGTGCAATTCGCCCGCCGACGGTTCCAAGCCCTAGGTTACGAATCAGTTTGAACGCTAAATTAAAGTTAAGTGATATTCAAGTGTTGGTAGAAACACTCGTTCAAGTTAGAGAGATGTGGAACTCTCTCTAACTATTTGATTGGTTGTCGCTTTCCCAGAGAAATTTGTTTAAGCTTCTTCTTCGAATTTACGGATTTTGTTTTTGATTTCTTCTGTTGTAGATTTTTGGTTTTCTAGTTTGTTTGTATCCTTTGTTACGGATGATTCCCTCTTTTTTTTGGTTCCATACTTGTAGATTCCAAAAAGCCCAAGAACTCCTATTGCAAACAAAGTAAAGTTGATCCAGGTTCCATCAGGTTGTGCGAGAATTTTTGGCCCAAAACCATAAACAATGGAATCCACCATCCCTTGGTTCCCATTTTCCTGGAACATCACAACAATCGGATCTTGTAAAACAGAATTCCCAAAACCATTTTCCATTTTCGAAATGATTTCCTCTTCTTTCATCCCGTCTTTGATACGGTTTTCAATAAATGTTTTGAGATAACTAGACGCCGCACACATGTTAAACGAACAGGATTGGATGGGTAAACTTGGCAAACAAATACAACGAATTTGTTCTGTTACTTTTAAGAAGGTTTGGATTTGCCCATCTTCTTTTAAGTTTGTGGTTGTTTTTTGCGCTAAAAGTAATGTTGGAAAGAAAAAACAAAATCCAACCAAAACAAGTTGAAATAGAGATTTGTTTAAAACATTGAACTTAGTTTTTTGTTGGATCTTATTTAAAACAAATTTGGATGTTTCCCATCCAAACAGACTGGACGGGGTATTGTTTGGAATTGTAAAATCCATTTTAACCAACCACCTTCTTTTTCTTTTCGCCAACAGGCAGTAGTAAAAAGATTCCTGTTAAGAAATAAAGTAATGATCCTACCCAAATGAGTTTTACCAGTGGGTTTACCCATACTTCTAAGTTGGCTACAATTTGTCTTGGGAAGTTCAGAAAGAATTTGAGTTTGTCCATTTCACTTCCTGGTGTGAAGTAATACTGCATAAACATCAAAGGTAGGTCGGGGTTTTCTGATTTTAGATCCGAGGTTTCTATCGCTCCCAGTTGGATGTAAAAATCTTCTTTAGCCATAGAGAGAATGGCTGGTTCACTTGTAGGGATATGTGTTTCAAAATCTCCTGTTAGGTGAGAGATCTGTGGATAAAATCTACGTTCTGTCACAAGATCCGAAAGTTTATCCATCCCTCGAAAGATAGAATAAGTTCCTTCCTGGGCAACAATTACGTTTTGGATGTTTGGTTCCCCACCAAGTCCTGAAATTAATACTGGTTTTAATTTGAGAGTGGATGCTTCAATTTGGTATCCACCAATCATTGCTTTGTCGATCGATTGGTAAACAATCTCTTCTGAAGTTGGTGGTTGGAGTTCGTAAAAGAAACGAACCGATGTATTGATTTTAAATGCATTCCCTGCATAACCAATAAAAATAAGAACCAGTGAAAAATGTACTAAATACCCACCATACCGCCGTTTGTTTTTGAGTAACATTCGGTATCCAGCAATCACGATATTTTCGTTTTGGAATTCTTCTCTTCGTGCTCGGATCCCACGATAGTATTCTTGGATGATGCCTGAAATGGTAAAGACACCAATCGTAACCGTCAGAACCGAATAAACCTCAGCTAAAACATCTCCATACTTACTGTCTGGTTTGGTAAAGTTTTGTGAATAAAAAAGAATATAAAGTCCACCGCCGACAAGTCCGGCGATAAAGGGTTTGAGAAGTGTGGAAAAAAATACAGCTCCCGCTCCCTTTCTCCAAGCAAGGAGTGGTGCGGCCCCCATTAGGAGTAAAAGAAATATTCCAGCAGGAACTCCCCAAGAATTAAACCACGGCGCTTTGAATTCTTTTCCGTATAAAAGAGGAGAAAAGACACCGAGCAAAATGGCTGCGGTCGAAAGAACCAGTAAAAAGTTATTTAAAAGAAAACTTCCTTCTTTGGAAGTGATGGCTTCTAAGTTTCTTTCTGGTGTTAGGTGTTTTCTTCTATAAATCACAAATCCTGTGAAAAATAGAAAACTAGCAATGATATAAATGATAAAAGGAGTTCCAATGGTTGATTTAGAAAAACTATGAGGGCCTTCCAAAACTCCAGAACGTGTGATCCAAGTTCCAAGCAAACTAAAATGAAAAGCTAAGATCACAAGTAACATATTCCAGAACTTTAACATCCCTCGACGTTCTTGGATCACAACTGAATGTACAAAAGCACTGGTCAGTAACCATGGCATAAGCGACGCATTTTCTACCGGATCCCAAGCCCAGTATCCACCCCAACCTAACTCTTCATAGGCCCACTTGGACCCGAGTAAAATCCCTGTTCCGAGAAAGAACCAAGAAAACAAAGTCCATTTACGAATGAACTTCATCCAATCTTCAGAGAGTTGTCCCGACACAAGAGCAGACATCGCAATAGCAAAAGGAATAGAGATACTCACATAACCAATATAAAGAATTGGTGGATGGATGATCATCGCCCAATGTTGGAGGAGGGGATTGAGTCCACGACCCGCCGCCGCTTCCGGAACAAATTCACGGAATGGTTGTGCATCTCCATAAAAAACAGCGAGGAAAGAAAAAAATCCAGAAAGAACCGCAAGGATAAGATTCATCATCGGGATTCTATCTTCGATGGACTTACGAGTTTGCCATAAAACAATAAAAGTAAAAACGTTTAGAATCAAATTCCAAAATAACAAACTTCCAGAAGATCCCGACCAGATGGATGTCATTTTATAAAACAGCGGGAGGTGTTCGCTGGAATGCATGACCACATAATAATTGCTATAGTCTGATCTTACAAGCTGTGTGAGTAAAACTGTAAAAGTCAGGATGATGACAAAAGGATTTGTCATCAGAGCCAGGCGGCCTAGTTCAACGGCTTTTCTTTCTTGTTTGTAGATTCCGTAGATGGTTTGTAATGCGGAAAAAATTAAAATGGCGAGAGAAGATGCGAGAAGGATGGTTCCTAAATTGTTCATTGTTCCTCAGCATATCCCGCTTCATATTTGGAGGCACATTTTGCTTCTACGTGACTCGCAACAAGAACTCCGTGATCTAACTTTCCATCCACGCGAGCCCTTGCGCCTTCTTTAAAAGCATCTGGCAAAAGAGTGGCTCCTGTGAAAAACACGGGGATGATTTGATCATTCAGTTCCAAATCAAATTTGGCTTTTTTTCCTTCGCGAACAAGGCTCCCGATCCGAACAAATCCTCGCACGCGAAGGTTTTGGTCTGAATATTTTGTGGGGTTTGCTGCCAGTTCCGACGCATCCAAAAGAAGGTAAGAGGTTTCTTGGGAGGAGAAAAAAGCGATTCCTCCCAGAGAGAGTCCGATGAGAAACAAAAGAGTTAAAAACTTACGATTCATAGTTCATTCTTTAGACGGATTCCCGTCTTTCCTCTAGCCTCTCTGATTGCAGGTTTCGGTCAAACAAAAAGGTCTTAAAAAACGCGCAGATTTGGAAACGTTATAAATAGGATTTGGCACGATATACGAAGTATCCTACCCATTCTTTGATGGCCATAGAGGTTTGGTCTAAAAATCCCGCAGAAGGAATGTAAAGTTCAAATGCCCCTGATTGTAGGTCTGTGGCTCTGTAGTCGGTGGGATAAACCACAAAAGAAATACTTTGTTTTTGAAAACAACCGGCCGCACGTTTCATATGGAATGCAGAAGTCACAAGGATCGCGGATTCTATCTTTTTATCCTGGAGAATCTTTTTTGTTTCAACAGCATTCTCATAAGTGTTTCGCGAATTATTTTCCCAGATTAGGTCTTTTTCAGGAACTCCTAAATCCAAAAACAATTCTTTGGCAAGGTCTGCTTCGCGGTATGTATTGGCAAAGAGAAGACCGGATCCACCAGTAAATAGAATTTTTTTTACTTTTCCTGCTTTGTACATTCGCACAGCGTCTGTTAGTCTGTCAGCCGAGTCAGATAGTTCGGGTCTACCGGGGTGAGCTGAAATGGTTTGGATCATTCCACCTAACACAATCGCAACGTCTGATTTGGGAAGTTCTGCAATGTTTACGGGTGGGTAATCTTTTTCTAGAGTTTGGACTAGAAAGTTGGAAATAAAAGCATTGGAAGCCAAATATAAAAACAAAATAATCTGAAAGAGTCTGTATTTCCCATGCCCTGATTTTGTTTTAAAGATCAAAAGAAGTGCCAAAAGAAAAAAAACAGGAAGAGGATACAGTAAGATGGTGCCAAGTTTGGAGAGAATAAAGAAGATTGAATCCATTGGTGATAGGATTTGTAGGACTAAAAAATCTTACCAGTCTAAATCGGGACCAAGAACTCCTATCCCACTTCCCCAATATTGGGAAGGATGAGGGTAACGTACGGAAATGCCTAAGGGTGAGCGGGAATATTTCCAATCGCGTGCAATTTGTTTTCGTCTTTGGATTTGTTCTTCTGGAATAGAAGTTTCCATTGTGTTTAAATACTGTTTGGTGAGTTCCACCCATTCTTTGATGGCGGCAGGATTTTGTTTTTTTAAATCTTGGATGAGAATCCTGAGTTCGAATTCTGCATCTTCCCTTAGGTCACGTGCAATTTCCGAAACTTCGGCATTGGCCCCAAAGACAGTTTCGCTCCCTTCCGTACGATCTACAGTATCTCGCCATTTTGCATAGGCAATCATTAGATCTTTTGTCTCATCATACCTAAACATAGTATAAGAAGGATCGTTCCTAATTCTAAAAAACGCAATCGAAAATTCCAAACACCGGAAGTTTGTTTCTGTCTAATCCTCGTGAAGTTCCTATCTTTCCTTTTGTTAGTCTTCTTTTTTTCCCTCTCTTGTTTTACCGATGTGAGTGTTCGCAAATCCCATCACACAGAGAGCGGATATAAAAATCCAAACCCAACCTTCGAAACCAAAGGCCTGTGGAATGTAATCGTTTGGCAATTCCAAAGGTTCCGACTGCCCAATAGTTTGGATCCGGCCGACTATCCCCCGTTTCCCGTTGTTGGAAATGACGGTGTGGAATTGAAGAACAATCCATCCAAACTTTCAGTCACTTGGGTGGGACATGCCACAACCCTCATCCAAATCGATGGAGTGAACATTCTGTCCGATCCCATTTGGAGTGAAAGATGTTCCCCGGTTAGTTTTGTTGGCCCGAAACGTTATACCCCTCCCGGAATCAAAATTGAAGACCTTCCCAAGATAGACATTGTGATTTTATCGCATAACCACTATGACCATACAGATTTACCTACACTCCGGCAACTTGAAGAAAAGTTTCATCCCCTGGTTCTCACTGGGCTTGGTAACAAAAAATTGTTGTTAGGTGAAGGTTTGAAAAATGTGTTGGAGATGGATTGGTGGGATGAAACAAAAGCTTTCGGACTGAATATCACCTTCACTCCTACCCAACATTTTAGCGGGCGGGGTTTGTTTGATCGGAACGAAACTTTATGGGGAAGTTATCTCATTTCGGGGAAAAAGGAAAAAGTCTACTTCGGGGGAGATACCGGATACTACACCCATTTTCGTGAAATTGGTGAGAAGTTTGGGTCGATCGATGTGGCGATTTTACCGGTGGGTGCCACTGAACCTCGGTGGATGATGCAGCCCGTACACGTGGATCCCAAGGAAACAGTGCAGGCCTTTGTCGACCTAAAGGCTAAATATTTGATTCCTATGCATTATATGACCTTTGTTCTCTCGGATGAGCCCCTTGATTCTCCTGTGCCCCGCACTAAAGAGGAGATAAAACGATCGGGAATCTCCGAAGGACAATTCGTTCCTTTAAAAATTGGTGAATCTCGGTTTTTTTAGTTCCACGAGGTTTCTATTTTAGGTAAGCTGTCCTAAAAAAAATAGGATGGTGAGCATGTTGAAGAAGCTTCTCACAACGATAGTATTCCTGGTTTGTTTGTCAGTGACAACAGCGGGTTTATTTGCGGAAGACCCGACTCCGGTTCCGACGCCAACAACCACTCAGGAAGAAACAGGACATTCGTCTCACGGCGAATCAGTACATCAGGAATTACCGTATTGGACGGTCTTACCTTTTGTTGCCATTTTACTTTCCATTGCAATCTTGCCGGTTGCCTCTCACAAAACTTCTCATTGGTGGGAAGACAATAATAACAAATTGATCCTTGCTGTGGGACTGGGAGCCATTTCTTTTGTGGTTCTTCTTGTTTATGGTTATAGCCATAATATTGTTCATACAGTTTTCTTTGATTATATCCCTTTTATCATTTTACTCGGATCTTTGTTTTATATTTCCGGTGGGATTGTAATCAAGGGTGATATTCATGCAACACCACTCAATAACACATTGTATTTGTTAATTGGTGCTGGTCTTGCTTCTTTTATTGGAACTACAGGTGCTTCCATGTTACTCATTCGTCCTTTGTTAAAAACAAATAGCGAAAGAAAACATGTGGTTCACACAGTTGTGTTTTTTATCTTCCTTGTTTCTAACATTGGTGGATCTTTAACACCACTCGGTGACCCTCCACTTTTCCTTGGTTATTTGAAAGGAGTTCCTTTCACTTGGACATTTAAGTTATTACCTGAGATGCTCGTGGCAGTTTCTATTTTACTTGTTGTGTATTTCGTTTGGGATACGATCGCCTATAAAAAAGAAACCAAAAAAGATCTAAAGAAAGACGATAAACTCGCTACTCCTTTTTCTATTGGTGGTCAAGTGAACTTCATTTGGTTACTCGGTGTGATTCTTGCAGTTGCATTTTTAAACAGTAACTACATTCCAGAAATCAACAATACTCCAACTCTTGGATTTATCCGTGAAGCAGTATTACTGGTTCTCATTGGTCTTTCTAAGTTTACTTCCAAAGAAGAAGACCGAAAGTTTAACAACTTTACCCTTCATCCAATCCAAGAAGTGGCATACCTTTTCATCGGTATTTTCATTACGATGATTCCGGCTCTTGTACTTCTCGAAGCACATGGTAAGGAACTTGGGGTTACTCAACCTTGGCAGTTTTTTATTGCAACAGGAGCTTTCTCTTCTGTCTTAGACAATGCGCCAACTTACCTCACCTTTGGTTCGTTAGCTTCTGGACTTCTCACTCCAGCGGGTGCAGCAAGCCCTCTCACTCTCGGCCAATTCATTGGAAATGTCCAAGCGGAAGAAATTCTAAAAGCCATTTCTGTTGGTGCGGTGTTTATGGGTGCGAATACTTATATCGGTAACGCTCCTAACTTTATGGTGAAATCCGTTGCCGAAGAAAACAAAGTAAAGATGCCATCCTTTGGTGGATACTTAGCATACTCTATGGGAATTTTAGTTCCTGTGTTTATCCTAATAACTTTCGTATTCTTTGTTTAAAATTTAAAATGGACCGGGGAGTTTTCCCCGGTTTTCCTCTCTCGCATTCCCATCACATCCCCCGAATTCAAGTTTTACTCTGAACCCAGCTCTTTGGCAGTGATTCCTTTCTTCACGAGAACTAATTTCTTCATCTAACAACTGTTTTAATATCTGCGATAGAAAGAATCTACTAAGGGTATTGTTTGCTATGATTTTGAAAGAGAGAAGAAGTCTGGACTGTAATATCCAGACTTAAAAAAGGAAGGAAATGATTGGGAAGGGGTTACTTTTTCTCTTGTAAGGATTCCAATTTGTTCAGACCAAATCCAAGAACCAGTCCAAAAACAAGGGCTGCGAGTGGGATTTGTGCTTCTTCAAAATCTTTAGGCAAAACATTCTTTGCCGTCGCAATTTGGATGTCTCGTTTCACTTCGCCTGATCTACCAACAATGGATTGACCATTTGCATAATCTTTGAAAGGCCAAAGGATAAAAAATGATCCGAGGATGAGGCCAAGGAGGAAAGTCATTGTGTGCGACTTATATTTTACAAATAACCATTTTACAAAATGAGTGAAAATAAGAAGTCCCAGTAAACATCCAATCGCAAAAGCTCCGAGGAAAACAATAGAACTTGGTTCGAGGATGGTAGAAAGTTTTCCAATCACAATCTGATATTCACCTAACACAAGCATGATGTAGGATCCCGAGATTCCGGGAAGAATCATGGCTGAAATCGCAATGGCTCCTGTTAAAAATGCAATCAAAGGATTTTCAGAACCTGTTGTATCTCCCATAAAGAAACTAGGAACAATGGTAAGGAGGATTCCCGGAATGAGAAATAACCATACAAAGAAACTATGTTTTTCGATGAGTTTGTAAGGAACGGCTAGGGAAGGGAAGATCAGTCCAATAAAAAGTGCAAGTGTTGCTTGTGGATGGTTTTGGAGTAAAAACTGAATGAGTTTCGCACCAGAGATCACAGAAAGTAAAAGACCAATTCCCAGGAACACAAGGAACCAAAAATCGATTCGTTTCATTTCTGCTGCAAAACGTTGTCTTACATCTTCTTTCCAAAATCCAAACACTAATGCGAGTGAAACTTTGATGGTATCTAGGTTTAGAGAAGTGATGGCAGTGATGAGCCTGTCATATAACCCGAGGATGAGTGCAAAAGTCCCTCCGGAAACACCGGGAATGAGGTTGGCAATCCCGATGAGAAAGCCATTGAGAAGGCAGAATAAAATTTCTTTTTTCGATAGAGGCATAAAGGAAAGGATGGGAGTCCGAAGACTTTATGCAAGGTTTTTTCTGGGTACAAAGATCCAGAGGATACCATAACTAAAGGCAGAAAACAAAAAGAGAAGGAGAAGAATCAAACTGTTGGGAACACCATAGGTTTTTAATACAAAATGGAAACAAACTAAGGTGAAGTTGAGGGTTGAAAAAATACCTAATGACCCAATTTTTCCTAACTTGGTTTCAGTGATCCTTTGGTAGAGATGTTCCCGATGTGCTGAGAATAAATGTTTCTTTTGGAAAAATCGTTTGATGAGAATAAAAATTCCATCCAACCAGAAATAAGGGAATAGATAAAAATAATATGTGGCATCCCAAACTTCCGATTTTGGTTCCGTCCATTTCCCAACAAACAAAGGTAATGCCATTACAAAAAATCCTAAGGCCAATGACCCACTATCTCCCATAAATAGTTTTGCTTTTGGAAAATTATAAAATATAAATCCGAACATGGAAACAAAAAGAATCAGATAAAAACTATAACCAAAGTTTCCCACTGCGAAAAAATTGGGGAAAATAAAGGCCAAAGAAAAATAAGATAAAAAGATGGTTGTGACCAAATACCAATCCATTCCATCCATAAAGTTTACGAGGTTCACTGCAAATACGAGAAAGATAGTAAGACCCATTATTTGTATGAACTTCGGAATGGAAGCCAAATGAAAATACGTGATCTCTGAATTGGTCCAATAAAGAAAAACGGCCACTAAGGTTAGTTCCAAGAACAATCGAAGTTTGGGGCTGAGATGATACAAATCATCGATGAGTCCTAGGATACAAAAAAGAAAAATGCCAGCTAACAAAAGATATATGTCCATTCTTTGGATTGGATCTGCGGGAAGGGGGAGAAGTTCTCCCATTTGCGGGCAAAAGAGGAGAAAAAGAGTCGCGATTAGAAACAGAGGGATAAAAAACATGCCCCCAGATTTTTTCGTGACCACGTCGTGCAGACTTCGTTCGTTTGGCACATCTTTGACCCCAAAACGGGAATAGACATAGAATGAATGTAAAATGAGGCTAAGAATCGCGAGAATGGCAATCATAAGAGGTAAAAAAGAGACCATTTTCGTAAAGTTTATGGGTTAGGGGTGTTTTGGCAGTTTTTTATTGCAAAATTCCGTCCCTCTTCGATGTTTAATTTATGTTTCAGGGCGTTTATACCGCGGTCATCACCCCCTTCCGCCAGGGGAAAATCGATTATGATAGTTATTTTAAAATCCTAGAAAACCAGATCCGCTCCGGCGTGGCGGGTGTGGTTCCTTGTGGGACAACGGGAGAATCTCCTACCCTTTCTTACGAGGAACATAAGGAACTCATCCAAAAGACCGTAAAAGTTGTCGCCGGAAAAATCCAAGTCATTGCAGGCACTGGCTCTAATTCCACAAAAGAGGCCATTGAACTCACTGAGTCTGCTTGCGCGGATGGAGTGGATGGAATTCTTTCCGTGAATCCTTATTACAACAAACCCACTCAGGAAGGGATGTTTCGTCATTTTACAGAAATTGCTAATGTATCTTCCAAACCGGTGATATTGTACAACATTCCAGGAAGAACCAATGTGAATTTACTTCCTGAGACGGTAGCAAGGCTTTCGGCTCACCCACAAATCGCCGCCATCAAAGAAGCAACTGGTGATTTGGGTCAAATGGCAAAGGTCATTGCCGCTACACCGTCTGACTTTGATTTGTTGTCTGGTGATGATAACCTAACTTTGCCAGTTTTATCCATTGGTGGCAGGGGAGTTGTTTCTGTAGTCTCCAATCTTTTTCCACGCGCTTGTGTGGATATGGTCTCACTATACTTACGCGGTGACCTAGAAGCATCTAAAAAGATTTATTACAAACTCCTTCCTGTGTTTATCAATGCCTTCATTGAAACCAATCCCATCCCCATCAAAGCGGCCATGAGTTGGTTTGGGTATTGTGAAAATGAACTTCGTCTTCCAATGACTTCTTTGTCCGAAGGTTCTCCTGCAGATGCTTTCAAAAAAACAGTATTCCAACTCAAAGAGGAAGGCATTGTCTAAAATCAAAGTTGGTGTCATCGGCGCTGGGGGAAGGATGGGGAAGGCCATCATCCAAGTCCTTTCCCTTTCCAAAAAATCAGAGTTAAGTGCTGCTGTCGTGAGAGAAGGTGCCGTGTATGCAGGATTTGATTCGGGAAATCATGCCGGCATCAAAGAAACGGGAATTTTACTTTCGACCGACTTACAGAAAGCATGTGAGACTTCTGATGTCCTCATTGATTTCAGTACCCATACTGGATTTGAATCCATTTTGAATTCTGCCTTAGCCAATAAAAAACCATTGGTGATTGGAACCACGGGACTTACTGATTCGGATAAGGCTCTCATCCAATCGGCCGCAACCTCCATCCCGATTGTATTTTCCCCCAACATGTCGGTTGGTGTGAATCTGCTCTTTAAATTAACAGAGATCGCAGCAAAAGTTTTAGATGAAGACTTTGATATCGAAGTTCTCGATATCCATCATCGTCATAAAAAAGATGCACCTTCGGGAACGGCTATGTATTTAAAAGAGGTTCTTTTGAATGCAACTAAACGTTCGGAAGAAAATGTCATTTACGGTCGTCATGGAATGTATTCCGAAAGAGACCAAAAAGAAATCGCTATGCATACAATGCGAGCTGGCGAAGTGGTTGGTGAACATACCGTATATTTTTTAAGTGCAGAAGAACGAATTGAAATCACACACAAGGCTCAAGATCGTAAAACCTTTGCCACTGGTGCTGTAAAAGCTGCCGAATTTTTGCACGGAAAATCCAAAGGTCTTTATAATATGTTTGATGTGTTAGGATTATAAATTGGATTTTTTTCGAGGATTATACATCATTCCATGGAGTAAAAATTATATCTCCATATCTTTAGATGTTTTAATCGTCGCATTTTTAATTTATAAAACTTATACAACACTTCGTAGAACACGAGGGATTCAACTTTTACTAGGTGTGGGAATCATTTGGATTTCCGGAAGCCTTGCCGAGTATTTAGGTTTTGAACTTCTGGAGTGGATCCTAACGAACATTCGTCCAGCTTTAGTTTTTGCGATCATTGTCCTTTTGCAACCGGAACTTCGTCGTTTGACCGGCGATTTAGCACGCATTCGCCTACTTCGATTGTTCTTTCTGAAACCTACTTTTGATCTTGATCCTATTGTCGAAGCAGTTCGGGTCATGTCACAAGAAAAAACAGGATCCATCATCGTACTTGTCAAAGACATTAGTTTAAAAGATATCTCTGAAAACGCTGTGCCAATGGATGCACAAGTGACATCTGAAGTTTTACAAACTATCTTTTTTAAAAATTCACCTCTACACGATGGAGCTGTGATCATAGAACAAAACCGAATTGTTTGTGCGGCCTCTTATCTACCAATGAGTAGTTCGGTGGAAATTGCAACACTCGGTGCAAGGCATAGATCCGCTTTGGGGCTTTCGGAAGAAACAGATGCCATCATCATCGTAACGTCTGAAGAAACAGGTGATATTACTATTTGTTATGAAGGGGAAATGTTACATCCGGTAAAACCTCTCGAACTCAAAGCACTTGTCAGTAGCCTAATGACTGGAACCCGAAGGTCAAAAGATGAATCTCTTCGTAAACCCAAAGAGAAAGATACGGGTGTCAGTATATGATTTTAAAGTTACTTGGGAAAATTTCCAGAAACTGGAAGGCAAAATTAGTTTCTTTGATCATTGCTAGTATTTTTTACGTAAACCTCCAGAATTCGAAGGTTTTGATTAAAACAATTAACGTTCCTGTCGACTATCCAAAGTTATCCGGTAATTTAAACTATTCTAAAAACCCAGAAAAAACCATTCCTATTCGTGTGGAAGGTTTGAAAGACGTTGTAAATTATTATTCACAGTTTATGAAAGCTGTGATTGATCCAGAAGATGTTCAACTCGGAGTGACAGAAGTTCCAATTAAAAAAATTGTTGGGGTTCCGAGTGGAGTTAAGGTTACCAAACTTAAAAAAACTGTACCTGTTGAAATTGAATCTCGTGGATTAAAAGTAGTTCCATTAGAAGTTGTTTTTGAAGGAGCACCGCCAGCTAACTTTGAAAAGTTGACTCAAATTGTGAGTCCTCAGAAAATTACACTCAGTGGAAAACCGCAGGATTTGGAAAAAATTACCAAAGTAATTTTGCCTGAAATTTCACTTATGGATAAAAAGGAACCATTTGCAAAAACGGTTCGAATTCCAGAACTTCCCAAAGGTGTGAGTGTTCTTGGATCCCGGGATGTCACTGTGAATGTAAATATCATTCCTTTGTCGTATAAAACAGGAGAACAGACTGCCGCAGGGATTCCTATTGTTTGTTCGGGTTCAGATGTTAGGTTAGATGCAGAACTTTCTGAAGAACAAGTTGCCATCCGTTATTTTTCTCTCAAACCCATTCGGTCGGCGCAGATTCTTACGGGAATTACTGCCCAAGTTCCTTGTAATTATATCTTTGATCCTGTCAAAAATAAAATCATTCCCGAATTACAGCCGCAAGTTGCCAAAGTTCGGATCATCAAAAGTAAAGATTTAAAAGGGATTGAGATTTTACAAATCAGTCCTGAGAAAATTGAAATTCGTTATAAAGTGAAAGAACAACAAAACCCAGATTCCGACCCCACTGATGATGGAACCGGAATGGATGGCCCGGGTAATGTTCCTTCCGACAGGTCTTAAGTTTTATTTTAAAAACTCGTAGATTTCTTTAAAACTCTCTTCTGGGTTTTCCCATTGAGGATAATGTCCAATTGTTTCCCAACGAATCAGTTTTTTGTTTTTGATTGGAAGTTTTTCAATTTCATCTGCTAGGTGACGACCACTTACTGGATCCTCCGCTCCATTGATAAAAAGGAGGGGAACTTCTGTTTGTAAGAGGGCATTTTTCCATCGTTCCCCATGTAACCTTCTTTCTTTAATGTATTTCAGAAGTTTATGAGGGATTAAAACTTTATTGGGATAAGTGATGAGTTTCCAAAGTACAGAAATTTCTTTGTCGTTTGGTTTTGTGTTTTTTCCAAATACTTGTGCAAAAGCCACTCCAAACTTTTTTTCATCATAAAACTTTGAAAGAATAGCACCTAAGATTGGTGTTGCGAGAAGTTTTTGTTTGAATGTAGGTCTGTGGAGATGGGGGAAAAGTCCTCCATTCATAAATACAGCTCCATCAATTTCATACTTACGATCCGCGCGTTCTAAGTGCCTTGCTAAAATTTCTTGGCCCACACTCACTGCATAATCATGAAAAACAAATTTCACTCTTCGTAGTGCATTCTTTTCGATAAAGTTTTCTATAATATCTGTTTGTTCAATGAGTGTGTATTTATGTTTTTTTGGTTTGGAAGAATATCCGAATCCTAAAAAATCAATTGCGATTGTATTGAAGTAACGGGAAAGGCCATTAAAAATTTTGGAATAGTCCCAAGAGGAAGTAGGGAATCCATGCAATAGGATTAAGTTTTGTCCTCGTCCTTCTTGGATAAAGAAGATTTGAAACTTCTTATATTCGAAAAATTTGCCAGCTGCCAACCATTCTGTTGCGTTCTTTTTTGGAAAGTTTAGATCCACCATATCCGACATAGCACAATAAAAGAGGAAGTGAGTCAAATAGAAGAATTTGCTACTTTCTGATTTCCCGAAAGCCGATCTTTAAAGAGATGGAATCATACCCTCTCATTTATTTTATAAAACCTGAAGGAACCATATCCGATTGGGAATATTTTTGGCATCAGATCCCTTATGGAGCGCCGGGGATCCTTACTTTTTTTGTTGGAGTTTTTTTAAGTTACTTTGCCTTCCAAAAATTTCGCAAAGCAGAGGTTGATACTAAATTTTTTCATTTAAACCTTACCATTTCTTTTATTAGTTTTGGATCTGTTGGGCTTGTGTTAACAACAAGAGCTTGGATTCAGGATGTAAATACATTAGTTTTTTGGAATGATCTACTATACTTTCTTGTCGCCCCATTAGCCCCAACAGCATTTTATTTGGCCTATCATATGACAGGCAAACAAAGTAAGTTGTTATTGTATTATTCTTATCTTTGTTGGTTTGCAAGTTTTGTTTTGTATTTTGGTGTTCTGATTGGGAAAGGATTTGAAACCACTGTTTTCGAATTCACTTTTGGGAAGTATCCAAGAGGAAGTTCTTTTGTTCGGCCTTGGGGAATTTTAGCACCATTAGGGTATTTCTTTTTAATTTTACCTTCGTTTATCAAACATTACCAATACATTCGTAAACATTACCATCTTACATTATTCCATGGAGTGAATTTACTTTTTTTACTCACAACGATGAATGCACCCAGTATCCTTGGGTTCAAAGTTTATCCGGGTGGATTCTTTTTATTCATTCCAATGTTACTTGTGGCATACGGTGTTTTTCGTTCTGACTTTTTTGATGTGAACGAACTTCTATTCCAGAAGAATGGGATGTTTTACTTTTTATTTGCACTTCTCTCTTTTGTTTTAATCTTTATTTCTTTTGGTGTCTCTTTTGGACTTTCACCCGATGCTTATGAATCGGCAAAATGGTATCCTTGGGGGATTCCTCCCGTTATATCAGTGTTTGGTGCCGTGTTCCTTTCTATCATTGTGGCCGGTGCCAATCCCTCAGCAAGGATCAATCAACTTTGTGCCTTTGCTCTCATCCTTACTGGATTTTATGTCATTCAGTCGGTTCCTTTAAAACTAAATATATCTTATGTTGTGCAACTTCGCATTTCGCAAATGACCTTTGTCGCTTTTGCCTTTGCTCCAAGTATCATGGTGCGTTTGGTATTTGAAGCCATCGGTCAAAAATCTCCAAAATGGGTGCAAGGGATTGATTTTCTTTGTGTGAGTGCAGCGATTCTTGCTCCTTCTCCTTATTTATTTGTAGGATATTTTGATTATCCTTGGTCGAGAGTCCATCATGGTGGTCCCGCTGAGTTA
The DNA here is from genome assembly GCF_004769235.1 of Leptospira kanakyensis. Classification (NCBI taxonomy): domain Bacteria; kingdom Pseudomonadati; phylum Spirochaetota; class Leptospiria; order Leptospirales; family Leptospiraceae; genus Leptospira; species Leptospira kanakyensis. Next base: position 387,696 of record NZ_RQFG01000005.1, on the reverse strand, counting down.
CTCGTTGGTATGAATGGTGCCATTGCTTTAATTTTGGTGCTTGTGACTTTTTTAAGAAACAAAGGTTATATCAACTTTGCATCTAAATGGATCATAGGATCTTTTTTATTGTCCGCTGCTTTGTTATTAGCGGCCCTTTTGCCGAGCCATGGTTTCCCAATTTATCCAATTGCGGACTTTCAATTCATTCCGGCATTTTTACTTGGTTATGCGGTGCTCCGACATGGTGCATTGTCATTGGAAGGAAGAACCATCCAACTCAGTCAAAGACTTGCCAACTTAGGTCTCATTACCATGGCCATTGCTGCGATACTATATTTCCCTCTCATCCGTGAACAATATGGAGTGGGAGAATCGGCATTTCATTTAACAATGATTGTTTTGCCACTCGTTTTGTTTAATTACTTAGTGGTTTACATCATGTCTCGTCCTTTGGCAGAAGAACTTGATATCAGTTATTTCCTATTGGATTTGGAGAAACAAAAGGCAGATGAAGAAAGAGAAAAAGCTCTCATTGCTCAGGATAAAGCAGAAGAGGCAATGGAGGAATCCGAAAAATTACTTCTCAACATTTTGCCTTATAAGGTAGCTCAAGAACTCAAACAAAAGGGAAGTGTGACACCTTCTCGAATCGAAAACGTAACAGTCCTTTTTACTGACTTTAAAGGATTCACTAAGGTTGCCGAAGGTATGGATGAACAAAGTCTGATTGAGGAACTCGATGCCTGTTTCACTCAGTTCGATGAAATCATTCTTAGAAACAATTTAGAAAAATTAAAAACCATTGGTGACAGTTATATGTGTGCCGGTGGACTTCCTGTAGAAAATAGAACCAGTGCCATTGACGCTTGTTTGGCGGCATTAGAAGTGCAAAGTTTTATGAACCAGTTAAAAGAAATCAAAACGGCTCTAAACCTACCATTTTGGGAACTGAGACTTGGCCTTCATACTGGCCCCGTGGTGGCAGGAGTTGTGGGACGATTTAAGTTTGCTTATGACATTTGGGGAGATACGGTCAATACGGCTTCGCGAATGGAGTCCGGTGGGGAAACAGGAAAGATCAATGTTTCTAAAGAAACCTATGAGTTAGTGAAGTATTTTTTTGTTACGGAATACAGAGGGAAGATTCACGGAAAAAATAAAGGTGAGTTGGATATGTATTTTGTTCACCGCCTAAGGCCTCGTTATTCGCAAGACCCTGATGGGAAGGCACCGAATCAGTATTTCCGGGAAGTGTATTCCCGGATCTCTCATGGTGCCAATATTCGTTGGAAGAGCGAAGTTTAGTGTTTTAAGTTTGTTCTTCCTCGGCAAGCCAAGTGCGTAGTAGCTGTGCCACATCTTCTGGTTTTTCTTTTGCCAAGTTGATTGCGTTTTCTAAAAGTTCGCGTCTTAGTTTTTCGTCGAGGGAGAGTTCGACTTCCGCTCCCCCTTCGTCCATCACTCGAAGAGCCGCTTCTCTCATCATTTGTTGTTGAGCAGCAAGTTCTTCTTCTCTGAGTCTTCTTCTTCTTGCGATTTCTTTTTTGATCGCACGGTAAACTAAGATCGCAAGGATAAGTAAAATAAGAATTACAAGGGAAGCAATCACCATATTGCGGATGGCTCTTTGTTTTTGAAACTCTTCATCTTCGGCACGGAACTGTTCCGTTCTATCTTTAGGAATGGTAATGACACTGATTTGGTCACCACGTGATCTTGTATAACCAATCGCTGCTTCTAAGTTTTTACGAACGAGTTTTAGATCCCCTTCTGCAACTGGAATGTACTTTCTATCATATCCCATTCCATCTTCTCTTTCTTTTCGTTCCCAAACACCATCTACAACAACAGAGAGTCCAATCTTTTCAATTTTCCAAGGTTGGCGTTTGATATCTTTCACACGTTTGTTGAATTCGTAGTTATTGATATTTTCGTCTTTGGAATATTCGGCTTTTTGGTAGTCTGTGTCTTTGTATCCAGGAGGAAGGTTTGGTTCTGTACCAGCAGGGCCATCAGGAGTGAATCCACGTCCCTTAAAAGATTCTTTTGTTTCTTTGGAAGATACTTTTAAGGAATATCCATCCACCAACTTTCTTTCGTTATATGGTGTATCAGGGTTATCTTCTTCCGCAACCACAGGTAATACTTCATTTTCTGTTAAGGATTCTTGGTCCCAATTGAAAGAATATTCAAAACGTGTGATATCAACACGGTCTTCACCACCCAAATACCAACGAAGGGTATTGCGAATGTCGATGAGTCTTTTGACTCGTTCTTCTTCTTCAATTCTAAGTTTTTCTTGGACGATACGAAGTTCTAATCTTTCTTTTTCTAAATCTTCTTCAAAGTCAGAAATGATTTTACCATCGGGATCGGCAACACTTACGTTTTCTGGTTTTAACTTAGGAACAGCACGTGCAACTAAGTTCACAATCCCTTTGATTTCTTTTTTACTCATTCCTTCCACACCAGGTTTGAAGTGTAAAATCACACTGGCTTTGACAGGATAGGAATTGGATTCAAAAAGATCTCCTTCGGGGATGGCAATGTTGACATCGGATCTTTCAATGGGTCTTAAGGTATTGAGTGATTTTTCAATCGCACCTTTGAGAGCTCTGTACTTTTTAATGTCTTTGTCGAATTGGGTCTCTGTAAATTTTTCGATGTCGAATAATTCCCAACCTGTGACACCAGCAGGAATCAAATTTTCTTGTGCAAGTTTTGTGACGATCTCTTGTCTTTGTTCGGGATCAACAGTGATGAGACTTGTTTCACTCGACCCATAAGAATAACCGAGAGCATCCAGTTTTTTGGTTACTTCTGAAAAGTCTTTGGAATCCAAATCCTTAAAGAGAACCACTCGGTTTCGTTGTGACGAGACGTTGGATAAGATGATGACTGCCACCACCACAACGGCGAGCACACCACCCAAAATCATTTTTTTGGTTTTATCGAGTTTGTTTAACAACTCTTTGAGATTATCGATGATCTTTTGCAGTGGTTCAGGCATAGTACGGGCCTCGTCGAGATTTGAGACATAATCTCTCGGCAAATCCGAAATGTACAAGTACTTTTCGGGAGTAGGCGGAAATTAAGGGGGATTTCGGTTAGGATTCGCATTGACATCTTTTTTGTGTGATTACATTGTAATTACAATGAAAGCGGCAGTCATACAAATCGGAAATTCGAAAGGAATCCGAATTCCCAAAACAGTTTTAGCGGAATGTCAGATAGAAGATGAAGTCGATCTACTGGTAGAGGACAATAAAATCATCATCACGCCGGTTAAAAGCAAACCGCGAATGGGTTGGGAAGACCAATTCAAAGCGATGGCAAAAGGAAACGAGGATGAGTTACTCATTCCAGATTCTATTGATTTGAATTCACAGGATTGGGAATGGTAATCAAACAATACGAAATATACTTAATCAATTTAGATCCAACCGTTGGAATTGAAATTCAAAAATCTAGACCTTGTATTGTGATCTCGCCTAATGAAACGAATCAGTTCATTGGAACTGTGATGATTGCGCCGATGACAACCGCTTCTAAAAGTTATCCCACAAGAGTGGCGCTAACCTTTCAGGGGAAAAACGATTCTGTCGTTTTAGACCAAATCAGAACTGTTGATAAATCCAGGTTAGTCCAAAAACTAGGGACAGCAGATTCTAAAACCATTCAGAAAATTAAAAAAGTCATAAAAGAAATGTTAGTCGATTAGACTGAAATTTTCTTTTACGACTCTTAAACCAAATTTTTTATGCCACACCTTCCACTTTTTGGAACACACGATCAAATCGTTTGAGGGCATCATCAATCACCGCATCTGTATCGGAAGCACTGGTATAAAGTCTACTTCCTGCAAGAGTCACAAGACCTTCCGACATATACGCCGCACCCATTTCTTCCATCGCATGTTTTCTTTTATGTGCTTCGGCAATGGTTTTTTTGATGGTCCAGAACTTCTTGATATTGATATCGAGTAACATCGTTCCAACGGTTTCTAAGTGGCAAATGGAACCTTGGTTGAAAGCAACAAAAGGAAGGTCATACTTTTTGATTAGTTTTTGTAATCCTTTTGTGAGTCTGTCACCAGCCCTTCCTGATTTTTCAAGAGCTCCTGTTTTTTCCATTTCACAAAGTGTAAAGTAACCGGCAGCAGAACTGAGTGGGTTTGCGGCCATCGTTCCACCGATTAACGCCTTTTTGGTGCCAGTTTGTAATCCAGCAGAGACATACTTCATGTATTCTTTTTTACCACCAAGTCCACCAGCTGATGGATATCCACCTGCCACTACTTTACCGAAGATCGTAAGATCAGGATCCACACCGAAATAACCTTGGGCACCGCTAAGACCAATGCGGAAGGCAGTCACCACTTCATCAAAAATCAGAAGGGCACCATACTTATCGCAAAGTTCTCTCACTCCTTTGTTGAAATTGAGATCAAGAGGTCTTGTTCCACTTTCTGGTCCTACTGGTTCAATGAGAACGGCAGCAGTGCCACCAAATAAACGATTTCGTTTGAGAACCGACTCTAAAGCGTTCAAATCGTTCGGATAAAATTCTTGTGTGTATTTGAAAATGGATTTAGGAACTCCATTGGCTTCGAAATGTCTTGTGCCAGGAATCCGAAGACCATAAGCCAATTGATCACTCCAACCGTGATAAGCGCCACCCATCTTCACGATGTTCTTTTTCTTTGTCGCAAGCCTTGCGACACGAATGGATGCCATACAAGCTTCGGTTCCCGAGCCAAGCATTCGAAACATTTCGACGGAAGGAACTAACTCTACAATTTTTTCGGCTAACTTATATTCGTATTCATGAAAAAGACCAGTCACAGGGCCTGTTGTATTGAGAAGTTCGATGACTTTTTTGCGAACAATGTTTGGATTACTTCCGAGAACGGTGGGCCCACCTGCTTGTAAAAAATCGATATATTTGTTTCCATCTAAATCATAGAGATAAGCACCCGATGCTTCTGTGAATACAAGAGGGAATGGATGGTTGAAGGAAAGATTGTGTTGGACCCCGCCAGGAATGTATTCCGAAGCCTTCGTGATCATGGCTTTGGACTTACTGCATTTTTTATCGAAGTAATTATGAATGATGTCCTCCATCGCGTCTTTACGAATGGAGCGGATCGGAAGGGAAATTAATTTCCTTAGGTCTTTGTAGATCTGGTCTACGTTCGGGTATTCGTTCATGGAAAAGCCTTGGGCCATATAATCTTTCCTCTTCCGGGTCTTTTTTCTTGACAATGAGTGAGTTATCACTCATTGTCAAGAAGGAATTCATAAAATTGATCGAGATTGACGGATTCTTTGGAAAATTGCATAAATTTCCTGGAGAAATCCAGCCTTTTTCGTTTATTGGACGGGGATAGATATGGTAACGAAGCATTTTAATGATAGTTTTGAACGAATTTCCGAAGAAAAGAGAAATCGGATTTTATCGACAGCCATTTCTGAATTCGCCAATCGCGGGTTTACGAGCGCCAATACCAATACCATTGCTCAAAAAGCCGGAATCAGCGTTGGATCTCTCTATAAATACTTTGAAACCAAAGAAGATTTTTTTCTTACCGTTGTGGATCATGGAATCACCCAATTAGAAAAAACCTTAGAGTCTGTTCTTTCTATGGATCTGGATTTGTTTGGGAAAATTGAAAAAATCATTCGTATCATCCAAACCCATTCGCGGATCAACCAAGACATCATTCGCCTCTACAATGAAATGACAACAGAAAGTAATTATGAACTCATCACTCGTTTGTCAGGTGAGTTAGAATCATTATCTGCAAAATGTTATATTGAAATGATTAACCTTGCTAAAAAAGAAGGAACGATAAGTTCGGATGTGGATAGCAACTTGTCTGCTTTTTTACTCGATAATATTTTTATGACACTTCAGTTTTCCTATTCCACAGTGTATTATAAAGAACGAATGAAGATCTATTTGGGTGAAGATATTTTTGATAAGGACGAAGACGTTGTAGCGGGAGTTATGAAAGTCATCCGCAGGGCACTGGGTGGGTGAGAAAGAAACCAACTTTTCGGCTATCAACTCTTAAATGAATTTTGGATCAAACAATCACTGAATTGCTATGATAAAAGCTATTTTATTCGATTACGATGATACTTTAGTGCAAACAAGAAAGACTCGTTATCAAACAATATACAAACTATCGGAAGAGCTCTTTGGAACGAAAATCACTGAGAAAGAAATCGATGCGGCTTGGGGACTTCCTGCGGAAGAATTTTTGCTAAATCTCTTTGGGCGATTTTCTTCAGACATTCATTACCTTTGGTCTATCTATATAGAATTTTCAAAGAAAGATTTAAACATTCCTCATTTGAATGCTTTTGATTTTATCGATAAATATAAAAACTTCGTAAAATTTGGAATTGTCACTTCATCCAGTGAAAAAGTGGTTCTTCGTGAATTGAATGAGCTTCGAGTTGATACGAATTTATTTTTGCAGATCCAAACCTCTGATCATACTGCTGTTCATAAACCGAATCCAAATGTTTTTGAACCAATCTTTGCATTATTAAAAAAAGAAAATATGAATAAGGAGGAAATCATCTATATTGGTGATTCTCCTGCCGATTATGAATCTGCGAGTAAGTTTGGATTTCATTTTCTCGGGATCGCACACGACGATAGGCACACTTCTTATTTCCAAACGGGGGAAATTCCCTTCGTTCGAAATTTTTTGGAATTGGAAGAGTATTTAATCGATCAGTATAGTTTCATATAACAAGTGATAATTCGTTTGCGTGTTTTGTATTCTTGTCTGCGATAACAGTGACAAATAAATATTAAGAGAAGCGGAAGGTTGCCCTATGAAAGACTTCAATGATTATGTAAATGCATACAAAAAACAACTCCAGATAGGAGACATCCAAGAAGCATATGCAGGTCTTGTCAAATACGTAACCAAACTCGGCACCACTTTATCCAAAAACCTCTCTAAAAGTTATTCCTTTGGAAGTCTTTTCCAAGGCTATATGGACTATACCTATTTCTATTATTCGAACAAGTTCTTGAAAGATAGAAAATTAAAGATGGGGCTTGTGTTAAACCATCCAAAAATGCAATTTGAAGTTTGGCTTTTGGGGCAAACCATTCCCATCCAAGAAAGGTATTGGGAGTATTTTAAAAACACGAAGTGGAATAAAAATAGAACAACCAAACCACAATATTCCATTTTGGAAACGATCCTTATTGAAAATCCCGATTTTAGTGATTTGGATCGGCTTACGAAACAAATTGAAAATCATTTGATTCAGGTGACTTCGGAAATTATTGAGGACATCAAACGCAGTAAATTGAAATAAAAGAAATTGGGTCATTTGTTTTTGATGTGCCGCTTAACAGCAAATAAATACTTTTCTTTGAGCTTTATTCTTTATAAAAGTAAGTTAGCTGCTCTAAACATTTAGACAGTTTAGTTGTTGCAGAAACGATTGATTTATTCTCTGATAGATATATGCCGAAGGTATTTGAAAGGAATGGTTATAAATTTTTCTTCTTTTCGAACGAGGGTAACCCTCGTGAGCCATTACATATTCACGTAAGAAAGGGTGAGAAAATTGCAAAATTTTGGATGAAACCAAACGCAATTTTAGTTGATAATTACGGCTTTACATCTAAAGAATTAAATTGGATTGAAGAAGAAATAGAAATAAATTCAAATCTAATAGAGGGCAAATGGAATGAATTCTTTAATCTCTGAAGCAAAAGCACAAAAAATTTGGTTTGATGACGATAACCTTTGGATCTCTTTGTATGATGGTAGATCTTTATCCGTACCGCTTGCATTCTTTCCTCGATTAAGAAAAGCAAAGAAAGAACAACTGGATCGATTTGAAATTAGCGGAGGGGGGATTGGAATTCACTGGGAAGAATTAGATGAAGATATCAGTGTGGCAGGCCTCCTACTTGGTACAGGTGACCTATCCTCTTCTAAGAAATAATTCAAAACGAACGATTCGTTCTAAGTTTTCATTCATATAACCCGTTTTCCATCCTGGGAATGCCAAGTCCATTCTAGATCTATTCTCTAACCTCGGTGGTGATATGCATTAAGCATACGTTAAGTAGTTGAAAGTTGCTATTTTAGATTTGACTCTAATTTATTTTCGATTTACCAATTGTGAAAGGAACTGCCATCCATTCACCATTCCAATGAATCTGATTCCTTAATCCAGGGGAAGATTTTAAAGTTCGGTTTGTCGGCAGTATGTGTGCAATCATTCTATGAAGAAAATTTTGATTTCTTGTTTTCTTGCCTTGTCAATTTACAATTTAGATGCTGATGAACGTAAAGATATTCAACATATAACAAAATATATTAACGAAAAAGGCGTAAACTGTTCTTGTACGTTGCTTTATGCCAGTGAAAAAGATCAAAATTTGTATTCAGTTAATTATTATGCGAAAGATGGCTTTTTTAAAATGCTTTTGAATAGTTCATCTCGACAAGAAGCAATTCAAAAATGGGGTAACAAACGTAAGTGGTTAGTCTCGAAAAACCAAGGCGTAGGTGAGTCTCTGTATCTATTCCATGAGTTTCGAGAAGTGAATGAATTTTGGGATTATTCACCAGAATTTAAGGTAAAAAACATTCAAGATATACACAATTTTGCATTTAAAAACTATTGCGAGGTTGGCGGGAAGATAAGTGAAGACTTCGCTCGTATCAAAAAACTAAAGATTACTTTTTTTGAATCCAAATATCAGCTCGTAAATAATATGATGAGTTATGCCCTGGTGACACCATTTAAAAAAACGGAGTCATTTGAGATTTCTTTCCCTAATGAGGCAAGTATTGTGCAGCCGATGCCTGCATATAAACCAGTTGGTCATACGGAGAATTCGCGGGGCAATATATTCCTTATGAAACTTACAGTTCTAGAGGTATATTCAGGGAAAGAAGGCCAACCCTTATGTGCAGAGGATTTTTATCTAGGTGAAAAATGGCGCGGGGAATATATAGAGGTTTTGAAACAAATTGATAAAATTTAAACAAATCATTTTTGGTATTTTTCACATCTTATTTTTTGTTTTTGTGGTATCAGGTCTTCACGCTGATGAAAAAGCAGATTTAAATTCGATTGTAAAATATATAAATCATTACAACCAGAATTGCTCCTGTGGTTTCCCGATCGCATCTTCAAAAGACCAACATTTTTTTACAGTAAATTACTACGTAATAGATGGTAATTTTAAATCCATGTTAAAAAGTAAGAACAGAGACGAATACATTCAAAAATTTGGAAACAAACGAAAGTGGCTTGTTTCCAAAAACCAAGGTGTTGGAGAATCCTTATATCTGTTTCATGCCATTCAAGAAGTCGATTCGAGTGCGAAATATTCCCCAAAACATAAAGTACAGAACATGCAGGACACTCATCATTTTGCATTTAAAAACTATTGTGAAGTAGATGGGAAAATACAGGATGAGTTTGCAAGAATCAAAAAATTGAGGATTACTTTTTTTGAGACTCAATACTATGAAATTAATAATGGAATGAGTTATCATGTTTATGATGAATTTAGAAAAACAAAAAGTTTTGAAGTCTCGTTTCCCAACCAAGCTGACATTGTATACCCAATGCCTGCCTACAAACCAGTAGGATCTACAGAAAATGTGCCTGGAACAATCATCGTGTTGCAGTTAAAAGTGTTGGAAGTATACCCTGGGGAAGAAGGAAAACCATTATGTGCTGAAGATTTTTATCTTGGGTATAAAGAACGTGGGGAATACACTGAGGTTTTAAAACAAATTGATAAAATTTAATCATCTCATTCTCGGTGTTTTGTTACTGGTAATTTGTTTTTTCACCTTCATAACAGAATCGGTTGCAGAAACAATGACTCCTGACCCTGACCTGCCTGAGGGTTGGGAATTCCAATTCAATGCACCGTTTGGCCAAATTGACGATATCACTCCTATCCCTGGACCGTTTCAACCCTACCAGATGGATGCTTATTACTTTATCATTCAAACTGCCACTTTTGCGAATTTAGTCGGCACTCATAGTGATAACAGACAAATCACTCGGTATGCATGTCTTGCTCTTGACACCAAGAAAGGTGAGGCTGTTTTGAAATTTTTATTCGACCGCACCTTCTATATGTTAGATGTAAAGAAAATCTCTTCCCAAGTCTTTGAACTCAGTTATAAAGGCGACAGAAGGAAGATAAAACTTTTTAAAATTAGCCCAGAATCAAAAGATCGTTCAGATTATCGTCTCCGGTTTGCCGATGGATTTACAGGAGGAGATGATTTTTATTCGAAAGGTGCTTATGCAGCAACCAGTGATACTTATCTTTTCCCAACTATGAGTGCTTGTATTAACAAAGCAGTCAAGATGTCGCTCAAGTGATGAGAGAGTGTTTGTGATCGAAGAATCTTTGCGCTCCTCATTCTGGCACAGGGGGCAATTCCCATTGACTACCTGTGTGCCGAATATTTCCTCAATCAACTTTCCATAAACGGTGATTCTTTTAACCAAAACACCATCACAAAATTAATCAGCGACAAGATGAGAAGGATATAAAGAAACGATATCATCCCAAAAAAGTTTAATCCTAAGATAAATAAAATTCCTGATACTTGTCCAACTAGAAGTAACAATCCTTGCGAAGTGGACTCTGGTGCGGGGGATGTGATCTCCGCGCAGTATTGGAATCCGATAGGGGCACCAATCCCGAGTAGAAAAAATCCAATGATCACAGAACCTGTGAGTAGGAAAATAAAACCTTGGAATAAGGTAAATAAACTAAGGCCTATTAAGAATCCAGCCATCGCAATGATGAGGAATGATTTTCTTTTTTGTAATTTATCGGATAACGGAGGAATGATGATCCCACCAATGATTCCAGAGATGAGCATCACTCCACCCACGAGCCCTGATTCTTCGATATTCAGTCCTTTGATTTCGCAGATTTGATCAATACAAGTGCTGACTGCATTGAAGACTCCAAGGCCAATGAGAAATAAAAATAGGATTTTTCTCATATCCTTCTGTTTCCATAGAAAACGAAGTCCTTCTAAGAACGGGAGTTCATGGTCTTCGCCGTGAGTGCTTGGAGAAGTCGGAGGTTTTTCTTTGATGAGCAGAAGAAAAAGAATGGCGGAAGCCACAGAAACAAAACCATAAATCATCATGACCTCAGGAATGGAATTTCCCGATTGGAGTAAGATGGGGGTGAGGATCATCACAAGAATGATTCCGAGAAATTGTGCGAGAGTTCCCAGGGCTACGGCCGTGGCTCTTTCTTGGATGGGAAACCACAAGACACTAATCTTTGTGACGGCATTCAGTAAAAACGGTTGTGCTACGGCCAAGCCAATTTGGCAGATAAGGACAACTGTATAATCGGCGGCATAAATTCCTTTGAGTAACCCGCAAACACCGGTTAGTATGGCTCCAAACCCAACTCCTTTTTTGATCCCGTAGGTATCAATCACGTAAGAAGCAGGAATGGCTATGATGACAAAAACACCGAGGAATACTAGAGAGAGTAAATCAATTTGCAGGGGGCTTACATGATAAAATTCTTTGGCATCGCGTGCGATCGAAGCATAGGTCAGCCATTGCAAACAAATCGTTGCAGTGATGACGATGTATGCGAACAGGACGACCCAACGGTAAACATATAATTTTGGTTGGTTTTGGCTCATTTTGACTCCCTATTTTACAATCGATGGATTTTGCTTTCAAACATTTGTTCGGAATAAATTCTCTTAAGAAGAAATGCCGAAGGAAAATGATTTGCCATAGGAGCTGATGATTCTAATTCTTTGTGAGTGATCACTCACTTTTTTCTTTTTCTGAGAGAAAAACGATAAACTGCTGGTTGCGGCGGTTATCTGTCTTTTGTGAGTTCGCTGGAGTTTTCATGGAATCGGAATACATACTTACCTATGATATAGGAACAACCGGAGTCAAAACCTGCCTCTTTCGGATGACTCAGGCATTGGAGCTGGTTCAGTCCGCCACAAAGGAATATTCGATCCAACTTTTGGAAAACGGGGGTGCGGAACAAAATCCGGAAGATTGGTGGTCATCGATGAAGGACACCACGGCGCAAATTCTAACCCAATCCAAAATCCATCCAGACGCCATCCAAGGGATTTCCTTTTGTTCGCAGATGCAGGGCCTTGTGCTCACCGATTCGAAGTTTCAAGCCGTACGCCCGGCGATGAGTTATATGGACCAAAGGGCCACAAGGGAAATGAAACAAGGGATTGTACACGGTTTTAAAATTGAAGGGATCAATGCCATTAAACTCTTGTTATCTCTTTGGATCACGGGAGCAGTGGCTGCCAGCGTGAAAGATCCCATTTGGAAATACAAATGGGTCGAAAAAAATGAACCAGAAGTATTTTCGAAAGTGAAGTGGTGGTTTGATGTAAAGGAATATCTAATCGCACGCTCTACAAACGAAGCTGTGATGACTAGAGATTCTGCCTTTGCTACTTTTTTATATAACTCAAGGGTTGGAAAAGGAAATTGGAGTCCTCTTTTATGTAAATTGTTCGGAGTTCGTTTGGATCATTTGCCAAAGATTGTGAATTCCTCTGATCGTGTGGGAGGACTTACAAAAGAAGCTGCCGAGTATTTAGGACTCAAAGAAAACATAGCAGTGTTTGGTGGTGGTGGTGACGCCTCTCTCATTGGAGTGGGAGCCGGGGCAGTGAGCGAAGGTGACACTCATATTTATGCAGGAACTTCTGGATGGATAGCAACCGTAACCAAAAAGAGAACTGTTGATATTGGAGCAAGGATCGCATCCATCGTTGGAGCCCGAGAAGGTTTTTATAATTTTTTTGGGGAACAAGAAACATCGGGTAAATGTTTACAATGGGTAAGAGACCACTTGGCTTTAGATGAAATTGATTTATATTTGGAAAAAAAGAAAATCACCGATGGCCCTGATGCTGTGTATGAAAGTTTATTTGAGTTTATGTTTGATTCGATTAAAGATACAGAGCCTGGGTCTCACGGAGTTATCTTTACGCCATGGCTTCATGGAAACCGTTGTCCCTTTGAAGACCCAAAAGCAAGAGGGATTTTCTTTAACATCAGTTTGAATACAGGCAAAAGAACTCTCATTCGATCGGTAGTAGAAGGAATCCTTTTTCACAAACGTTGGATTTTGGAACTATCCCATCGGAAGGTGCCTACTTCTGATACAATTCGCTTTGTGGGAGGTGTAGCAAGATCTGGCTTTATCTGTCAGTTGTTAGCTGATATCACTGGAAAAACCATTGAAAGGGTGGTCCATCCGGAAAACGTTGGCGCGATGGGAGCCGCAGCAATCGTAGCTTTTGGAATTGGAAAAATTCAAAAATTTGAAGAGATCAAATCGATGATTCCTATCCAAGACAAATGGATTCCCAATCCAAATCATAAAGAGATCTATGATAAAAACTTTAAGGTCTTTCAAAACCTTTACAAAGTGAATCAAAACAATTTTGCAATTTTAAATACATAAAATCGGGAATAGGAAATGGCTAAACATAACATTGAATACAGTATGGAAAGTTTGGGGAAACCTTTTGCAATTGGTAGATCGGCGGATCTATTTATTTTGCCAGAGAATCGAATTCTAAAACTTTTTTTTCCAGAGGCAAAAGAATCAGAAATTGATTTAGAGGTAGAGAATACTGTTGAGGCCAACAGAAAGGGTGCATCCAAGATGCGATGTTACGGAAAAGCCAAAGTGGGAAATCGATTTGGAATTATTTTTGATCGTCTGAATGGAATTTCGCTGACCAAACTACCTGATAAAAATCCATTGGAGCTCTTTCGCATTGCAGGTAAATTGGCGCATTTGCACTATGGGATCCATCAAATTGAATCAGAACGTTTTAAAGATATAAAAGAAATTTTAAATCATTGTTTGGATTCTGAACCACTGTCCTTTCTAAATCTTGGTGAAAAACAAAAAGTCAAATCCTATATAGCCGGATTGCCAAACGGAAATTCTATTCTTCATTTAGATTTCCATCCAGAAAATGTAATCGTCGAAGGGAAGGATGAAATCATCATCGATTGGATGACTGCGGCAAAAGGGAATTCGGCGGCAGATGTTGCTTTCACCTTCCTACTGTTCACCGATGGTGAACTTTGGCCGGGAACACCGAAATTAAAAATTATTTTTTATACAATCGTCAGAAAGTTCATTCTCTCTGGATATTTGAAAGCCTATAAAAAACTTAGTGGGATTACTGACGCGGAAATTTCTGCTTGGAGACTTCCTGCACTCATCCTTCGTTTGGGTTTATGGAATATTGAAAGCGAAAGGGAAAGTTTAAAAACACAAATCGCTCGTTTGGTGGTGAATGGTGGGAAAGTATGAATTTAAAACTAGAACGTTTTATTGAGTCATACGAAGGTGAGGAATTTGATGTTACCATCATCGGTGGAGGAATCACCGGTGCGACTTTGGCTTACGAAGCAGCAAGTCGTGGTTATACGGTTGCCTTACTTGAAAAAAAAGATTTTGGTGGGGCCACTTCTGCGGCCACTGGGAAATTAATTCATGGTGGGCTTCGTTATTTAAAACAGTTTGAAATCGGTCTTGTGAGAGAAGCACTAGGAGAACGAAGGATTCTTTCCAACATCGCACCCAATTTAGTTTATCCTTATCCAATGATCCTTCCGAAACCGGGACTCATTGCAAGGATTGGACTTTTTGTTTATGACCTTCTTTCTTTTGATAGCAAGTGGACTTGGGACGAATCCAAACAAATTCCCAATCATAAATATCTCAAACGAAAAGAACTCTTAGAAAAGAATTTAGGTGATTTTGAGGACGCGGCTTATTTTTATGATGCCATTTGTTTGAGTCCAGAAAGGTTAACACTTAGTTTTTTAAAGTCTGCTGCTTCCTATGGTGCAAAAATTGCCAACTATACAATCGTCGATGATTTAATTTGGAAGGAAGGTGCTGTTGCGGGGATTCAAGTCCATGATGTATTGACCGGTGTTAAACACCAAATTCGTTCCAAGGTAACAGTCAATGCTTCCGGACCTTGGACACACAATATTCTTTCTAAATCTCCTAAAACAGAACAACCTATGCCGAAAAAACGTTCGGAAGGAATCTATATCATTACTAAAAAGTTAACAAACCTAATGACTTTGTATGTGGGTGATAAAGGACATTTTAGTTTTGCTCCTTGGCGTGGCCATTCAATGATTGGTCCAACTGAAAAGTCTTACTTTGGTAATGTGGAAGATTGGAAACTCACAAGGGAAAGTATCGTTGAATTTATTGATTATATCAATGAAACTTCTCATCTAAAAGAAAAGTTAAGTGTTGATGATGTTATTTTTGCTTACGGTGGATTACGACCTTTAATTGAAAGTTCTGATGATACTTATTCGGCGTCCAGAAGATCAGAACTTTATGATCATGCTCGTGATGGAATCCAAGGCCTCATTACCGCAGCTGGTGGGAAGTATACAACAAGCCGACATTTTGCAGAATCAATTTTCAAACGAATCCAAAAGAAATTACATAAAAAACCTGGTGATAGCATTTCCGCAAAACAACATTTATATGCTTCACAAATTCCGAATGTTGAAATTTTCATCCAAGGGGCAAAAAAACAAAATTCTGACTTCTCGGAAAATACTATCGATTATTTAATCCGTCACTACGGGTTACAATATGAAATCATTTTGGATCTTGCGAGAAAAACAAAAAATCTAGCAGCAGTTCTTAATGCCGATGGAGAAATTTTAGCAGAAGTTGTTTATGTGATCCGTTATGAAATGGCAAAATCTCTTTCTGATGTTTTTTTAAGAAGGACAGGGCTTGGAACACTGGGAATTCTTTCTGATGAAATCATGAAATCGATCATTGACACGGCTAGTGCAGAATGGAATTGGTCAGAGGAAACAAAAAAGAAAGAAACAGAAATCATTTACAGAACATTAAAATTACCTGTTTGATTCTTTTTAGATTATAATTTTCGGCTGACAAAGAGCACTTTCCCCATTTACTATTTTGCTATGGGCAAAGTGCTTACCATTGATACAGAATATGCAAACTACCCCCAAGTGGCTTCGGCCTATCTTTTGGAAGAAGAGGGCCATGGGGTTGTTGTCGAAACCAATACAACCTATGCCATTCCGAGGATTCTAAAGGTTATGGAGACCGAGGGAATCAAACCAGAAAATTTAGACTATGTGATTGTCACTCATGTGCACTTGGATCATGCGGGTGGTGCTTGGGCTCTCCTCGAAGCTTGTCCGAACGCTATTTTACTTGCTCATCCCAAAACCGCCAAACACTTGATAGATCCAAGTTTGCTGATTAAAAGTGCCACGTCCGTCTATGGAAAAGAAAACTTTGATTCTTTGTATGGCGAAATCAAACCCATTCCAAAAGATAGAGTTCGTGTGATGGAAGATGGGGAGTGGCTTAGTTGGAAAGGCCATTCTTTTCAGTTTATCTACACCAAAGGACATGCCAATCATCACTTCTGTATCTATGATCAAAAAACAAATGGGATCTATACCGGTGATTCCTTTGGAATTTCCTATCCTCATTTAGAAAATGGACAACGATTTATTTTCCCTACCACAACACCCACTGACTTTGATTCTATAGAAGCCATCCATTCACTCGAACGAATTTTAGATACAGGAGCTGAGGTTGCCTATCTCACACATTTTGGCCCGATCGGAAATTTAAAAGAAAATGCCGGCGACTTAAAAGAAGGTCTAATCCTTTGTCAGGAAGCCATATCAAACTTGGAAACCATCCCAAAAGAAGAACGTTTGCCATTTATGGAATCAAAAGTGAAAGCCATGATCCAAACTTTGGCAGATAAAAACTCCATTACACTTACCGAATCGGATTGGAAGTTACTCCGTTTGGATGTAAATTTAAATGCACAAGGGTTGGTTTATGCTTTTGAAAAGAAACAACCCAAAGTATAAACACCAATAAAAATTTTTAATACAAAATCAAATGAATCAGAATCTAATCAAACCGAGGAATCGAGGGAGGAATTTATTTTTACCACGATTCATTTTACTAAACCTAGTATTATTTCTAATTTTATTACTCTCTCAATGTTCCTTACCTTCTAAGTCCAAAAAATCCAAAGATCCTCAAATCCAAATTCATTTTGTTTCGGATGATTACGAAGAAACAAAATTCATTCCTTCTTCTTTGTTTGAATCAAAAGACTTACTCCTGATCCTTGCTGAGTTATCTAGAAAAGAAGATCCATCCATGCGATTTATTTCTACCAATCGAACGGAAGAAATTATGGAAGTGAATGGGAAATCGAATTCTTGGTCAGAAGGTTGGGTGGTTTACGTGAATGAGGAAAGGGTGGATGGAGTGCAGATGAAACGCGGTGTTCGAGTTTCTCCAAATGATAAAATTGAAATTCGGTATGAGGCCGTAGAGCGCGTGTTTGGTCGCCCTAGGCCATAACCCATTGAAGGAACCTGTATGTTTCAAAGAGAACGGATCTGATTGACTGTACAGGTTTAGTGATTTAAATTTTATCTAAGAGTTGTGAGTTCTCTATAAGCTCTGACAAATCCATCAGACATTGTTTTTGCAAATGTCAAAGAGATCCGAGCCTTCTCTGCCGCAATCATCACATCATGAAGTTCCACAGAGTTTGGATCAAAAACAATTTTTTGTGTTAATTCATCTGCTTCTACTTGTTGGTCATTCACTTGTTCGAATGCTTTTTTCAAAGCATCTCCAAAAGTTCCAGCCACCTCATCCGGAGATTTGGCTTCATTGGTTTTACCATAATGACGTTCATTGGAGCGAAAGATTCCTACCTTATCACCTTGTGGGAGTAGGGAATGTGGTTTGTAAGTTTGGGAACTGATGTTTGAAATTCGATCAATGGACATGGGTCTTTCCTCACTCTAAACATCGACCAAATCTAGAAAACCTAAATAAAAAAATTATGTCACATTAAAAAAAGTGAAAATCACGAGGGATTTGGCCGGGGTTACGCCCGACCGATCTCCATGGCCTTATTCATCATGGCTTTGGACCCATTGATGAGTTGGACATTGGCTTCATAAGAGCGAGAAGCGGAAATCATATCCGTCATCTCAGTGACGATATTGATGTTCGGAAGTTCCACATATCCTTTTTTCGGGCCAGTTTGGATGGCATCTGGGTGGGTTGGGTCATAAGTGAGTCGTAAAGGGCTCATATCCTTTTCGATTTTCATCACCTTCACCCCTTTGCCTTCACCAGGAGCGACCCCAAAAGGATACACAGGGCTTTTCCAATTGGTTCTTAGGTTAATCGGTGTTAGGATGACGCGGTCTCTACGAAAAGGACCGTCTCCATTGGTATTTCTCGTAGTTGTCGAGTTAGCGATGTTATTCGAGATAACATCCATTCTAAGTCTTTGGGCCGAAAGGCCAGTGGCTGATATATTAATCGAATCAAACATTCCCATAACTTACTCCTTAGTTGGTTCTCATCACAATGTTGAGAAGGCGGTTGTTTTGGTTTAAGCGATCAATCATAAGGCTGTAACTCATTTGGTTTTGGTTTGCCTCTACCACTTCTTTTTCGATGTCTACGTTGTTTCCATCGGGTCTCATCGTTGTGAGATAATCCAAATTGGTTTTGGGTTTGGCGTCCCTGTAATCTAGCGGTTTAAAGAATTCAATATGACGGTCGTTAGTGATTTTTGTCGGAACCGCTTTGTCCTTTTCAATTTTTTCTGATTCGATGGCACGTTTCAGCATCGATTCAAATACCACTTCTGAACGTTTGAAATTAGGAACGTCTGCATTGGCGATATTATCAGTAATCACTTTACGCCTTTGGCTCGCTGCACCAAGGCCACGTTCCAAAAGGTCTTGAGTTTTCATGAAATGTGTTGCTTCAAACATATTTCTCTTCCTCTCTACATTCCCCTTCGGTCGGTTTTTCTTCCCCCTAAAGCATTTTATGTCGCCTCTTTTTGATTTTTTTTGGGGCGGCCCCAATGATTTCTAAAACCAGACGAGCCAGTTTGAAGGGTCGGGCTCTCCCTCCAATCCTCCCCAAGGTTCTGGGGAGGGATTTCCGCTCGATCCCTGCCGCAGGCTATGGAATCAAAATCCGAGTTCTTGGAGGGATTTTTTCGACCAAACAGGGGTTCTTCCTGCTCGTATGTACCGAACTACTTTTGAGTCCAAAGAAACGATATGTAGGCCAAATTCAGTAAATCGATTGGATTGGAATACAATCTCTTTTCCATTCGGTGAAAAGTCTGGTGCAGAATCATTATAGTTTCCAAAGGTAATTTGTGAAACTTCATTCGTATCTACATTTGCGATATAGATATGAGTATAGTCTTCTCCGCCATTACGAGCTGAGCTAAAAGTAATCCACTTACCATCGGGTGACCATTTGGGATCGGCATCGGATCCTGAATCTACACTTGGATGCACAAAGTTTGTAATTTGTGAAGTAGATAAATCCATCATATACAATCGAGAAGGGAATGTTCCCGCAAAGTCTTTGTTAGATTGAAAAACCAGTTTCGTTCCATCGGCTGAAATACCAGGAGCAGCATGGAGTTTATCTCCCCCTTCGTATAAAGTAGATTCCGTTCCTGTTTTTAAATCATGTTTTATCAACCTAAGTTTGGAAGGGGCAAAATAAGTTCCTCTTTGGAAAACAATCGTGCTCTCATCTGGGTACCAGGCGGCTCGTTGGTTTTCATCAGGTGCAGAAGTGTTCGTTACACGTCGTACATTGCGAGATGGAAAATCCATTGTATAAATTTCAGGTCTGTTGTGACCGTGAGCTGTTCGGCGACTATTAAAAGCAAGGCTCGTGCCTGTGGGATTCCATCTTGGCGCAAGATCCCTTCCCACATTTTCTGTTACATTGATGGTTCGATTTTCTTTTATGCCATAAAGATAAATTTCATCATCTTGAGTTGGATCGAAAGCATACGCAATGGTTCCATCATTTGTAAAAGTAGAAAAAAGAGCTAAACCTAAGAAAAGATCATTCATCTTTTCATTTTTCTCGGTCCCACAACGTATTACCCCAAACACCAAAAGGAAACTTAAAAAATACCTAAACATAAAACCCTCCGTCTGCCAATATTCGCAAACGCAATTGTGTTGCAATAAATAAATGCAACTTTGTTGCGTTTATTTATTGGGATGGAAGGAGAGGTTTCATTGAAAGATTCTGGAATCAGGTAATTTCAGGAAGTGAATGGAAATTGAAAGTCATTGAAAAAGGTAAGTGACTGTCGAAAGAAAGCCACGCCCAAAGGAAAGTGACTTTCCTTTTTCAGCGAGTACCAATCGAAACTCACTTGCTTTGGCCATCCAATTCTCTTTTTGCATCCATTTCTCTATTTTTGTTTCTTGGTTCTACTTTCCAAGTCGAGAACTAAGGATTGGATGCGCTTATGATTGGCAAGTAGCCAGTCAGAAAAAATCCCAACAATCCCTCGGAAGAGTTGGATGGGAATCCAACGAGCCGGTACAATGATTCTTGGTTTTCTTTGAGTGAGTCCTTTGGCAAGGGCGGTAGCTACCTTTTCGGGAGAAATTGCCTTTCTTAGGAAAGGGGGGAATCCAATTTCTCGCATTTCTGTTGTTAATCGGTCTCCTCCAAACACACCATCGGTGAGTGGAGTTGTAATCCATCCTGGATACAATACGCTAGCACTGGCCCCTTTGCCCGAGAGTTCCGCCCGTAGAGATCTTGATAACATTTCAATCCCTGCTTTGGAAGTGGCATAGGGTGCATTACACATCCCATTGGTAAATGCATAGATGGAAGAGGTAACGACCACTTGGCCTTTGTTTTTCACAATTTCGGGTAAAGAGGTTTTGATGGTGCGCCAAACACCGAGTAAGTCTACATCTATAATTTTTTCAAATTCAGATTCATCACAATTAAACACAGTATAGGCTGATTCTTTCCAGGAGATCCCGGCATTGGCAAAAACAATATCAAGTTTTCCGAAAGTGGTAATGGTAAGTTTGATTATATTTTTTATGGAACTCCAATTGGTTACATCCATTGCCTTTGCGAGAACTCTTTCTTTTGCAAACTCAGATGCCAATGTATCCAATGATTTTTGAGATATATCGGTTAATACAAGGTTGGCACCATTTGCATATAGTTCTCTGGCACAAGCAGCTCCGATTCCGCCAGCCGCACCTGTAATTAGAATTACTTTATTTCTAATATCATAAACCATAACATTCCCCTTGTATCTGTTAGGTCATACGAGGGGAATTGGTCAACTGGTTTTAAGAAACTAGAAGTTCTGTTTCTGTTTTTCTTTTTGATTCCAGTTTCCTATCTCTTTCTTCGGTAACTTGGTCGAAATATGTTTCGTAATTTGGAAAGTTAGTTCCCATCAAACGATCCCAAACATTAAAATAAAGAGAGTAGTTCCCTTGGAATTTTTGATGGTGCATGTTGTGGTGCGTGGAGGTGTTGATCCACTTGGTAATGGAGTGGGAAGCCCAACCTTTAGGGAAAAATTCATATCCTAAGTGCCACCAAATATTCAGAACCATTGCATAAAAAGTATGGAAGATCAAAACATAGAAATGGATCGGAACAAACATAACAAAAGGAACAATGTAGACAGCTTCTAAAAATGCTTCTGTAGCTTGGAATCTGTAGGCAGCCAGTGGGGACGGGTTCACAGATTGGTGGTGTTCTGAGTGCACATGAGGATAAACTTTTTTTAAGTGAGCAAACCTGTGCATCCAATAGAACCAGGTCTCGTGCCAAACGGTGATGAGAGCAAAACTTAAGAATATATATCCAACTCCCGACCATCCTGAAACAGGTCCGAAGTATACAGCACTCGGAACAATTTTTGCTTTCATCAAAGTGATGTTAGTCACAGCAACTAAAGTAAAAACAATCAGAGTCACAGCAGATTGGCGAAATTCCTTCCAAATTTTTTCTGCTTTAGGATATACTTTCTGAATGCGATAGGTTTCAAAAAAATCCTTTCGCCAAACATAGAATAAAAGAAATGCCAAACCTGCAATGGGGTAATAACGCAGGAAATTCAAAACTCCTTGTGCAAAACCTATTTTGGTAACACAATCTAAAACTAATTCACACTGAACTGGTCCACCGAACATAAATCTCTCCTAAATTTGCTCTGAGATTGAATCCATTTTAACAAAAACAGAAAAGTAAATCGACCGGATCGGTAAAGCCGGAATAAAAAAAGATTCCGAGTAGACCCATCCGGATTAATCTTTTAACGATTTTCGGAACTCGCTAGGACTTGTACCTACCTCACGTTTGAAGGCGTCATAAAATGTGGATTTGGAAGGAAAACCAACATCGTAGGCAATGGTGAGGATATTCCTATCTGGATGTAGTGAAAAAAGCTCTTTTGTTTCTCGGATGCGGTAATGGTTCACAAACTGAAAGAAATTTTTCTTTTGGTGAAGATTCAAATACTCAGAGAGTTGGTGTTCGGAAAGATCCATCTCTTTGGCTAACTTCTCTAAGTTGATGTTTTCATTGCGGTAAATTTTTTCCTCCTCCATTAAGTGTTTGAGCCTATTTTGTAGAGTTTCTAGGTCGAATCCACCTAGTTGAGACGTTTGGTATTTTTTTTCCTCAATCACAATCCTTTGCACTTCTCCCCAAAGTTCAGGACTTTTTTGCCTAAGTAAATAAACACCAATGAGGAGTAAGGCGATGAGAGTTGATACAATTTCCAATCCATGTCTTTGGTGGAAAAATAAAGTATAAATACCCACTAAACTAGCAAAGGTTCCAATGCCTACGACAATTCCCACCAAACGAAGGTGAGCTGATTTTTTGAAACTTTCGAAACGAATGAATTTCATCATATTTGTGAAAACATAAAAAGCCGCATAAAATATGGGTGAAACTGCAATCAGAATGGTCAATTGAAATAGGAGGGGAACTCCTTCTGCCAAATATTTCGAATGGATGGCGATTTTATTTTCGGCGGACGAAAAATAAAAAGGCAGCATCAGGATCGTGACAATACCTGCGGGAACCAACTCCCAAAAGGAAAACTTGTTTTTACCCGGACTTTCATCCCAGAGTTCAGAAAAATATCGTTTGAGGAGGGCTCCAATACAAGCAGTGAAAGGTAAATGCACCAGATAAAAATGTGGGAAAGATTGGTAAAGGCTGGTGCATGTAAAGAAGGTATGGGCCTGGAACATGGCAGCAAAGAGAAATAATAATCCTTGGACTTGGGTTTGTCCTGAAGAATTTTTTCTCAGGAATTCTCCCCATGCGAAGAGGAGGGATAGGCCTGCAGAAAAGGCAATCAGCTGGCTGGTTAAATTCCACATTGATGTTCATCTTTTAATCAATCGATTGGATTGTAAAATAAAATCACTTGCCTCGGGTTCGTTCTGAATTAGAATTACGTTTGAAACGTGGATACCATTCATCGACAATCCTCCTTTTTGTGGGAAGGTAGCACCTTAGAAATCCACCTCCCCGCAACTCTTACTGCCAGCGAAACTGGTAAAGATTGGACAACCTTTTCTGAAATTTTTAAAAAAAGCCCACCACGTAAAGTAACGATTCTTGCCAATGGACTAGAGGAATCTGATTCTTCTGGAATTTCTTTTTTGAAATTAGTTCGTTTGGAATGTGAAAAAAAAAGGATACAGTTCGTATTACTTGGATTAGATGAAAAGTTCAAATATCGGTTGGACATATCTGAAGATGATAGCAAAAGGAATAAAGACACTCTTGCGAACTCACTTCGAAGATCTGAAAAAATCGGAAAACTTACCATCGACTCACTGTTAGAGTTCAAATACCTGATTACCTTTACAGGGGAACTTACTGTTTCCTTTTGGCGTTCCTTTTTACATCCTTCCAAAATTCGGTGGAAGGATACATTCCGTGTGGCTGAATCGATGGGGGTCAATGCATTTCCCATCATCGCGATGATTGGATTTTTACTTGGACTCATCATGTCTTTCCAATCTGCCATTCCTATGCGAAGGTTTGGTGCAGAGATTTTTGTCGCAAACCTTGTTGGTCTTTCTTTATTCCGAGAACTAGGGCCTCTTATGACTGCTTTTATTTTATCAGGAAGATCGGGATCGGCCTTTGCGGCGGAGCTTGGAACCATGAAAGTTTCGGAAGAGATTGATGCACTCACAACGATGGGACTTCCTCCCGTCCAATTTCTCATTATCCCTCGTTTGGTGGCCTCTCTCATTATGACTCCACTGCTTACGATTGTTTTTAATTTTTTTGGACTGATTGGTGGGGCAGTTGTATTAATCAGTTTTGGATTTCCTCTTGTCACTTTCATCAACCAAGTGAATCTCGCAGTGGGACTTTCCGATATCTTAGGTGGACTATTAAAATCCTATTTTTTTGGAATGATCATTGCTTCTATCGGTTGTTACCGAGGTTTAAAAACAGCATCGGGAGCCGGTGCTGTTGGGGAATCAACCACATCGGCTGTGGTTGGTTCTATCATTCTTGTATCCATACTGGATGGAATTTTTTCCGTCTTATATTTTTACCTAAAAATATGAAAGATAAACCAATCATTCGAGTAGAACATCTAACAACGGGATATGGCCAAACAGTGGTTATGGAAAACATTTCCTTTGAAGTCAACCGTGGTGAAATATTTGGAATCCTTGGTGGTTCTGGATGTGGAAAGTCTACAGTTCTTAAAAATATGATTGGGTTAACCTCTCCATTTAGCGGCCGTATATGGATCGATGAAGATGATATCGTAATTGCAGAAGGAAAAAAAAGAATTCAAATTTGGAACCGCATCGGCGTGATGTACCAACAAAGTGCTTTGTTTGGTTCCATGTCCTTATTGGAAAATGTTCGCTTGCCTTTAGAAGAGTTCACGGATCTTCCTTTGGCCATTATGAACGAAATTGCCTTAACCAAATTAAAAATGGTGGGTTTATTTCCTTTTGCTCATCTTTTTCCTGCTGAACTTTCTGGTGGGATGAAAAAACGTGCTGCGATTGCACGTGCGATGGCGATGGATCCAGAAATTTTGTTTTTGGATGAACCAAGCGCAGGACTCGATCCCATAACAAGTGTTGAGCTAGACCACCTAATCATTCGTTTGTCGAGGACTTTGGGTGTTACTTTTGTGATAGTCACACATGAATTACCTTCTGTTTTTACAATGGCAGATCGTGTCATTGTTTTGGATAAAGCCACAAAAGGAATCATTGCTGAAGGGAAACCCAAAGACCTGAAAGAAAAATCTAAAAATCCATTTGTAAAACAATTCTTTAATCGTATTCCACAGGAGAATTCCCCGTTATGAACCAATCCAATAAAATTTATTTTAAAGTTGGGATTTTTGTTTTGGTGAGTTTTTTCACACTCATTTTGTTTTTGATTGTGTTCACCGCTGGAAATATTTTCCAAAGATCGGTTAGTTTAGAAACTTACTTTGATGAATCAGTGCAAGGTTTAGACATTGGATCTCCCGTCAAACACCGTGGGGTCAAAGTAGGAACAGTCCAAGAAATCACTTTTGTTCAAAATGAATATTCGGAAAAACTTACCGAAGACACAGAACTTCGGTATGGAAGATACGTTCTCATCAAAATGTCCGTCCCTGACTTTGTAAAAGGTGTTTATGGGAATGATTTAAAGAAAACTGTGCAAAGGATGATTCAAAGTGGGCTTCGTGTTCGTCTCGCCTCACAAGGATTAACTGGAACTGCTTATTTAGAAGTGGATTATTTGAACCCAGAAAAAAATCCACCTCTGTCTATTGAATGGGAACCAAAAGCAATTTATATTCCTTCGGCACCAAGTACCATCTCTAGGTTCACAGCAACTGTAGATAAGTTTTTTGATAAAGTAGAAAAAGCGGATGTGGATAAAATCCTTTTGGGAGTGGGGGAACTCATTCGTAACCTAAACCAAACCATCCAAGAAGCAAAACTGGGAGACCTAGCACGGGAATCGACAGGATTACTTGTAGATTTAAGGAAAACAAATGCTGAGGTCAAGGCTCTCATCGCAAGCCCCGAAACACAAGGTTTACCTAAAAAATTAGATGCCTCTGTCACTCAGTTACAAACAACATTAAAAAGACTCGATACTCTTCTTGCTTCGAACCAAGGAGACATCTCCACTTCCATTGAAAATTTACGAATTGCTTCTGAAGATTTAAAAGAAGTCACGGCGAATGCTAAAAAATATCCGTCTCAGTTTCTCTTTGGAGAAGCCCCAAACAAGTCTAAACTCTGGAAATAACAATCATGAAAACACCAATTCGTTTCATACTTTTAACTGGCCTTGTTTTTTTTCTTAGCCAATGTTTTGGTGTTAGTAAAACATTTCCTGAAAAGAAATTTTACTTAATTGAAACTGGCGACACCAAACAATTGTTTTCTACTCCAAAACCTAGAACTTTTGTTGTCCGAAAAGTTTTTATTTCGCAAAGGTTTGAAGGAAAAGAATTTGTGTATCGCAAAGATAACGCAGTATACGAATCCGATTATTATAACGGATTTTTTATCCCTCCCGCGCATAACTTTAAAGATGAGTTTGTCCGTTCTTTATTGAAATCGGGTAACTTTGAATGGGATGCAAACATCAATACCAGAGTTGCGGTCACTCATTTTATCGAACTCAATCTCACTCAAATGTATGGTGATTTTCGAACCAAAGAACCAAAAGCGGTAATTGAATTTGAAATGGTTGTTTATGAAGATAAGGATTCCATTTCCACACCTGTTTTTCGCAAAACATACAAACAAATCCAAGCCATCGAAAAAAAAGAACCAGAGGAATTGGTTCTTGGATGGAATTCGGGACTCACCAATACATTCAATGAATTGAATTTGGATTTGAGTCAAAAACTGAAATAGTTTTTAGAAACGAGGTTGCTTTTCGACTGAAATCAGAATGAATCATTAGAACTTAAAGGATGAACTATGAGACTGATCGAATCCATCGCACCTTTTTACATTCTTCTAATGTTACTCGAGATTCTTTATAATCGTTTTAAAAAAAAGGATTATTATTTTTACGAGGATTCTCTCGCCGATCTTAGTTTAGGTGTCCTCAGTCGAATCTTTGATGGTCTGATTTTACTTGGTTTGGTTTTTGTTTATAGCGAATTATACAAACTTTCTTGGGGTGTTTCCTTTCTAACCAAAATATTTTTATCACCTTCGTCGGCCTTACATTGGATTGTTTTATTTGTTTTACTCGATTTTCTTTTCTATTGGGCTCATCGTTATAGTCACGAAATCAAAGTTTTGTGGGCCTCTCATGTCGTACACCATTCGAGTGAAGAGTTCAATCTATCGGTAGCTCTTCGCCAATCCTTTGTTCGTAACATTGGCATTGGTCTGTTTTATTTACCGTTGGCACTCCTTGGATTCCCTGTGGAATCTTATTTGATCATTGATGCACTCAACAGAACCTACCAATTTTGGGTTCATACCCGTGCCATTGGAAAACTTTCACCTTTGTATGAATCTATCTTTGTCACTCCTTCTCACCACAGAGTCCATCATGCGATGAATCCTGAATACATAGACAAAAATTATGGAGGAGTGTTTATTTTTTGGGATCGTATCTTTGGAACCTTTTGTGAAGAAAAAAAAGAGCCAAGATATGGACTTGTTTCTCAATTGAATACCTATGATCCTGTGACTGCTGAAATCCATGTGTTTCGTGATTTGTTTTCTGATCTTTGGAAAACAAAATACAAATGGCAGGGGATTCGTTCCTTTTTTTCTTACCCTTCCGTGAGGCCTGATGACCTCCAACCCATAATGGACAGGGGAGTGCGAGATCCAAAAGTTTGGTTGAACCATCATAGATGGGACATTGAGATTAAATCAATGGCACCACAATATAGAAGTAAGGCGGGAAGTCTCACCTATCGAATTTTCCTACTTGTTTCTTTTCTCATCCCAACGGGATTTACTTTGTATTTTTTGAAACGGATGCACCTGTTTTCTCTTGGAGAAGTTATTTCTGTATTGTTTCTTCTTGTTTTATCCTTTGTTTCTTTGGGTAGACTTCTGGAAGGAGAACGGAATTGGCTTCGTTTTGAGATCCCTAAATATATTTCTTGGTTTGTGCTTTTGGTCTATTTTTTCTTATAGTAGAAAATATGAAATATTTACATACGATGATCCGGGTGAAAGACTTAGACAAGGCCCTCCATTTTTTTGTGGAGATCCTTGGGCTCAAAATTACCAGAAGGAACGAACATCCAGAAGGTAAGTTTACATTGGTATTTTTATCCACTGGAGAAGTGGATGCTCCTGAGATTGAACTCACTTACAATTGGAACCAAACAGAAGCCTATACGACAGGAAGAAATTTTGGTCACTTGGCTTATGAGGTTGATAATATTTATGAGACCTGCGCGCGAATCCAAAAGATGGGAATTACTATCAATCGTCCTCCTCGTGACGGTCGTATGGCTTTCCTTCGTTCTCCCGATTTAATTTCTATTGAACTTTTGCAAAAAGGAAAACCTTTACCATTATTAGAACCTTGGGTTTCTATGCCAAGTGTGGGTGAGTGGTAGGGTTGGAGAAAAAACCCAAAATTGCCATCATTGGCGCTGGTGCTTCTGGTTGTTTTGCCGCACTTCAAATTTATGACACATTACAAGGGTTATGTGAGATTCAAATCTTTGAAAAGTCAAAGGAACCCCTTTCTAAACTTCGGATTTCTGGTGGGGGACGGTGTAATGTCACCCATAATCTTTTTGATCCCGAACTTCTTTCCGAACGATATCCCAGAGGAAATAAAGAATTACGTTGGGCCTTTGAAAGTTTTGGCCCCAAAGACACAATTGAGTGGTTTCGAAAAAGGGGAGTGGCACTCAAGGCAGAAGCCGATGGGAGAATGTTCCCAACAACAGATAATTCGGATACCATCATCCAATGTTTTTTAAACGAATTAAAATCCAAAAAAATTCCAATTCACTTTGAACAAGGGTTAGTTGGTATTTATTCAAATTTTCAATTAAACCAAACAAATGGGTTTCGCGTTTTATGGGAAGGGGGAGTGGAAGAATCCTTTGATTTCGTAATTCTTGCTACTGGATCCAATCGTAAGGTTTGGGGTATTTTGGAAAAGTTGGGTCATAAAATCATCCCTCCTGTTCCTTCCCTTTTTACTTTAACTTTAGAAAATACAGACCTTATGGAACTGACTGGACTTGTGGTTCCGCATGTGGAAATCAAAGTATCACCAAAAGGAAAAACACAAAAAGGCCCAATCCTCATCACTCATTGGGGACTGAGTGGCCCTGCTGCTTTACGTTTGTCGGCATGGGAAGCGCGAACCTTATTTGAAGCGGATTACAAAGTAGATTTGTCCGTCAACTGGATTGGCGGAGAAAAAACACAAAACATCGAAGAAAGTTATTTATCTAAAAAAGAAAATACTCCGGCGGACAAATTGTCCCCAGATCCCGAATGGAAACTACCTTCGCGGTTTTGGGATTGGATTTTAAAAGAATCAAACGTTCAGGCAAACAAACGTTATTCGGATATTTCAAAATCTGAAATCAGGGATTTAAGTCTAAACCTTACCCAAATGAAACTACAGATGGTCGCCAAAGGTGTTTTTAAAGAAGAATTTGTAACAGCTGGTGGTGTTTCCAGAAAAGACATCCAATTCCAAACTATGGAAAGTAAACAATGCCCTGGTTTATATTTTACCGGAGAAGTGATCGATGTCGACGGAATTACAGGTGGGTTTAATTTTCAGAATGCCTGGACCACAGCTTTTATTGCAGCCCGGGGCATTCGAAAAACAATTGTTACTTGAGTTTGTGGATTTGAATAAAGTCTACTGTTTGTGCGACAGATCCCGGTGCTCCCGATAGAATCACAACCGTATCACCAGATTTTAATTTTCCTTCTGACTTTAAAGTTTTACTCATAAAAGCAATCATATCAGGAAACTTATCCATCATTGGCATTACATAAGCTTCTACACCCCAGTACAATTGCATCTTTCTTGCCGTTCCAAGAAATGGAGTGAAAGAATATATTGGTTTCATAGGACGAAACTCAGAAGAGAGAAGGGAGGAATATCCTGATCTCGTAAAGTTGATGATGGCTTTTGCGTTGATGGATCTGGAAATTGCTTCGGCAGCACTGCCAAGAGCTGTTCGTTCCACTTCAAATTCAGAACGATCCATACTACGTAAGTGTGATAAGTAAATTTCCGATTCCTCTGCTGCTTGGATGATACTTGTCATGGTTCTTACAGTTTCAATTGGATACTTTCCAGAAGCAGTTTCACCTGACAACATAACGGCATCTGTTCCATCCATAACCGCATTGGCAACGTCACTGGCTTCGGCCCTTGTCGGACGAGGGTTGTCAATCATTGTCTCTAACATCTGTGTGGCGGTGATGACAGGTTTCCCTTGTTGGTTTAACTTGGTGATCATTTCTTTTTGGATGATAGGAACATATTGTGTATCTAATTCGACACCCAAATCTCCACGAGCAATCATAATCCCATCACAATTATCAATGATTTCTTCTATATTCTGAATGGCCTCAGGTCGTTCAATTTTTGCGATAAGACCTGCATAACTGTCCTTCATAAATTGTCTTGCCATCTCTAAATCACTGGCTCGTCTAACAAAAGATAGAGCAATATAATCGACTCCGAGTGATAAAGCAAATTGTAAATCTTCAATATCTTTTTCAGAAAGAGCAGGAGCTGAAATAGGTGTTCCCGGAAGGTTGATACCCTTGTTGTCTTTTAAAGTCCCTCCAATGACGGTTTCCAAAACTGCTTTTTCTTTTGTTTTGGATTTTACAACAAACGAGAGTTTGCCGTCGTCAATTAGGATCTTATGTCCGACATCTATGTCATTTAAAATGTACTGGTAGGTACAACCGATTTCTTCTTTTGTTCCGAGGAAATCACCTTTGTTGTTGATGGCGATTTGGTCTCCTGTTTTCAGTTCCAAGGATCCCGTTCCCAATTTCCCTGTTCTAATTTTCGGGCCTTGTAAGTCGGCAAGGATGCCGATGGATTTGCCAGATTCCTGTTCACATTCACGCAAAAGCTCAAAAATTTCTTTGTGGTAGTCATGGGTGGAATGGGAAAAATTCATCCTTGCCAAATCCATTCCTGAATAGATCAATTTTAGAATCGTTTCACGGTTAGCAGATGCAGGACCAATGGTACAGATAATTTTAGTGCGTTTGTTAGGGATTTTGTCGTCTTCCGGCATAGGCCCTATTCTTAGCTTTTTTGATTTTTCCTGCAAGTAAATTGTACGGATTGAATTGACTTGTGTCATTTTTCGCAAAAATATCAATTTAATGGCATCTAATGCACTCGCTCTCATTTACCATTCTTCGTACAATCTCGAATTACCTGGCCATGTGTTCCCGGCACATAAGTATTCTCATCTTTACAATCGTGTCAAAAGGGATCCGGTCTATGCATCCTGGGACATTTTGTTACCCAAAAAAGCAGAAGAAGCAGATTTAGAACTCGTTCATACCAAAGAATACTTAGATGATCTGTTTAGTTACGAACATACATCGCGAACTATGTATTCTGAACTTCCGCTTAATCGAAGTATTGTGGAAAGTTTTATGTATGGTGTCGGTGGGACGATTATGGCAGCAGAACTTTCAAAAAACTTTCAATTTGCTTTGAATATGGGCGGCGGTTATCATCATAGTTTCCCTGACAAAGCTGAAGGTTTTTGTTATTTAAACGACGTTGCGATTGCGATCAGAAAACAAAAAGAAACATCTCCGAACATAAATGCCCTCATCATTGACTTGGATTTGCATCAAGGAAATGGAAATTCCTATATTTTCCAATACGATGACAAAGTTTTCACATTTTCGATGCACCAAGGTAATCTTTACCCTAAGAAAGAAGAATCTAACTTAGATGTGAACTTAGAAGCAAACACCAAAGATGATGAGTATTTATCTACATTAGAATCTTCCTTAAATCAGATCCGAAAAGATTTTGATGCCAATATAATTTATTATGTTGCAGGAGCTGATCCTTATGAAGATGATTCTCTTGGTGAATTAAAAATTTCGATGAAAGGTTTAAAAGAAAGAGATTTAATGATCCGAAAGTTTGCAGAGTCTCTCAATGTCCCTTGTGTTGTGACTCTTGCCGGTGGATATGCACGTGATTTTCGTGACACTGTCGAAATTCATTTTAATACCATCACTGCATTTGGTGAAAAATAATGGGTGTTTTTTCATCTACAGACAAAAAGAAAAACGAATCCGATTGGTTGAATCTGGATGAGTTGTCTTTAGTTGATGTCTCTAAAGAACTCAATACTTCTCTTAATATGGAACCAAGGTTATTCAACCGGTTCACTCATTACGAAGTAGAACAGTTGCTAGTTGGCGCTGGGTTAATTTCTGCTGTCGAAAAACGTGGATTCCCCAATCCAATCATTGAATTAGAAATTTTAAATAATTTCGACAATCGTATTTATATCAAAACAGAAAATAGAAAAATTTTAGTTCATACTCGTTTGAAGGTATCTCAATTTCAAATGAAAGGGGATGATGAACAGTTCCCTATGATTTATATCGATTGGCTTCTCACTCAAAATATTAATTTTGAACCGGGGGATATCAAAAAGGAATTATACTTTGGACAAGAATATCCAGGCCTTAACGTCTTAAATGAATTCACTGACTTCATCCGTGTTCTTTCTAAAAAATTAGGTACATCGGGAGCTTTTAATGTTCCAGAATACTTTCATGATGCAGTTTTATTTTCACGTAAGTTTCGTTTTATCGATCCTGAGAAGGAAGGAACGTTTCGAGCCCTTGTCAGAAATTTTCGAGGGACGAATCTACGAAATTTGTCTTCTCAAATCCATCAGAACAGAGTTCGTTATGAAAATGGGGAACCTTATGAGTGGAAGTATGGAGAAATGATTTCCTGCACTGATCCCTATTTGGAGAAAAAAGTTTTCCATGAGGCCTATTTTAAGAGGGTGGAGGAAGTGAAAGAAAAACTAAAATTCACTTTGGTCTCAAAATAACCATTCCAAAAGCCGATAATCTAGTAGATGTCCGAATATTCTTTTAAACCCGAGATTCTCATCATAGATGATGATACAGAAATCTGTGAAACCTTAGAACTCATTATCAATGGGTTGGGATATTTTGTAAGGTATTTTACAAACCCTCTCCAAGGTTTGGAATACTTTGAAGGGGAACGCAATCCCATTGTTTTTTTAGACGTCAATATGCCTCAAACTACGGGTTTAGATTTGTTACCAAAAATCAAAGCCCATGATTCCAAAACGCAAGTCCTTATGATGACAGGGGAACATGACATTCAAACTGTAGTTTCCTCTTTATACCACAGAGCCTCGGATTTTATTTTAAAACCATTTCATACAAAATCCATTGAAGCTGCGATTTCACGTGCATTTGAATATTATAATTTTTTAAAAGATAAAGAGTCGATGGATGAATCCATCAAACGTGACCTTCGGCTTGCTGCAAAAATTCAGACAAGAACTATGAATCTACCACAAGGTTTAGGTCACAAAATCTTTTCAGAAATCAAACCAGTCAGTTTTGTTTCTGGTGATTTTTTCCAAGTTTTACCTTTAAACGAAGATCGGACATTGATTTTGATGGGTGATATAGAAGGCCATGGTGTCACTTCTGGTCTCATCGCCATTCTTATGACTGCCATTCATAAAGAATTAACAAGAACAACCACTATTGCACCTTCTGAATTACTTTCTCGGTTGAATCGAGAACTTTGTAATGAAATTGGCACTCATAGTATGACAGCCATTAGTATCGTAATCGACCATCGTAAAAAAAAGATCACCTACGCCAGAGGAGGGCATCCATTCCCTTTAGTTTTCCAAAAAGGAAATCGTGCTCCTTTGATTTTACAAGATCAATCCGGTCAAATTTTAGGGATTCTCAAAGAAATGGAATTTGCTGAAAATGAAGTTTCTGTGGAAACCGGAGACATTCTCTTCTTGTATTCGGATGGGTTACTTGCTTCTAGCACCCATCCTTTGGTTCAAACTTTAATCCAACTCCCAGGTGGGGAAAATCGGATTGAAAGTATGAGAACAGAAATTACAAACTACATTCAATATTTAGAAACATCTTCTAAAGCATCGGATGACATATCTTATTTGCTTCTAGAGATTTGATATATTCTACATTTGTTTTTGTTGCTTCTTTTAAAAATATACCAAGGGAATCTTTGGATTTGAAACTTCCATCTTCGAATCCTTTTTTCCAATCGATTCGGTGTTGTTTCATTTTCTTGATGATCTCTTGTTTTTGTGGAAAATCACAAAGTTTGTTTGTGATCACTTCGCCTTTATAAAACAAAAAATCACCTTTGGCAAAAAACTTTTTATCTTCTTTGGGAAGATTGTCTATATAAGTTTTGTTTTCGTTAACATAAGTTTGGATTGTAACTTTTGTAGTTTCCCAAAGTTTTTCCTTGTTTGGATTTTTTTGGTTCAAAGTGATTGCCGAAAAAACCACTATTACCGTTCCAAATAAAAATGGAGGAATCCATTCAACAGAAATTTCTTTTGACTCGATCCAAAACTGATGGGCAAGGAATGTAATGGATAACCAATAAAAACCCATCAAGTCCCAGTCAGCCGGAAAACCCAGTTGAGGGTTGTGGAAGAAACCATGTAGAAAAAATGCTAATATGGATACGAGGATCACCTTTGTTTCTGGTTTCTTTACAAAAACCTTCCATTCATTTTTAGAAAAGAAAAACTGATATAGTAAAAATAGCGTAGCGATCGAAGCATTCCAATACAAAACAGATAGAATTTCTTTCAAATGATTGGAAGATAACAATCGGTTTTTAGGATAAAAGGGTGGATGGATTAAATGTGTACTATTTCTATCAATGGCCGGGTCGTGGAAAAAAAGAAAGTAACTGAACCAAGGTAGGAGGATTCCAAAACCTATCAGACTACAAATGAATAAATGTTTTAATTTCTTTTCTTTTGGCGAATGGAAATACCATAAATATACTAATAAAAGAACCAAATATCCTGATACCAAATGGAATAACATAGAAATGGCAACAAGGGCAGTTGAGCCATATAACAAAAGGTCGTTGTCTTTTGGATCTTTTGTATATTGTGAAACAAAAATATAAAGTAATAAATGGCATCCAGTGACCAATGTATAGTTTTCGGCATAACCAAAAGTGAGTAATATTCCACCTGATGCAAGTAAGATGGTTATAGAAAAGGAATTGGATTTAAGTTTTTCTTTGGCAGTCCATAAAAAACCAAAGATCATTCCGATCCCCGTGAGTTGGGACAAAAATGTATAAGAAACTCTTGGATCATCTGAAAATCCAATTCTAAAAAGTAAATTGGAAACCTCACTATGAAGGATTGTTTCTAGAATTTCATCCAATGTGAACTGAAATCCAAAGAGTTTGGTTTCTAAAAGGTTGGTTTCAAGTAGGAGAAGTCCATCACCCCAATCCATATTCCGAACTGGATATAAAACTAAAAATATAAAAAAGAGAATTCCCAAAACCCAATTGGGTGGAATATGACTTTTTAATTTTTCCACCAAACGAGTGTTTTTTGATACAACAAATAAAAAAATAGATTGGATGAAGATGAAAAAAACTGAGAAAAAAAGATAAGTGGTTCTTTCTCCCGGAAAAAACCATAATTTTGTTGGTAGGAATTGGGCTCCCAAAAGGAAAAAATAGGGAATGTAGAGAGTGGCTTTTTTCATGGGGATTCTTTTTCGTAGTATTCTTCGGGGATATCTTCTGCTGCTATAAAAGGGAAATGTCCTTTTCGGATATTAAAAAATGCAAGTTCCGGAAGGCTATAAAATACAGACTCAGTTCCTTTGGAAAATTTTTGTCCTTTGTCGAAGGGTGCTGTCAAAATTCCTATCCCGGTATATCCTACTCCATAAATGGTATTGGCTAAACCAAAGATGGGACGATTCCAGATTGTTTCTTCTGTAAAAAACAAAAACGGAGGGTCGAGTGGATTGGGTTTATAAATTTTTGACGTAGGAACAAAACGTTCTTTCAAATGTTTTTCAGTGAAGTTTTTCAGATTGTTTCGTTTTAAATTTCGATACGAAAAAAAAACTTTTGTTTGTTTGGTGCCTGCATTGGATTCCAATTTCAATGCTGCCACTGCCGGTACAAAATTTAGGCTAATTATTTTTGTAGAAAGTGGATTCCAAATCACTTCATTTCCAATTTTACCATCGGGAAACATTTCATTCATGTAACGGAAAAGTTCAGATGTACAATTTTGGTGAGTCAGGTGATATGAATATAATTTTCTAATTCCTTCCGTGTAGGATTCATAATCTTTTTGTTTTTCAATGTTTTTGTTTTGGTCTGAATTTTGTGAGGATCGTGATTGGTTTCTGTAAGGATTGTATCCTACCCAATTAAATTCAAGTCCCTCTGATGATACACCAGATTCAAGATACCCTTGGTAACGAACAAGAAAGGATTCCCAATTAAAAAAATGGATGGGATCAAAACCAGAAGCAAAAACTTGTTTTTTAGTCGCAAACAAATGAGCGTATTCTTTTTGTTTGGTTGTTTTCACTGATTCTGGTAAATCGGTAAGAGGATGGTATTGGAATCCGTCAAAATTTTTTTTTGGAAAAACAATGGTTTTTGCCTCTATTGATTTCTGTAAATAAATGATGCGGATGAGTAAAGTTATCTCTTCCCAATCGTTACAATCTTGACTAAAAATACAGGATCGCAGATTCTTTGTTAGCTCTCTTGTATATCCTTTCCAGATGTTTATTTCATCTTCACTTAACTGGAATTCTGGTCCATTCAATTGTAAAAAAGCAGGTTCATAGATAAGAACTGGATTTAGTAAATACATCCGAACAAAGTTTTTTTTCTCTGCACTTGCGAATGAATCAGTTTTGGTTTGGATGGTATGAATCAGTTGGTAAGGAGAATCTGTTTTCGGTATAGAAAATGTATCACTTGAGAGAATTTCTTCACTATATTTTTTTTCATTTTCTGTGATGAATTTCTCTATAAACTCATTTTCATTCTTGGTTAAAGAAAACAAATGAGGAATGGGAGAATAGGGATCAGGGATGTTCGTAAAATATCCGAATCCCGGAATGGGTAAGGAGATGTTGTTCCCATTATGTTTCGATTCAGAAAACTCTAAATCTCGTTCTAAATTTTTTTTGTTTTGGATATGGGTTTCCTGAACTAAATATAGTTCATTCCATTTTTGGCGTAACAAACGTTTTGTGGAATCGGATAAATCCCATTCGTAAAGTTCAATATTTCTGTTTTGGACCACACCATATTGGAATCGAAAGTCCTCCCAAGGTTCCCGAACCAAATGAAAGATTTTGTCTTCAAATGAATATTGGAGATGATATACCCGATCACCAAAGCGAAGTGCAGAATGTCCGCCGCTGGATTGACCGGAATTCGAATCGATATATAAAAAACCATACTGGTTTTCTTTGGATACAGAATGTATTGGGAAAAAAGATAGAAATAAGAAAACGAAGAAAAATAAGGAAAGGGCGGTGTTTCGCCGCCCCCAATTGATCTGAATTATAGGTTGTACCCGTCTAGGATTAGTTTGGCGACAACGGCATTTTGTTTTGCCACGTCTTCTGTTACCAGTTTCATTTCAGATGGTGAAAGGTTTGCTTGTTTCAAACCTTGACCAATGGCAATGTAAGTAACACTGTTTGATCTCCAAGCCACCACACCGTGAGATTTTGCTATTGCAGCAAGTTGGTTTTCCAATTCTTGTTTATGGTTTTCATAACGAATTTGTAAAGCTACGCTTGCAATGATATCCTCTTTGTACTCGTTCATTGCTTTTTCTTTTTCACCATCAGAAATGGAAGAGATACTTTTGGAAACTGATTTCACAAATGCAGATGTAGAATCAGAGACAGAAATCCCTAATCGGCTTACACTTGTAGAAGCAGAATCTAAGATAGCACAGTTGTTAAATGAAATTAGAACCGCAATTACGGAAACTAGACTCAAATGTTTGATCATACGCATAAAAAACCTCTTACGACGAATTGCAAAGATTCTAAGCCCAAATTTTTACCCGTCAATTAATTTTCTAAAGTCAAACGGCGACAACTACAGAACCAAAAGCTGGCAGGGTTACTTCAAAATGGCCACCAATGATCCTAAGGTTTACCATTGTACCTGTCCAGAAATCCAAAAAAGGCTCTTTGGTTTTTAGTCCTTGGGGAACGGCTACTCGAATGGTTTTTTCCTCTTCGGTTGGATTCCAAATCCCAAGGTATCCGGCTGGATTGTACATTGCATTGGGAAATTCTTCTTCAAAAATTCCAATAGGAACTGGGGTATAAGCTTGGCATTCCCGATTCAACTGAAAGGCCTTTTTTAAAAGATCCAAACGATCCATCTCTAATTTAGTAAGGTCATCAGAAACGAGTAACATCCCACCTGACACTGCCATGACGGAGGCCATCAGCTTGGTTTGTGCTTCGTTCATTTTGTTTCTTTTTTTACGAACAAGCAAACAATCTGGATCATTCAACCAAAGATGTCTGTGCATGGAAGAACGAGTGATATCATTGATCAGGGCTGTTCTTGTACAAAGGGCATTTCTATCTTTTAAGAAAACACGAAGTTTTTCCGGGTACCAAAATGGTGCAACGTCACAAGAAATACGCATTCCATCAAAAATTCCGACTGATGGTAACATGGGTGCCCCACATCCAAGTAAAAAGGTATTTTTGCCGACTGTTTTACGAATCAGTTCTAATGCATTTCTATATCTTGCTTGTGGCGATAAACTCTTGTTATATACGTCACCAGGAAGGAGGCCCGCATATAAAAAATCCAATTTTAAGTAAGGGTAACCCCATTCTTTGACCATCGTTGAAAAAACTTTTTCTAAATAAGAAAGGGCAGTTGGATGGGTGATATCGAGAGCGTAAGTATAACCTTTTCCCCAAAGAGGTTGGTAGATAGCAGGAACTGGTTTCCCATTTTGGTCTTTGAGGATGGCCTCTGGGTATTTACGAAAGAATTCTGATTTTTTTCGCACCAGAAAGGGTGCAAGCCAGATCCCGGGTTTTAGTCCTACACGTTTGATTTCGTCAGCAAGAATTCTCATCCCACCAGGAAATTTTTCGTTGGGAACAAGCCAATCTCCGATTTCTTTTTGGTATCCATCATCAATCTGAAAGAACTCAAAAGGTAAGTTAAGTTCTCTAACTTTTGTTAAATTGTCTAAAATTGTTTTTTGATCAATTTTTGTATAATAATAATACCAAGAACACCAACCCGTAGGAACTTTTTTTGGTAAATTGCCAGGGCCTTCTTTTTTTCCCAGTTCTTCAAAGTATTTGGCCAGTTTGATTTCTGGATTTCCTTTGAAAGGAAGGACTTTGATTTTTGCGATGCTGAGTTTTGCATTGGGCCTGAGGTCAGGCAAACAATGTATATCGTAGATGACTTTAACGGATGTTACGACACCATTCTCACCCAATACCACTTCGAATTTGGTTCCGAATTCTCCCTGTTCTATCGGAGCATACAAAATTCCATTTCCTGATTCTTTATTAAAAACTAGAGTGAGATATTCTGAGATAAACTTTCCCACTTTCGATTCATGTTTAGAATAAATATTCTCTTGAGAGTATTGTAAAAAAGACAAAAAGGGAGGTTTGTCAATGGAGGTATTTTCCACTTTTCTTGAAATGGACCAAGACTGGTATCCATGTTGGAAGAGGTTATAACCGCCACCTTCTGGAAGGATGGATAATTCCAATTCCAAATGGTCTACAGAAAATCCCACTTCGGGCCTTGTGGATTCCCGCCAAATGAGTTTGGGGCTAAGGATTGTTCCTGTTTTGGTATCAGTGGCCTGTGGAAGTAAAAGTTCGAATTTTTTACATTCGGATTGGTAAACACCTGCCTTTACAGGAAGGAAGTTAGAAATAGTGACGGAATTATGAACTCTGTATTGAATTTTCATCTTGGAAAAATCTATTTGATGATTTTGTTAGGGTAGTTTCCATAGTAAGCCATTATGACCCAAAAACGTTCAACTATAAAACCAGTCGTCTTACAAGGAGATCTGAACGAAGAATTTTTTGAAGCCTTTAAGAAGGATGACCGGTTGTCTGTGGATTGTGAAATGATGGGACTCAATCCCAGAAGGGACAGACTCTGTGTTGTACAAATTTCCGATTCTAAAAATAAAGTCGCTCTTGTCCAAATTTTACCAGGACAAACCGAAGCCCCGAACATCCAAAAATTATTTGAATCCAAAGATATCACAAAGATTTTCCATTTTGCAAGAATGGACATGACCTTCCTTCGCGCAAGGCTCGGGATCAAAGTAAAAAATGTGTTTTGTACAAAAATTGGAAGCAAACTTGCTCGAACTTATACCGATAAACACGGGTTAAAGGAACTCATCCGCGAATTTTTTGAAGAAAACATCGATAAAAAAAATCAAAGTTCGGATTGGGGAAAAAAGATCCTCACGAAAGACCAAGTGGATTATGCATCGACAGATGTTCGGTTTTTAATTGCTCTTGAGTCCATCCTCACGGAGATGATGATTCGCGAAAATCGTTTTGCTTTGGCCGAACGTTGTTTTGCCTTTTTAGAAACCCAAGTGGAACTTGATCTTTTGGAAGTACCAAATCTTTTCGAACACTGATGGCAAAAAAACAACTCCCGCAATACCAATGTAAGTCCTGCGGGGATAGTTTCAGTCGTTGGGCTGGAAAATGTCCCTCTTGTGGGGAATGGAATCAAATTGAAGAAGTGTCAAACACTTCTGCTGGCAGGTTTGATTCTCCCATCTTACAAAAACCAAAAGACAGAAAATACACAGATCCTAAATCTATAGGTTCTGTGGTGAGCGATGCTCACTTTCGCACTTCAACAGGATTTAGCGAATTGGATTTGGTTCTTGGTGGGGGAATTGTTCCAGGTAGTTTGGTGTTAGTTGGTGGAGAGCCAGGGGTTGGAAAGTCCACACTAGTTTTAGAAATTGCAAAAAACATCGCAAACGAAGGATCGGTTTTGTACATTTCGGGGGAAGAGTCTGCTTCCCAAATTGGACTTCGTGCCAAAAGGATGGGTGTCACTTCCGAAAACATTTTGTTATCTTCCGAAGTGTATGCGGAGAATATTTCGCAAATGATTTCTGACTTAAAACCAAAAGTTGTTTTTGTCGATTCCATCCAAACCATCTTAAAAGAAAGTTTGGTGAACCAAGCCGGAACCATCACCCAACTTCGAGAGTCCTCGCAAATTTTTTTAGAAACTGCCAAACGAACCTCTGTTCCCATTTTTCTCATTGGACATATTACCAAAGAAGGACAAATTGCCGGACCCAAAGTTTTGGAACATTTGGTTGATACGGTTTTGTATTTTGAAGGAGACCGGTTTAACTATTACCGGATCCTCCGTGCCGTCAAAAACAGATTCGGTGCCGTTGGTGACACCGCCATTTTTGAAATGGTATCTGGTGGACTCAAACAAGTCCTCGACCGCCATCGTTTGTTCATCTCTCCTGAATCAGAAGAAAGATCTGGTAGTGTTTTGTCTTCCGTGATGGAAGGTTCCCGTGCCATTGGTGTGGAAGTGCAAGCCCTTGTCACAAAATCATCCTATGGACAAGCGCGTCGTATGGCAGAAGGTTTAGACAACCGCCGTGTGATTTTACTTTCTGCGGTGTTAGAGAAGTATTTGGGATTCCCTCTTTCCGAATCAGATATCTTCAGCAATCTTGCTGGTGGGCTTAGCATCGACGAACCAAGTCTCGACTTGGCCATTGCCGCATCCATTGCTTCTTCGTTTAAAGACAAACCTGTGGCTCGGGAAATTGGATTTCTAGGAGAAGTGGGACTTTCGGGAGAAGTGAGAAGTGTGGGGCAAATCAGTCTACGGTTGAAAGAACTGGCAGGCATTGGGATTTCGAAGGTGTACATCCCACAAGGGAACTTCAAAGAGGTAGAAGGTCTTTTTTCTTCTTTAGAACTTATTCCTGTAAAACACTTACAAGAGTTAGGTTTTTAATTTTTACACGAATCGACGAATCGGCCTTCTCAATTCTCAAAGACAAACCGACACTTCTTTCGATTTGCTAAATAATTGTTTTAAATGATTCCTGAACAGAGCGCTTACGAATAGAACCCAAGCCCAAAATTGCAAATGGATGAACTAGGTTCCTCAATCCTTTCTCCCGAATGACAATCTTACTAGATCTTCTACTAAAAAAAATGGCCTGCAGAGTCATTTTTACTCAGTTGGGGGCACTGAACTTACAGCGTTAATTATGAACATTGTTTCGAAACATTTGACCTAAAGTTGCCATAAGTTATTGACTAGTGTCACTAATGTGAACTTATATTGTAAAAAAACATAGAAAGTTCAGGTGAAATATGAAAAAGAAGTTTTTAATCGGGTTTTTAGCGACCCTTCTCTCCGTCCCCACCTCCGGTCTGTTTGCCGGTCCTCTTGATGGTCAGTGCATTGCACTCGTTCATGGAATTCTTGGTTTTGATGATACACAAGGCCTAGCTGGTGGACTCGTGAAGTATTGGGGTGGCCTTGACGGTTATCTTCGTAGCCAAGGTGCAAAAGTCACCACTCCTGGAAGTTCGGCTACAAATTCTATTCCTACTCGTGCGAGCCAAATTCAGGCTTCAGTGAATACTTGGATGACAGCAAACGGTTGTTCTAAGGTTCATTTGATGGGCCATAGCCAAGGTGGACTCGTCATTCGTTATATGGTATCCAATCTTGGATTTAACGGAAAAACACAAACTGTTACTACTATCAACTCCCTTCACCAAGGGGCTCCTATGGCTGACATCGTTCTTGGAGTCATTCCAGGTTGGTTGCAACCATTCGCAAATTCAGCACTTAGCCTACTTGCAAAACTAGTTTACCGTGATGGTCGTCCTCAAGACGTAATCGCTATGGGAAAATCACTGACTGTAAGTTATGTGAAGACTTTTAACACAAACTCACCTAACAAATCTGGAATCAAATACTACTCTTACGGTAGTGAAATGGCTTGGGCAGATCTTATCCAACATCCAATCATGGCACTCACTCACCCAATCACTTGGGCAGGTGGATTGTTTTATGGTTTAGGTGGAGGTAATGATGGTGTGGTTCCATTGAACTCTCAAAAATGGGGAGCTTGGAAAGGAACACCTTCTTCTTATTGGTTTGCAACAGGAATTGACCACTTACAAGCTACAAACTTGGCTTGGAGCGGACAAAACTACTATGATGTGCAAGGTCACTACTTAAACATCGCAAAAAACGCAAAAGCTGGTTTATAAAACCCGCTGACAAAAGCCGGATATCCATCCGGCTTTTTTTATTCCTAAACAATTCCAAATTTTTATTCCACATTAGGTTTTTATACATTCAGAATGGATTTTAAAAAAATTATTATCATCATAGTTATCGTTTTTGTCTTTTTCTTTAGGTCTTCAAATTGTTTTACCCGTTGTTCGGCAGGTAAGTTTGCCGATTGTTTGATAAAGTTTTGTGTTCCCTCTAAAAAAGATACTTGAGATTCTTCCATTCCAAAAATCAAATCCGCTTTTTCTCCTTTTCGTGAAGACAGAACCAAACCCTACTTAGAGTTGTTAGACGAACTTAAGTCAGGTAAAATAAATTTTGTTTGGGAAGTTTGGGCACTCCGTAGGAAATGTAAAGCAGGTTATACTCCTGACCAATGTAATGCAACCATCATTGCCTATATAG
The DNA here is from genome assembly GCF_004769235.1 of Leptospira kanakyensis. Taxonomy (NCBI): domain Bacteria; kingdom Pseudomonadati; phylum Spirochaetota; class Leptospiria; order Leptospirales; family Leptospiraceae; genus Leptospira; species Leptospira kanakyensis. The sequence continues at coordinate 343,899 of NZ_RQFG01000005.1, read as the reverse complement.
AAGCTGAATATGAATCACCAGATAAAGAAAAAGTAAAAGATTTGTTTTTATCCTATTTTCGTTATGAAGAAGAATATAGAAAATGGGAACAACCAACAGACTTATCCTTCGTAGAACTATATGAAAAAATCAAAGCCAAACGTAGAGATGTCTTAGGAGAAAAAGCGGATTTGATTTTTGGAATGGAAGAATCTCAAGTATCTTTTTTAGAGGGAACACAAAACTTTATCAAACAATCGGCAAACTTACCTGCCGAACAACGGGTAAAACAATTTGAAGACCTAAAGAAAAAGACATACGGGACGTATTACGATTCTCTTGTTTCTAGAGAAGATAAGTTCGACCATTATCAAATGGAAATGAGCCTTCGAGATAAAGAGTTCAATAACATTTCCGATCCAAAAGAAAAAGAAAAATATTTAAGTCGTATCGAAACCAAATACTTTGGAAAAGAACGTGCTGCCAATTTGGCTGAGGAAAGAGCAAAAGAATCTAAATTCCAAGAATCAATTAGCAAATACGAATCGAAAGAAAAGGAATTTTTAAGAGAGAATGCTAGTCTTTCGCTTTCTGAAAAAGAAAAGAAACTCAAAGAAATTCGAATTCAATTCCTTGGTTCTGAAGAAGAAGCAGATGCTTATATCAGAAGAAAGAACATAGAAGAGGCGGGAAAATAAATTCCCGCTTTTTTAACAAACTACCAAGTTCGTTTTAGTTAATCGTTTTTACTTACTTTTTGGCGTTCGGGTGTGGGTTCGGATTTGTATTTTTCGTACGCAGTCATTGTGTCGATGTATTCATTTCCAGCATTCCAAACAATGAATCCATGCCCCAGCGAATCTTTTGCACCTTGCATTTGCACTTTGATATAGTCGGTATAACTTAGTTTACTTGGGCCAACCATCATATTGAAACCTTGCACCCAAGCGATGGCTTTGGTTCCTTGTTTGGCGCGTTTGACCGTTAGATCAAGTCCGTCTTTGATTGTTCCATACGGATCTGCCACTCGTTTGGTCAGTCCGTAAAAATGCGAAGGGTATAACATAGGATACAGTCCATTCAGTTCTTCACTAAACGGTTCTACCTTTTGTCCAATCACATCATTTTCAATGAATGGCACTCTCCCGAATACATCGGCAGTCCAACGAGTGTCCTTAGAACAACTGTCTTTGGTTTTTTCTTTATGATCTTTGATGATTCCAAGAATGGACTCGTATCGTTTTTCATAACTCATGCTGAAGTTGGTTCCGCCATCAGCATAACGAATGTAATCCAATTGAATTTCTGGAAATCCTAATTCACAAGCCTTACGAATTGACTTTTGAATGGAAATCATCAGGTTAGTGTTAGGTGTCTTTTCAGTAAGTCCACCTTCAAAGTTGACTACACGAGCAACCATATAAAAACCAAGTGCTTTTGCCTCGGCAACTTGTTCTGGACTTGGTGGGTGCGGTTGGATATCGACTACTGCCGTATTCATTCCCGCATCTTTCATGACTTGAAAAAGCAAACTCCAACGTTTTTTATCACGTATGGTTTTGGTATTGATATAAAGCCCTTCGATAAATTCGGGTGTGGTTCCTGAAGAATCTGCATTTTGCCTTTTTTCCACTTTGGATGTCGATTGGCAGGAGAAGAAAAATAGAAGTAGGATGGAGATGGTGAGTCGTTTCATGGTAGTAATGACAAGATTTTGACTGCGTTTGGAAAATACAAATCGAATCGATTGACGAAAATGACTGACTTTCAGAAAATTTGGGTATGTTAGAAATTTCCAATGACTTCAATTTGAAATCTTACGGTCGTTTTCCAGAGGAATTATCGGATCCAAAAAATTTTAAAGACCGTATGGTGGAAGTTTCCCGCCTCTTCCAAGGAATGGGTGAATCGTATTTAGAACATTTGGGAGATGATTCCAAAATTAGCGGATCAGAGAAAAAGAATCTCATAGAACATTTGGAAAACATTTTACTGGTTCTTGTGATGCTTCGTAAAATCGATTTTTCACCTGCCGACGAGGAAACCTACATTCGTAAAGACAGGGGTTTGTTTGAACTTCGTTTGCGGTTTACGGATGGATCTGTTTGGGAACTCACGGGTTCGATCAAACCGGAATATAAAATGAAACAAAGGTTATTTAAAGAGTGGTTTAATACTTCTTTTTCAACGGATATCAAAACATTTTATGCAATTTATGGAAATGCAGGAATGGACAAGGTAATTACTCCAGAAGAAAAAAACCAAATCACAAAACAAATCGATCGTATCATTGCAGAAATTGTGGAGATGATTGTTTACATTGAAAGGTTTATGTTGTTTCAATAAATCATTAAAACGAAACAAAATCTTTTTACAAAACGATATCTCATAATTCACAGCCAGCGGAGGACAAGTGGGATCATTAAAAACAGGGATTACCTTTCATGAAGAATTTCTAAAACACAATACAGGTGCTGGCCATCCGGAAAATCATGGAAGATTGGAGTCAATTCTTGATCATATATCCGATTTACCTTCAAAAAACTTTTTATGGAAAAAGGATTTTAAAGTGGCTCCACTTTCCATTATTTCCTCTATTCATGATCCAAATTATGTTCGTTTGGTGGGGCGTACTTGTGAAGAAAAAGGATCCGGATATTTGGATGGAGATACAGTTTTTTCATCCCATTCGTTTCTTGCTGCAAGCCTTGCAGTTGGTGCTGGCCTCCACCTTGCTGATGAAGTTCTTTTAGGGAACTTAAAAAATGGAATGGCATTGGTGCGTCCTCCCGGCCATCATGCGGAGTCAGACCATGCTATGGGATTTTGTATTTTTAATAATATTGCTGTGACGGCAAAGTATTTACAATCAAAAGGGATCAAACGGATTTTGATTTTGGATTGGGATGTCCATCATGGGAATGGCACCCAACACCAGTTTTACGAAGATGATTCGGTTTACTTTGTTTCCCTTCATCAATATCCATTTTATCCAGGAACAGGTGCTTCTCATGAGCGAGGTAGAAATGAAGGGCTTGGAACCACTCTCAATCTTCCTTTGGCTCGGGGTGCAGGGGAATCGGAATACTTATCTCATTTTGTTTCGATCCACCGCGAAATGGAAAAATTCCAACCAGAGTTTGTTTTGGTATCAGCAGGATTTGATGCTCATATAAATGATCCGTTAGGTGGTATGAATCTTTCCACTTCCTCGTATGAAATTTTTACAAAGGAAGTGAAAAAAATTGCTGATACTTATGCGAGCGGAAAACTCATTTCCTTTTTGGAAGGCGGTTATGATTTTCGGGCCCTCGCAGAGTCTGTGAAGTTACATTTAGAAACTTTGGCTACTTAAGTTTAAACTTATAGTTAGGATGCCACACCAAAAACTACCTTCACCCAATGGATGAGGGGCCTAGCACTAATGATGGAAAAATGATTTTGTTTGTTGAGTTCCAGCGTTCGCAAAGTTTGATTTGTTTTTTTGTTAAAGACCTTGTCTGTTAAATAAGTGAGGCTTTTTTTCTCAACAATCCCATCTCCGAGAAAGTTTTGTAAGGGATTTTCTGCCCCTTCCATAAGGGCATAGGCTTGGTAAACATCTACGTCGTCCAACTCACCAAAATAGGTTTCTCCAAAGTAACCAGAAATGGTTTCCATCCAACCTTTCTCTTCTTTCCGAATCAGTCCAAAAGATAAGTCTTTGATGGCATCACTACGTAAGTTCCCAATCATTCCAATGATTTTCAGAGCTACATTCGGACTTTTTTCAAATAAGAATCCGAGCCAAAATCCAATTTTTTCTAAATACGAACCTTTGTTTGGTGCGGCAATGAGTACAATTTTTCCAAACTTTTGAATCCAATCTTTGTTTTCTAATTTTGCATGATAGAGGCAAGACCTAAAGATGAGACAACCCAAACTGTAACAGATGATATCTGGTTTTGCATTTGGATCCTCATTAAAAAATACATCCAGTAGATGCATTAGTTTTTTCCCATTTTCATGAATCGGAAGTCCGTGATTGTATCGTAAATAAAATGGGTAATATCCTACTTCTTGTAAATCTGTGGCAAGGCCAGGAGAAGTAATTTTTCGATCTTTGTATTCTACCGTTTGTTCTTGCCAAACCGTTTCATCAGTAAACAATCCAGGAAGAAAGAGAACTGATTTCGTTTTTTGTGAAGCCTTAAATTCAGCAATGGACTCTTTTGCAGTAATGTCTTTCCCAATAGCCCTGAAACTCATGTCAATTTTAGTGAGTTTGAATTTTTGATTGTGTGAACTTCCAAGAATACTGGATACCATTCGATTATCAAAAACCATATCATCGCTTTGTTTTGCCGTAAGTTCTACTTTAAAGAGAGCTTTGTCAAAGGCTTGGTTGGTTTGTTCTATCGTTTTCTGTAAACTTTCATTGGATTTTTGACCAGTTTCCTTAACTTGGACTCCTGCTTTTTGTAGGGCTTCTCTCCATTCCGGTTTATAAAAAAAAGCATTGGAAAGTAGATCCAGTCCTCCACCTGTACTGGTTAGGCTACCCTTAACTAAAAATTGCACCCCTTTGAGTAGGGAGTCTGTTGTTTTTTGTGTGAGAGAAACTGTTTTCCCGGCTAGGGAATTAATAAGGATTTGGATCACGGAGAAAGATTGTAACTTAGTTTCTAGGGAAAGCGAGTGAAAAAAGTAAGTGAGTTACTTTTTGAATTTTTATTGTTCTACACAAAGCAGGTAGTAGGAGGTGGAACAACTCCTACCACTTCCATTCCGAAGGGCAGTGTAATTAGTGCTATTGGATGCTCCAACCCGCCCACCATTACTAGGAGGTGATGTGGTAGCATTCGACGTCCAGCCATTACAACTATTTTCATTTTGAGCCGTTGCCGTTTGCCAATAATTAGTTTGAGCAAACCCTGTCCAAAATTCCTTATTTGTAGTTCCTGAATCAAAGGAATGGTTTAGATAGTAAGGATTGGTTGTAAAATTGCCAGAACCATCTGCTGGTAAAATTCCCGCAGCATTGGGACTGAGTAAACTTGCTGAATCACTCGCACGAATGTAAATCCGCCCAGATTGGAAAACCCAATCCGTGTTTTCTCCGACGCCACCACCACAATTGTCAGTAGAACAAGGTCTTCTTGCTCCAGCATCGGTCGTAAGCATGGCTTTGTAAGTTCCCGTCGCAGGTTTGTTTGCATCGGTATTGCATTTTAAGTCGGCCCCAGCAGGACCATTGGCTGCGGCACCTTGTAAATTGCCGTCGTAATTTGCTGCGGTAACAAAAACTTTGTATACGGTTGGTTCAATGCGAATGGTGATATTTTCGCCATCCGATTCTGATCCATTGGTTGCAGTCACTGTATAGGTGGTTCCTGCTTGCGGATCGGTGGGAGTTCCTGAAATCACACATGTGCTTGTATTTAAACTAAGGCCGTTCGGGAGCGCAGGTGCCACCGAACAAGAAGTATGTGAAAAGCTAATCGTAGGAGTGAGAGTTGGTGCCACTACATCTTCTTGAAAGATAAACGAACTTCCCGTATAAACAATATTGACGTTTCTATGAGTGATCGGAATGGAACCGCTCGTTCCGTTATAATAGCTGTCTGTGCTACTCGCAGTGACACTGAGACTAGAGGAATCTATAATTTGTGTAGCAGAAGATAAACTAACCGTTTGGACAGCACTATAGTTTGCTGGTGTAAAAGTGAGAACGTTTGTTAGTGGAGAGTTGGATCCGTTTACTTGTAACTTAGAGGAAGTAAACGTGAGAGTAATTGTAACATTGGCAGTGGGTTGTCTGACGAGGGAAATTCCAAAGTTTTGCGGTGTCCCGTAAGTGAGAGTGACACTAGCACTGGAGACATTGATCTTACCTGTCGTTGGAATCGAAATTATGGTGGTTGTTGCAATCGGACTAAGTCCACTGACAATCGTGAAAAGAAGCTCGTCCCTGGGATTCACCTGGTTACATGAAAACAACCAACCTAAGAAAAGGAAGGAAACGAAAAAATTCCAACGCATGTTTCCAACCCCCTCCCACAATACTTAAAACAAGTAAGTGACTTACCTTTTTCAAGTATCGGAGAAAGAAAGTTTGTTACAAGTGAAATTCTTGGCTTAAGTAATTGGAAGATCTCTCTTTCAGTACTTCCCCTAGAAGATTACGTCCCATCTCGTTGTCTTTAAAACTCACAACTGTGCGGATGGAAAAAACTCGGAGAGCATCAGAAACGGAAAGGGTTCCATCAGCAGAATCTTTTCTTCCAGAGAAAGGAAAAGAATCCGGCCCACGTTGGCACTGTGCGTTCCAATTCACTCGCGCGACTTGGTTCACCAGGACATCAATCAACTTCCCAACTGTTTTGGGATCTTTACCAAAGACACTGGCTTGTTGGCCCATATTGGACTCAAAGATATAATTTAAAGGTTCATCGACAGAAGAAAAGGGGACAATGGGAACGATCGGGCCAAACTGTTCTTCATGATACAAACGTGCGTTCGGTGAAACAGGGGAGAGAATCGCTGGAAACATAAAGGATTCATTGATTTCACCACCACCTGGGTTTAGAATTTTTGCACCATGACTCACTGCATCATCCAAAAGTTCCTTTAACCATTTGGTTTTTCCTTCCTCAGGGAGTGGTGTAAAATTCACATCTTTATCCCAAGGCATACCGGCTTTCCATTTTGAAAATTCTTCTAGATAAAGTTTTGTAAATTCATCTAAGATATCTTTATGAACAAAAAGAATTTTGAGTGCTGTACATCTTTGTCCATTATAAGCTAATGACCCAGCAAGAATTTCTGGAACCATTGTTTTTAAATCGGTATCAGGTAAAATGATGGCAGGGTTTTTCGCATTCAGTCCCAAAACAGATCTTAGGCGGTTGAGTTTGGGATGTTTTTTTGTGATGAGATTGGCGGTAGAACTAGATCCAATAAAAGCAAAGACATCAATTTTGCCTGACTCCATAATCGGAGAGATGACTTTGGCTCCATCACCATAGACGGTATTGATCACACCAGGTGGGAAAGCTTTTTGAAAACATTCTAGGAGCGGCTGTAATAGGAGCACACCATACTTTGCCGGTTTGAAAACAACGGTATTTCCCATAAGGATGGCTGGGATCAGAGTACAGAATGTTTCATTTAAGGGATAATTGAAGGGTCCCATACAGAGAACCACTCCATAAGGGGAACGTTTGATTTGCGCAATGAGTCCTCCTTCTTTGATGTAGTTTGCTGAACTTGTTTCGAGTTCTTGGAGTGATTCGATGGTATCAACTAGGTATTCTATGGTTCGATCAAATTCCTTTGTGGCATCTTTTTCTGTTTTGCCAATCTCCCACATGAGAAGTAAAATAATTTGATCCCTTTTTCCCTTCATCAGTTCTATAAACTTGCGAACGGCATCGATTCTTTCTTTTGGTGTGGCAATGGGCCAAACACCTGTTCCGTGGTTATAAGCTTTTACGGCAGCATCTAATGCGAGTAAACTTTGGTTTGCATCAAAATTGGGATAGGACCCTAAAACTACTTGTTCCAAATTGCCATTTTTGTTTAAAAAAATGGGAGACTTTACGATTTGGGATTCACCTTCCCAGATCCGAATTTCTCCACCGAGTAGGTATTCTTTTTGGTGGATGGGTTTGATCCGATATTTTTCAGGAATAGAATTTTCAGTAGGAAAAAGAAAGCTCATGAACCATGAATCGAATGGGGAGGAGACTAAAAAAGCAACATTTTACTGAAAAGATCGACCGATATAAAAAATATGGAACCATGGATGGACCAAAACAAAGAAGAGTGGGAAGCCTTGACCTTACGACTTTACCGTCGTGTGGAAGAATTGGAAACTCTTATGATGGAAGTCCGCAGTGATCTCGTTCGGTACCGCGCCGTCCGGGAAGAATGGTATCATTGGCATAGTGCCTGGAAGGAGGAATACGCCAAACGCGCGACCGGCTGAATTGGAAAAATCGTTTTCCGTAGGACCTCTCTTGGAAAATTAGTCCTATCCCATTCGAAAAAGGAATTCCCATGGCCGAAAAACCTCTGTCCCCCTTTGGTGAGTTAGCTCCCAGCACCCCTGCTTCTCTCTCTGATGTCAAAAAGAACATTTATGGACGATACCTCGAAGAATTCAATGTAGGTGATATCTATGTTCACCCTCGTCAATTCACAGTGGACAGAAGTTTTGCCCAAGAATTTGCCACAGTGTTTATGGATGCGAATCCACTTTATCTTTCTGCAGAATATGCAAAAGCTCATGGATTTGCGGATCTACTCGTTCATCCACTGATGGTCTTCAACTTAGCACTTTCCATCGGGGTTCAAAATAACAGTGAGAAGGCGCTTGCCAACCTCGGTTATTACAACGCACAATTTTTATTACCCGTTTATCCGGGAGACACTCTTTCTTCTCGAACTAAAATTTTAGCAGTTGATGACAAAGGCCCTGAGAAACCAGGAATCGTAAGTGTGAGAACACTTTGCCTCAACCAAAAAAACGAAGTGGTTTTACAATACGAACGTAAAATCATGATCTACCAATCCAATGGAAAACCAAAAGGCAATCCAAAACCGGGTGATGCTTCTGCATTCTTTCCAGAGTCAAAAACGCCTGCCCTCAAACTTCCTAACCTCAAATTCCCAACTGAGATGAAAGATGTAACTTGGGGACATACTTACTTTGAAAACTTCAAACCAGGTCAAATCTATGTTCACCAAAATGGAAGAACCATTACTGATGAACATTACCAATGGACTTTCCGTGTAGGAAACACTCATCCACTTCATTATGATAAATTGTATTCTGCTGGAATCTCTGGCCCTATGGGTGGAGAACCAGTCGTATACGGTGGGCTCGTATTTGGTTGGTTAGCTGGAATGGCATCACGTGATATTTCCGAAAATGCAATTTGGGAACTTGGATTTACTGAAGGATACCATACCCAACCTGCTTTTTCTGGTGATACCGTAACTTGTATTTCCCGAATTTTGACTACGGAAGACAAAGGAACAGAATACGGAATCCCTGCAGGAGAAGTTCAAATTCAGTTCATTGGACTAAAAAACATCAAAGCAAACGATGCTTTGGATAAGTTCGGTGCTGATCTTTTCCTCAAAGAAAACGATAAAAAGAAATTAGGAAAAGAAAAGATCCCAGAGAAAATCTTCGAAATCGAAAGAAGATTGATCATCAAAAAACAACCATAAGGTGAACCCATGAAAGTTACCATCCCCAAACGAATTCCTGACATGGAAGACATCGGGGATGGTGTCTTTAAAATTGTCCTTCCTCAACCGTTTTATGCACCAAACAATATCTATTTGTATGAAGGTAATGATGGTTTAACTTTAATTGATTCGGGTTATATTGAATCCGTTCCCATGTTACAGGCTTCCTTAAAAACTAAGGGATTTTCTTTTAAAGACATTCGCCATATCATTTATACACACAACCATCTGGATCATATCTCTTCTTCTTTAGTTCTTAAATCCTATGCAAAAAATGTGACCTATTACGGGTATCGTTCGATGGCAGATGGGGTTGGGAATTATTTAGAATCGATGGTGCTTTTTGAAGAGGCAACAGAAGATCTATTTCATAAAGCATTTGGTGATAAAGAAGAACTCGATCGGATTTTGGAAGAATCACGCCAAGGTTGGCGACAGTTTTATAGTAAATTTAGTGAAACCAAAAAGGGTGATCCTGTTTTAAAAATTGATGTCGCCATCGACCATAACGACAGTTTGGAGTTAGGTGGAAGATTGTTTCGATTTTTGCACACACCAGGTCATAATTTATATCATATCACGCCTGTAGATCCTTCGACGGGAATCTATTTTTCTGGAGATTTGATCATTGCCAATCTTACGGCCATATATTCTGAAATGGATGGAAGTTTAGGTGATTATTATTTTACTCTTTCCAAACTTTTGGAAGAGCCCATCAAACGTATGTTACCTGCCCATGGTAGCGAAATAGAAGATCCTAAAAAAACCATCACTCTTGTGAAAAAAACGCTGAGTATCCTTGAGAAAGGTGTGCTCCGAAGACTCAGAGAAGGGGAATCCGACTTAAAAGTCCTTATGGAAGCGGCGATTGGGAAAAAAGTACATAATGGGGGCCATTTACCAACGGCTCTAGGACTTGTGTATAGCATCATCCAAAAACTAGTTTTAGAAGGCCAGATCCGCATCGAAAAACGAGAGAATGGATACGAAGTCTTTCATTTCGTAAACTAAGGAATACCGAACTTTATCCTATGAAGATACCTTTATTAACTTCTGTAGCTTAATTATTTTCAAATTTTTTAATCATGAAGGCAAATTTCAACATTGTTAACAACTCAAATAAATTCTATTAAAAATGATAAAGATTTCTTTAGAAGTATTTTACATTTTGATATGGATATTTTCATCCCTTTCGTTATCAACTCAATTCAATGGCAAATTTGCTAAACTTTCAGTAATTGCATATATAATTATTTCAATTATATATTTATTTTATTCTTTTATCATTCAAAGAAATAAATATTGTTTCGCTACATCAGTAACTTTGACATTCCATTTAATATTTTATTATTTGATTTCGGAATTTCATGTCCTCAAAATTACATTTGAATTTCCATCAATAGCACATTTGTTTGGAATAATTTTTAGTATTAATTATATTATTTCTTTAATAACTACGTTGGTATCGTTCATTCAATTTATTTATTACAATAAAAGTAAATTCATATTGAATGCTTTATTTAATTCTGTATTATTGGCCTTACATTGGTTTTTCTTGCCCTTTATAAAGGAAATATTTTTCATATAAAGAGATTTCATTTATAAAAATGTCAGCTTATTATAGACGTGAAAACGTCCTCTGTGTTAGTTCATTAGGCGAAATTTGTTAAATCCTATGGAAAAATGCCAAAAATGTAATGTAGAACTAAACCCCATAAAAACAAATTATGGGAAATTGATAATCTGCAATAATTGTTTTGGACATTACTATTCTGAAAATACATTGGAACTGCTATTTAACGGTTCTACTTGGCAGAGTGAAAAAGATGCTTCGAAAGTTTCAAAATCAAAACTAGAGTGTCCTAAATGTAAAGATAGAATGCGATTACACAGGTTTTCTAAAAATTACAATTCTGTCGAAATTGACATTTGTTCTAATTGTAAGATCCTTTGGCTTGATTACAATGAAATTGAAGATTTAAAACTTAACTCAATAGAAACCCGAAATTTGATAACCAATAGCAAAAATAGAATTTCTAAGGCTGAAATAAACTATATCTTAAACATAACTAAGTTGGATGCAAAATTAAAAGAAGCTAAAACTATAAATAAAATTAACGAAGAGGCTATTAAATTTTCAAAAATCCATCACTACGATAGTGTGATGAACGCAAGTGTGTTTAATGCTTTTGATATAGTAACCTTTTTTAAAACAATTTTCAAAAAAGAGTAATCACCTTAAAGAAGATGAAAAAGCGAGTAAATGACTTGAACACTAATTATTTAAAAATAATAGTTAAAGACATTAATAATTTAGAGGAACTTCGGTTGGACTAGTTCGTTATAAACCATTCCCATGACTTACCTTAAACCAAAATTATGAAGAATCACTTTATTTGTTTATTTTTAATGATAATTATTCAGTTGGAAGCGAAAGACGGATATTTGCCAGTAGCCGCATCAATTGTAAATGTTCGTAAGGAACCCAGCTTGAATTCACCAGTTATATCTCAATTAACCATTGGTAATTTGGTAAAAATCATTCCGAATAAAAAAGTAAAAGATACAGTAAACAGTGTAAATGGGTTTTGGGTTAATGTCGAAATTGGCTATAGTAGTAAAAGTAAACTCAAAGATGGTTGGATTTTTGATAACTATTTAGGTACGCCGGAAAAATTCACCAAACCAACTTACTGGTTACATAAAAAATTTAATGGATGCTCTGGTGATTATTGTCTTACACTAAAAATGAAACCAAATGCAACTTATACCTACAGTTACGAACTTTGTACAGGTGGGAATTGTAATGAGGAGACATCTTGCTATGAAAAATCAGAGAAAAAGATTAGTAATAATGGTTATATCCTTTGCGAAGGTTCTGGAGTGATTAAAGTTTATAAAAACTTAGTTTGGTTACAAAAATTTGGCAAAGAAACTAACGAATATATTTTTCTAAAGGAACATAAATTATGTATGCCTGGAATGGATGAGTGCATGGATTAAAAACTGGAATGGTATATAACTGACGGTATCCGATTTTGTACTTTCTGCCTAGTTCATAGGTTTTAATTTCCAAATTTCAATTTGTCTCCCTTTCCAAACAAAAGATCCATTTTGGTTTTCTAATTCTTTTTTATATTCCAAAATTCTAGACTTAGGCCATAAAACCTCATCTGTGAATTCGGGTGCCATTACCACATAACAAAAGTATGTTTTTTCGCAAATTGATGGAGCATTTTTAATCTGCTCTAGTGGATAGGTTTTTGTTTGGTCTGTGATTAGAAACGAAAGGTTGTATTGCGAAAAGACAAAAGTACCATTTTTGATTTTTTGATTTTTATCATTTTCGGGATTGGAATTTGTATTCGGATGCAGATTGGTGTTTATGGTTTGCGGTATAATCTTTAATGAATGAGAAAGAATTAATGTATTGGCTGTTTTAAAATCTTCTCGCACTTCGTTTTCTATTGCTTCGTTTTTCCATGGACTTTTGATGTTTGAATCCATTGGGAAATTTTGGTCCAGTGAATTTTTCCAGAAAAGACAAGTTAGAATCAAAAAAGAAAAAGATAGGGATATTTTTTTCTCCGATTGGATCCAAAGAATTCCGGTATAGAGAATCATAGGAATCAGTGAATAACTGTAATACGTATAAACCTCATGGTGCCATGGCCTTGAAGAAAATATATGTGTAGCGTATACCAATCCGACCCCAATGACTTCCGGTAACATTTGAAAGATTCCGAGTCCCCCGCTCGTGATTAATTCTAGAAATATTTGAAATGATTTTTGGAAACCGGTTACTTGTTTGAATGCGGAATGGTATTCTTGGGTAAGAACATTCGTCCAAGTGATGGATGTCTTAGAGTCACCAAACATAGGGTAAATGAAAAAAACAAAACCCAACCATAAAAAGAGAATGCTAATGATCACAAAGAGTAAGCGGAACGTAAACGAATCTTGGATGGTAGAAGATGGTTTGTATCCAGTTAGTCCAGTTTTTGATTTTGTTTCGAAACGATTGTATAACAGTCTTAAGGCGATTGGTAGAAAAAAGAGAAGGAGATAGATACCAATATCCTCTTTGAGTGATAGATAGAGAATGGTGGCAAAAGATAAAATACTACAGTAAAACCAAAAGAAATACGATGAAACCTTTTGTATCTTTTTTCGTTTTTCCCAAATATAAAAAAAGAAAAGGGCAAATAATAAAACTAGAACTTCGAAGTGAAAGCTGGAACCAATGCGGTAGAGATAAAGTTGGTTTGTGACAAGAACCCAGAAAACTAAAAATTTACGTCCCTGATCTTTTAGATTATTTTTGGTAATTTGATATGCCCAGAAAAGCCAGAGGATCGTCGCCAATTGGTAAACAAAAAATACACCCACGGCGAGTCCCCACCTTTCGGGGATCCAACTCACAAACGGTGCCAAAATAAACATTCCTGGTGAGAAGTGGTGTTGGAGGTAACTTCCTTCTCCTGATTCTGAATAGTAGCCGCTAGTAAATCCTTCTCCACGAGAAATAGAGAGAAGAATATCCGAAATGCCAATATAATCTGCATCTTGAAACAAAAAAACTTCGGCAAGTGACTTTGTTAAATGGAACGCATGGTATGTACTTGTGATAAAAAATAAAATACAACTGATACAAAGTAAATAGGGGAGAATGGTGATTTGTTTGTCAGATAACAAACTAAAGTTAACCAACTTGTCATTTGGTTTTGTTTCAGATTTTGTTTTTTTTTCTTTCCAGAAACTGAAGATAGTTAAGAAAAACAAAAAAAGAAATACCCCCTTTTGAAAGGGGGCATGAAAGTTTTTAGGAGAAATAAAGAGAAAAGGAGAAACTAAGCTGAATAAAAAAAATAAATAAACCACTTAACGAATAAAGTACAATACCTTTCTTTCGCCGATCCGTTCTCTGTTGATTTCCACTCGGTTACGATAATAATAACCTTTTTCTGGAAATGTTTTAGAGAAAAATTCAAATAAATCCATTTCGAATAACAACATACATTCGGCAACATCAGTTGTTCCAATCGACTTTGCTTTTTTTGTATCCACCATTACATGGCGAGAGTTGATAAAGTCAGGTTCTATTTCATTGGCAATGAGTTCAAAATTTGTTTTGGTGATGGTTCCACCAACAGATGTTTTTTTCCCTCTACTTTTTGCTTCTGAAATGATCTTTTTGGAAATCCTTGTGACTTCTTTGTCATCAGGTTTTTTATCCATAGAAGCACTTAAGTCTGATCTAGCAGCTGTTACTTGTTCTAAACTTTGGAACGGAACTGAATCAAAAATATCCATTAAGTTTCTGTAACCGGTGATGGTTTCCATATTAATCGATTTATTATAGGATTCGTATTCAGCAGGTGTCAGGAGATTCTTCATGGTTTGGATGAAGTTTTTTAATGCGTATTCTGACTCCACCATGGGTGCAGAAATTCCAGAAACGCCGATCCTTTGGCAGATTCGGATATCGTTTCTGGCTTCCGGGCCACCGATTTTGACGTAGAGGGGCAAAATTCCGGCTGTGATCGTTTTTAGGAGGGAGATTTCTTCTTCTCCCATGTCCTCGGTTTCCGTACCTGTTTTGATGCAGACAAAAGAGTAGTTTTCTTTCATCTCCAGTAAGGTTTTTCGTAAAACGTGGATTGATGTTTCCATAAGCAGAAGATCTCCATGTATGGTATCGTCGATTCCCGAAAATAGTACAAGTCTTTTGCGCTTTTTTTCCCCCTTTCTTGACAGAAAATTCCAATTCCCTAGCTTCGAACCTATGGGAATATTCTCCTCCATCTTCCAATCCAAACCAAAACAAGATTCTAAAGAACCACCAAAAGAAGGAGCTGCCGCTTCTGGAATTTCCTTCGGAATCATTGTGGTGCTTGTATTTGCTTTCAAATCATCTATATTAGATGCTAATAATATTCCTTCAGGATCGATGATCCCCACACTCAAAATCGGGGACTTTTTATTTGTTAATAAAATGCGTTACTCTTTCCGTATGCCATTTACAGAAAAGGAACTCTTCCGGATTGATGATCCAAAACGTGGAGACATTGTTACTTTTATCCCACCGGCAACGGCTCTTGCTCAAGAAGAATCACGGACTGGAATTTTTGCTAAACGATTTGTAAAACGTGTTGTAGGCCTTCCTGGAGATACAATCCGAATCACTCGCAAATATATCGATACCAAAGACAGGGGACGTGTACACTTTGCACTGATCGAATATAAAGAAAAAGGTTCAGAAGAGTTTCAGTCTTACCAACCCAAAGAAGTTCCGATTGGAAAAGAACTTTCTGATTTGGATAATTTAGAAGCTACGCAAAGAGCTCTCTTTCAGGAAGTCAAACCAGGGTTTGAACATTTTATTCTGGAAGGTTTTGAAGATGATCGTCGTGCTCATATCTTTGAATATTGTGTCTTCTTACATGGTTGTGTGATTCCAGAAGGTCAGTATATGGTAATGGGTGACAACCGAGATGACTCTCACGATTCACGTGCTTGGGGATTTGTAAAACGAGAAGATATTTTAGGAAAGGCGCTAATTATTTATTTTTCCATTGATTGGAAAGACTCCACTTGTGAATACAAAGATGGCCAAGAGCTTGCAGAAAAAGGGCCCGAGATTGCAGAACGTTATGAAGGTGATGCTCTTGATAGACGTTGTCACTACACAGAAGTATTTTCTTCACATAATTCTCGCTATAGAGACGATGAGTCTAGATTAAGTTGGATTGAAAGAACTATCCGTTATCGTTTGTGGAGACTGAGTGTTAGATGGGAGCGAATTGGTCGTATTCTCCAGTAAGATGACAAATGAATCAGAAAAACCATCGGCCAAAAAACCAGAGAAGTCACCTATGGCAATGGCTGGTGCTGGTTTTGAATTTGTATCTTCCATCGCGCTTTTTGTGGTGGGTGGATACTACCTCGACGAATATTTAAAAACAGAACCACTTTGGCTTCTCATTGGATTTTTTCTGGGTTTTGTTTTGGCTTTTTATTCTCTGATCAAACGAGCCAAAGAAAACGAATAGAATGTGTTTCTGTTCTTGGCTGCCGATGGAAGTACGCTTTTATATCTGCACCAGAAGTTGATTGGTCCAAAGAACAAAAAGCGACAACTGCCTTCAAATAAATTCTTGACAGCTCTTTTCTTTGCAAAAAACATTTTAAGTGTAATGGCTCACCAGACAAATTCAAACTACGAGATCATGAATTCCATGCCCGTTCTTGGATTGTCTAGCTATGTCCTCTCTACCCTCGTCCTAGTCGTCGTTGTAGTCTCCTCATACATACGTAGCTTTCTGTCATAATTCTCACTTGTTTCCTCGGTC
The DNA here is from genome assembly GCF_004769235.1 of Leptospira kanakyensis. NCBI lineage: Bacteria > Pseudomonadati > Spirochaetota > Leptospiria > Leptospirales > Leptospiraceae > Leptospira > Leptospira kanakyensis. The sequence continues at coordinate 327,328 of NZ_RQFG01000005.1, read as the reverse complement.
GACAGAAAGCTCGAAGTCGACGGGGAAACCAACAAGGAGAGGATCTTTATGCGGGAAGAAATCACTGTAAGTCAATACATCATACATTTTTTAGAATCAAAGGGAATTACATGGATTCCGGGTGTTCCTGGTGGAACTATATTACCATTATACGAAAGTTTGGCGGAGTCAAAGATAGAACATGTTTTGGCAAGGCATGAACAAGGCGCCGGCTTCATTGCTCAAGGAAGGGCAAGGAGCACAGGTGAGGTGAGTGCTGTGTTTGTTTCCTCTGGGCCTGGTGTTGCCAATCTCATCACGGCCGTTGCCGATGCTCAAAGAGATTCGGTTCCTTTACTTATTTTTTCAGGACAAGTTCCATTGGGCTTAATGGGAACAGATGCATTTCAGGAATTACCAACAGCGGAGATTGTTTCATCACTTGTTAAAAAAGTTTATTTGATCGAAAAACCAAATCAAATCATAGAAACATTAGAGGAAGCATACGGGTTATGTGGCCAAGGAAAAATGGGTCCAGTATGGATTGATTTACCAAAAGATATCCAAACACAAACCATTACTTTACCTAATGAAAAAAATGATATTGGTTCATTGCCTAAATCAGATAACAGTGAACTTTTTCCAGAGGAAGATGATTTATCCTTTGAAAGGATAAATTCGTTTTTACAAGAATTCAAATCCTTATTAGAAGAATCTCGTTTCCCCTTACTTTATGTAGGTGGTGGTGCTAAAAGAGAATATTTACGTTTAAGAGAGTTGGTTTCGCGTTTTCAAATTCCAGTGGTAACAACACTTATGGGACTTGGGATTTTTGAAAAAGAAGATCCTATGAACTTAGGAATGATGGGAATGCACGGAACGGTTACCGCAAATGAAGCACTTGGTGTTTGTGATCTTTTGATTGCGATCGGAGTTCGTTTCGATGATCGAGCTACTGGCAATATCCAAAAGTTTTGTAATGACGCAAAGATCATTCACATTGATATTGATGCACGAGAAATTGGTAAAAATAAACCTGTGACTTTGAGTTTGCAAAGAGATCTTTCTGAAGTGATTCCATTTTTATTGGAAGAAGATTTTTGTATTCAAAATGAAAAGGCCTTACAATTAATCGAAACTTGGAAACAGATCCCGGAAGAACATCCAATGAAATCGATTCTTTTGGATTTTGTTTCTGTGATGCCACTTGGTGAACATTTTGTACTTACGGATGTGGGCCAACACCAGATGTGGGTGGCACAGTATTTTCCCTTTTTAAATCCTATGTCCTGGATCACTTCCGGTGGACAAGGAACCATGGGGTTTGGTCTTCCTACAGCAATTGGTGTGGCTTTAAGTCATAAAGATGCTCATGTATTTTGTTTTTCTGGCGACGGTTCGATTATGATGAACTTACAAGAGTTGTCTACTTTAAAGGAACAGAACCTAAATGTAAAAATTATCTTAATCAATAATGAACATTTGGGACTCGTCAAACAACAACAAGATTTGTTTTACGGAAGTCTGTATTCTGGATCGAAATTCCATTTTCATCCCGACTTTTCTTTGTTATGCCAATCTTTTGGAATTGGATACTTTGAATGGGATTGGAAATTAGGAGTGAGTGATTTAGAGAAAGTTCTACAAACAAAAGGGCCGGCTATGATTGAAGTGAGGGTTCCATCTAATTGGGGAGTTTATCCATTTGTTCCTGGTGGAAAATCCAACCAAGAATACATTCTAGAAAAAATTGTAACTTAAGGATGCACTTCCGAGGGAGAAACTCCCTCGGATCGCCAAATATTAATTAAATGGCTTTACTTCCTCGTTCTCCGCTACGAATGCGAATCACCTCTTCTAATGGCATCACGAAAATTTTTCCATCTCCGATTTTACCTTCAGGCCCCGTTTTTGCAGCTTTCAAAATGGCATCCACGGTTGGTTTAACAAACTCATCATTCACTGCGATTTCTAATCTTACCTTTCTAAGAAGGTTTACTTGGTATTCATGTCCACGGAATACTTCGGTTTTTCCCTTTTGTTGGCCATAACCCTGAACGTCACTGACTGTTAAACGATAGATTTCGTTTTTGGTAAGTTCGTTTTTTACTTCTTCTAACTTATGTGGTTGGATGATTGCGATGACTAATTTCATATTGATTACCTGATATCATATCCTTTTTCACCGTGGATCTCTTGGTCGAGTCCGGTGATTTCTTTATCTTCTTCGATTCTAAAGCCGATTGTTTTTTCGATCACAAGTGCAAGTATATAGGAAACTACAAAAGAATAAACAGCAGTAGCAACAACACTGATCGCTTGAGCAGTCAATTGATTTCCTAAAGTCATTCCTTCTGCGAGTTCTAAAGCAAAGATCCCTGTAAGAATGGCACCAAAGGCTCCACCTGCACCGTGGATTCCAAATGCATCGAGAGTGTCATCATATCCAAGTTTGCCCTTTAGTAAAATCGCCATATAACATATAGGAGATACTAAAAATCCCATAATCATTGCCCCCTGTACACCCACATAACCAGAAGCAGGTGTAATGACGACTAAACCCGCTACAATTCCTGAAGCCGCACCAAGTGCAGTCGCCTTTTTTGTATGTAGCCATTCAATGAGTAACCAACTAGCTCCGGCTGCTGCTGGTGCAATCAGTGTCACTAAAAAGGCTCTAGCGGCAAGACCATTCACAGAAAGTCCAGAACCGGCGTTGAAACCAAACCATCCAAACCATAAAAGTCCTGATCCAAGTAGCGTATAGGTCATGTTATTCGGATGAGTTAGTAAACCGGCGTCACCTTTCCGTTTACCAATGACAATGGCAGCGGCAAGACCTGCAATCCCTGAAATCAAATGAACGACTGTTCCTCCTGCAAAATCAAGAGCATTCATTTTTAATAACCAACCTGAATCGGCCCATACCCAATGTGCTACTGGATCATAAACTAACGTTGACCAGACGAGAATGAAAACAACGTAAGCGGAGAGTTTGATTCTTTCTGCGATTGCCCCAGAGATGAGTGCGGGTGTGATGATTGCAAACATTCCTTGGAATAAAAAATGCACATAAGTTGGAATCGTACCCTTTACGGAATCGAGATTTATCCCATTCAGGAATGCTAAATCAAAATTCCCGATATAAGGATTCTCCCCTGAAAAAGCAAAACTATATCCAAAAATAGTCCATTGCAAAGTCATCACGATGATCGCAACAAAACTATGCATCATTGTTGATAGAACATTTTTGGAACGAACGATACCACCGTAGAACAAGGCAAGTCCCGGAATCATAAAAAACACAAATGCGGAAGATACTAACATCCAAGTTGTATCGGATTTATCGATGGTAGGGGAGGATGGTAGTTCTCCTTCGGCTGCCAAAAATCCAGGCAAAAGGAAAAGTGCACATACCAACAAAGGCCGTAAGACCAATTGTATATTCATTGTTTGCTCCAAATATCTTTTTCGAGATGCGAAATAAAATTCGTATCATTACGATTGTTTTCTATTTTGAAAGCGAGTCAATTCTGCAAAACTAGGAACTTTTTTGTAAAAAATATTGGGGAATCGGGAAGGTGGTGGCCAGATTTCTGAGGTTGTGGTAAGGCGAAGGTATTGGGTGGCGGGTCTAGTTCCCCACCCAAATCAGGGCGGGGATAGTTAGATTCACGCCCACATCGCGGAAAAACCTCGAAAACCAGCTAAAATCTAAATAAAAAGATTGAACAAAATTAAATTGTGCACAATCTAAAATGCAAATAGGGAGACCAAAAATGTCAGATGAATTTTACAAAATTAAAGTAAAACGAGGTTCCGAGGAAGTTCCTCTGGAGCAGTTTAAAGACAAAGTCTTACTCATAGTTAACACAGCTAGCGAATGCGGCTTTACTCCACAATACAAAGGTCTCCAAGAAACGTATGACCGTTGGAAAGGAAAAGGTTTGGAAGTTTTGGCATTTCCATGCAATCAATTTGGGGAACAAGAACCTGGAACGGACGCAGAAATAAAATTATTTTGCGAAAGAACATTCTTAACAACTTTTCCTATCTTTTCTAAATTAGAAGTGAATGGACCAAATACGGATCCACTTTACAAACATTTAAAAAAACAAGCTCCTGGGATTTTCGGTTCCCTTGACATCAAGTGGAATTTCACAAAATTTTTAATCGATAAAAATGGAAACGTTGTGAAACGATATGCCCCCATTACAAAACCAGAAGCGATCGAAAAGGATATCGAAAAACTTGTCCAAGCTTAAGAATCCCACAGATGAGGTTCTTCTTTTGAAGAACCAAATTTGTTTTTCTTTATATTCTTCCATGCATCGTTTGATGAAGATCTATCGCCCGTTACTTGCCGCGGTGGGCCTGACATATCCACAATACCTTGTTATGTTGGTGCTTTGGGAAGAGGAAGAAGCTACAGTCAGTGGACTCGGAGAACGTCTACAGTTGGACTCTGGAACATTAACTCCCTTGTTAAAGAGATTAGAACAAAGTGGGTTTGTCGAGCGAACGAGAAGTCTGGATGATGAGCGAGTTGTGGTTGTGTCTCTCACAAAGAATGGTAAACATTTACGCGAAAAGGCAAAAGCCATACCAGAACAAATTTTTTGTTTGTCTGGGATTGAAGAGAACCAAGCAATCCAATTAAAAGCAATTTTGGACGAACTTGGTCAAACTTGAAAGAAAACGAAATTTCTACCAATAATTTTCTGCTTTATTCTTGACGTTGGATCGATACCCGAAAAGGATCTAACATCGTTTAGGTTCACTTCCATTTTTACCTGCGAAAGCGAAGGTTCATTGCGTATATGCCGAGGCTATTTTCGTCACTTTGCTTTTTCGTCTTACTATTCATAGTTTCTTGCAAAAATCCTTTTTCTGAAAATCCCTGCGACCCGAATGGGCAAAAATTTATAGACACTTTGTTCTTTAAATGGGCAACTTCGGATAACAGCACGACTTGCGATAAAATATACCTCCTAACAGCCGGTAAAGAAATTTTAGAATATTCAATCCCTAGTTTAGGAGTGACTGGGATCATCAATGGAAACCAAATTGTAATCACTTCAGAATCAATCGTTACAATCTCTTCTTATGTTGCTAATTTTAAGACTAACGGTGTCTCTGTTTCTGTGAATGATGTTCCGCAAACGAGTGGGGTGACTTCTAATGACTATAACTCTCCATTAAAATACATTGTGACCGGAACGGATGGAAGCAAAAATGAATACACTGTTCAAATGGTGGCACCAAGAGTGTTGGGTTCCAGTTCTCTCCGACTTTGGTTTAAGGCCGACCAGCTAACATTAAATGATGGAGATCCGGTTGCAAACTGGTCAGATGTTAGTGGATATGGGAATCATATATCTCAAGCTAATTCGGATTATTGGCCATTCTTTCGAAAGAACCAAGTGAATGGTTATCCTGTCGTTGAGTTCAGAAGTGTACTACGATCGGAAATTGAATTACCAAGTGGTGGCGTTGGACTCTATGCAGGCAATAGTGGAAGTACATTTTTTGTTAAGCGGCTAGTTTCAGTTGGTGCCGCAATCACTTTGTTACGATTATGTGATACCTATGGTCGGGAGATTGCTATTAATGATCCAAATGGCGAATACTTGGTTTGCCGTAGTGGTACTGGTTGTACGACTGTTTCGGCTTTACCTATTCCAAAGTTACAATTCATTTCAATTGGTTCTGTGCAAACTTTATTTTCGGACGCTCGTGAGTATCGGAACGGGAAATTGATAGGACAGTCTGCATTAAATACATATTTTGATTATACTTCAGCATCGGGCCAGGGTCGTGTTTTATTAGGAAATAGAAATCTTGATGCTGATATTGCAGAAGTTCTGTATTTCAATACTAATCTTTCAGAAGAAGATGTGGAAAAAGTTTTCTTTTATCTGAATACTAAATATGGGCTTTCGCCAATGTGAAATTCAAAGTAGACTTCTTCTTTGATCATTAGACAAAAACATGAACTTTCTTTTATAAAAAAATTGGAAGTATTGGATTTTTCGTTACAAACCAACAAACATGTGATATACGGAAACCATTGGGTGGCGGGTGGTTAACCCCACCCAGTTCGATATGGGCGGGGATCTCTACCTTCCGATCCCCCAAACACCCCCATTCCTACTTGCCCACAAATCCCCAACCTCCCATCTTGAACCAATGGATCTAAATACCATCAATCTCAAAAGGTTCCATCTTCATTATTTCAGTTACTTATTTCTTATATTCATTCTAAGTCTTCCGCTAACTGCTGGTTTGGTGGCGGATGGATACCGTTTGATTTTCTATTTCGGTGGTGCCATGTCCTTTGCCATCCAAATGGCCATCTTGCAACTTCGCTTCCTTCCTAGAAAAATTCCGGCATTGTCTGAGTCTGGGTTCCCCTTTTTTACCGTATTTCTCTCCTTTTTTCTAAATCTGGGCATTTTGACTGCTTTACAGGTCTTAGAGTACCCTTTTGAGGCAACTTCTGGATTTTTAATTGCCTATTTCGTCCACCTTCTTTTCCTTGTATTTGCGAGCTATTTCAGTGGAAAATAAGTCTAAATATCGGTTTTTTTTATCATTTTTATTAGTTTTTTCCCTTAGTTTTACGAATGTTTTTGCAAACGATTCGGAAGGGCACGGCTCTGAAGAGGGCTTCGATTTCAGTGAAGTCATGGCACACCACTTGGGTGATGCTCCTATCTTCCCTCTCAACTTTGGTGGTACGATTGTTACAGAAGGACAACCTGGTTTTGATGCCGAAAACCACGATGTTTTCGTGAACCATGACGGCGTAAAATACCATTATGTAGGTGGACTTGACCTCCACATTACAAAACGAGTGACCATGATGTGGATTGCTTGTTTCTTTTTGTTCCTCGTTTTTATCCCTGCAGCCAATTTGATTTCAAAAAACCCTAAAAAAGTTCATAACAAATTCACATCGGGTGTAGAGGCTTTTGTTAGTTACTTAAAAGAAAATGTTGTGGATGCATCTCTTGACCACCACGGCCATTCTTACTACCATTACATCTTTTCTTTGTTTTTCTTTATCCTTTTCTGTAACTTGTTTGGCCTCATTCCATCAATCGGGGAATTAACAGTTGCCGCATCTGATGCACTTGTTGCAGTCGGGGCAGTGGATCACACTCCGCATTCTCTCCATACTTTCGGAGAAATTTGGTCAGGGATCACACCTACTGGTGACATCAGTGTCACACTCTCTCTCGCATCCATTACACTACTGACAATCTACGGAACAGCTTTCTCCTACCAAGGGATTTCCTTCGTAGCACATGCCGTTCCTAAGGGAGTGCCGCTCCCACTTTGGCCGCTGATGTGGGCCTTAGAGTTTATTGTAACTCATATTGCTCGTTCTTTTGCATTAACCATGAGGTTACTTGCCAACATGACTGCGGGACACGTAATGATCCTTGCGTTACTTGGGTTTATTTTTATGAGCGAAAGTTGGCTCATCGCACCTGTATCTGTTCTCAGTTCGGTGCTCATTTACTTTTTAGAACTACTTGTAGCCTTTTTACAAGCGTTCATTTTCTCACTGCTCACAACCGTGTTCATCGGAACTGTGATGCATAGACATTAACATTGGTTTTATTTATATTATAAAACACACAGGAGTGAAACGAAAACAATGGAATTCGGTTTAGGATACATCGCAGTAGGACTCGCAGCAGGACTTGCATTACTTGGTGCAGGAATCGGTATTGGTAGAATTGGTGGATCAGTGGCAGAAAGCATTAGCCGCCAACCAGAAGCAGCGGGAAAGATCCAACTCGTTCTTTACGTAGCAGCAGGTATGATTGAAGGTGCAGCACTTTTCGCAGTGGTAATCGCTCTTCTTATCGCGCTCAAACTCAATGGCTCAATTGACAAAACAATTGGTGCTGGTGCCACTAAAGTAGAACAAGGACAATAGTCTTGGTTATCCTTGCGGCTTCCGGCTTCAATTTGCTGAAAGTCAATCCGGGTCTGGTCATCTGGACCCTGGTCACTTTCTCAGTTGTTGTCTTCGTTCTTAAAAAATTTGCATGGGACAAGATCCTTCATGCTCTCGAAGAACGTGCTTCCGGCATCCAAGGCGATATCAACAAAGCAGAAACCCTTCGAGTAGAAGCAGAAAAGTCTTTAAAAGAATACAAAGACCAACTCTTCAAAGCGACGGAAGAAGCTCATAAAATTGTAGATGAAGCTAAAAAAGATGCAGTTGCTCTCCGCACAAAATTGACGGAAGAAGCACACAACGAAGTGAAAGGCATTAAAGACAGCGCAATTCGCGAAATTGATTTAGCGAAAAGCAGAGCTTTATCTGAAGTGCAAAACCAAATTGTGGAAATGTCCGTTCTCATCGCGAGTGAGATCTTGGAGAAACAATTGAAGAAGGAAGACTATGCTTCCTTTGTCGAAAAAGAGATCGCAAAACTCGATAAACTTAAAATAAAATGAGTCTGAACCAAATTTCAAAGGTTTACGCAACGGCACTTTTGGAGTTAGCTCAGGAAGCTAACTCACTTGAGTCAACAGAAGAGGAACTGTCAGCTTTGGTTGATGTTTTCTTTTCCGATGACTCAATCCGCCATTATTTCCTTTCTCCATTAGTTGATCCTTCTGAGAAAGAACGAACTGCTGAAAAGTCAGTTCAAGGGAAGGCATCGGAAATCGTTGCCAACTTCATTACACTTGTGGTTCGTAAGAATCGATTTCTATTCCTCAAGGATATTTTGGAAGATTATAGAACAGGAGTGGATCGACTTAAAAATCGTAGTTCTCTTCGCATTGTTTCCAAAGATTCTCTTGGCAAAGAAGCCGTAGATCGAATCACCAAGTCTATCTCTTCCAAGTTCGAACGCGAATTACGTGTTACAGAACAAACGGATCCAACCCTTATTGGTGGATTCAAAATCTTTATAGACGACTTTTTAATCGATGCCTCGATCCGTGCAAAACTTGCCGGAACTCGCGAGGCTCTCCTCCAAAAGAAAATCCCAGTCGGAGCATTTGAATGAAAATTAAAACAGACGAAGTAACGTCGGTACTAAAACAAGAAATTAAAAACTTCAAAAAAGACCTTCAAGTTGAAGAAGTCGGAACAGTTCTCGAAGTAGGGGACGGGATTGCGAGAGTTTACGGACTCACTAACGTAATGTCTGGAGAGCTTGTTGAATTCCAAAACGGTGTTCGAGGACAAGCCTTCAACTTAGAAGAAAACTCCGTTGGGGTTGTAATCTTCGGTGATTATATTAAAATTGAAGAAGGTTTTTCCGTTAAACGTGTAGGAAAGATCTTCGAAGTTCCAGTAGGACCAGAACTTCTCGGTCGAGTTCTTAACCCACTCGGGGAAGTGATCGACGGAAAAGGACCACTGAACGCTAAAAAATCAAGACCTGTTGAGTCTCCAGCTCCAGGGATTGCGATGAGAAAATCAGTTCATGAACCAATGCAAACTGGTATCAAAGCAATCGATGCAATGATCCCAATTGGACGTGGACAAAGAGAGCTCATCATCGGTGACCGCGGAACAGGAAAAACTTCCATCGCGATCGACACCATCATCAACCAAAAAGGTAAAGGTGTGATCTGCGTTTATGTAGCGATTGGACAAAAAGCATCTACTGTTGCTTCCACCATCGAAATGTTACGCGAAAAAGGTGCTCTTGAGTATACGATCATCGTATCTGCAAACGCATCAGAACCTGCTCCCATGTTATACATTGCACCTTACTCTGGTGCGACTATGGCTGAATACTTTATGTATGAAGAAGGAAAAGCAACACTCGTTGTGTATGATGACCTTTCGAAACAAGCCGTAGCTTACAGACAAATGTCACTCTTACTTCGCCGCCCACCAGGTCGTGAAGCATATCCTGGGGACGTATTCTACCTTCACTCTCGCCTCCTTGAAAGAGCAGCAAAACTTGATGATAAATTCGGTGGTGGGTCTATGACAGCACTTCCAATCATTGAAACGCAAGAAGGGGAAGTATCTGCTTACATTCCTACAAACGTAATCTCCATCACTGATGGTCAGATTTACCTTCAGTCCAACCTATTTGCATCGGGCCTTCGCCCTGCGGTGGACGTGGGGATTTCTGTATCACGGGTTGGATCAGCGGCACAAATCAAAGCGATGAAAAAAGTAGCAGGAACTCTCAAGTCAGATTTGGCTCAGTTCCGTGACTTGGAAGCGTTTGCACAGTTAGGAACAGAACTTGACCCAGTAACTCAAGCTCAGCTTGATCGTGGTTACCGAGTTCTTGAAATTCTAAAACAACCAAACAACTCACCATCTCCAGTAGAAGAACAAGTGATTTCCATCTTCGCTGTAACAAAAGGATTTATGGATGCTGTTCCTACTGCAAAAGTAAGAGAATTTGAAGCTTTCCTTTTGAAAACGATGAGAGAACAACACTCTGAAATTTTGGAAGAAATTAGAACTGCCAAAGAAGTAAAACAAGAAGCAGCTCTGCAAAAAACAATCAAATCGATTGTAGAACATTTTCTAGCAAAGAATAACTAAGGGGAAAGATCTTGGCGACACCGCGTGAGATAAAAAAGAGGATTAACTCGGTTAAAAACACGAGAAAAATCACTCGAACCATGGAGATGGTCTCCACGGCGAAGGCAAAAAAAGCGACTAACAAGGTTAACGCGGCGAAACCATACGCTGATTTAACTCGTGAGTTAGTATCTTCTTTGTCTAGCCTTGCTGGGATCATCCACAGCCCTTACTTAAGGAAGCCGGACAAAATCCGTAAAGTTGCTATCCTTGCAATTGCCGCAAACCGTGGGTTATGCGGTGGTTTTAACTCCAACCTTCTTCGTATGGTAAAAAACCGTATCGAAGAGTTGAAGTCAAAAGGTGTGGAAGTAGAAGTTCACGCAGCAGGAAAAAAAGCAATAGCCTTCTTTAAATTTGCAAAAGTTGAGTTGGTAACAACACATACCAATATCGATGACAAAGCAGGAAGTAAAGAGGCGAACGATCTTGCTTCTTATTTTATGGAACGTTTTGCAAACGAATCGGTAGATTCTGTTGAAATTATTTCCACTCATTACTACTCGGCAGCAACTCAAAAACCAGAGATCACAACAGTTCTTCCTTTATCAATGGAAGATACAAGTTCCAAAGGATCTTCTGGCCCAGAGGTTTTGTATGAGCCGGATCCAAAAACTATTTTGGAAAACCTACTCCCTATGGTGATCAAAACAACTTTTGTTAAAATCATTTTAGAGTCAGTAGCTTCCGAACACATTGCACGAAGAGTGGCGATGAAAGCGGCTACGGATGCTGCTGGTGAGATGATCAAACTTCTGACTCGCGGATACAACCGAGTTCGTCAGGCAAAAATTACGCAGGAAATTTCAGAAATCGTAGGGGGAGCGGAAGCCATCTCCTAACAAAGGTCTTTCGGAGTATATATGAATAAAGGTAAAATTAAACAAATCATCGGTTCGGTAATGGACATCAGTTTTGAGTCCGGGAATATGCCTGAAATCTACAATGCCGTAGAAATCCAATCTAAAGTTAACGGCAAAGACGTAACAATTACTGCAGAAGTGCAACAGCACATTGGAGACAACACAGTTCGTGCGATCTCCCTTCAATCCACTGACGGATTAAAAAGAGGATTAGAAGTAATTGATACAGGAGTTCCGATTTCTGTTCCCGTAGGAACAAAAACTCTTGGTCGTATCTTTAACGTACTTGGTGAGGCAATCGACGAACTCGGTGACCTTCCTAAAGACGTAAAAAAGATGCCAATTCACAGAAATGCTCCTTCTTACGAAGAAATTAAACCTAAAACTGAGATCTTTGAAACAGGGATCAAGGTTATCGATCTTCTTGCTCCTTATATCAAAGGGGGAAAAACAGGACTATTCGGTGGTGCTGGGGTAGGGAAAACAGTTTTAATTCAAGAGCTTATCAACAACATCGCAAAACAACATGGTGGTTACTCTGTGTTCGCTGGTGTGGGTGAAAGAACTCGTGAAGGAAACGACCTTTGGAACGAGATGAAGGAATCGGGAGTTATCGACAAAACGGTTCTTTGTTTTGGTCAGATGAACGAACCACCAGGTGCTCGTCTTCGTATCGCACTTTCTGCTTTGACTATGGCAGAAAACTTCCGTGATGAATCCGGATCAGACATTTTACTTTTCGTAGATAACATCTTCCGTTTCTCTCAAGCAGGTTCTGAAGTATCGGCCCTTCTTGGTCGTATGCCTTCTGCGGTAGGATACCAACCAACCCTTTCTACAGAGATGGGTGGATTACAAGAGCGGATCACTTCCACGGTTCGTGGTTCCATCACTTCTGTGCAAGCGATCTACGTTCCTGCTGACGACTTAACTGACCCGGCTCCTGCGACTGCGTTTGCTCACTTAGATGCGACAACGACATTATCTCGTGCGATTTCTGAAAAAGGGATTTATCCTGCTGTGGATCCACTCGATTCCACATCACGGATCATGAACCCACAAATCGTTGGGGAAGAGCACTACAACACGGCTCGTGAAGTACAAAGAATCCTTCAAAGATACAAAGACCTACAAGATATCATCGCGATCCTTGGTATGGACGAACTTTCTGAGGATGACAAAATTCTAGTATCTCGTGCTCGTCGTTTAGAGAAATTCCTCTCACAACCATTCCACGTAGCGGAACAGTTTACTGGTCGACCTGGAAAGTATGTAAAACTGGAAGATACCATCCGTTCCTTCAAAGGAATCATCGAAGGTAAGTATGACACACTTCCAGAACAAGCATTCTATATGGTCGGATCGATTGACGAAGCGATCGAAGCGGCGAAACAACTCAAAGGTTAATCAGGATGAGTAAAGAACTGACTTTAACAGTCATCTCTCCTGACAAAATCCTTTACCAGGGCAAGGCAGAATCTGTGATTCTGCCGGGTTCTGTGGGTTATTTTGGAATTTTACCAGGCCATGCGACCCTAGTCTCCCAACTCGATTTTGGGCTGATCAAATTGCATACTGCCGGAAAAGAATTCCGAATCGCCATTGATGGGGGATTCTGTGAAGTGAGAAATGACCAAATCAGAGTGCTCACCGAAGGTGGGGATTCTGAAGACGATTTGTCTCATGACCACGCTGTGGAACTCCTCGAGGAAGCGGAAGCCCTTCCACTTTCCAAAGACAAAGAAATTCTACTAAAGAAAGCAAAAGTTCGCATTTTACTGCACGAACGTTAATTTTTTTCCCCCCTTCTTGCCGAAAATAAACCAGAGGGGGATTTCCTTTGGCTATAGATTGGATTCGACGTTCCGTATTGGTAACGATACTATTTGCCGGATTCTATTACTTAAAGGAAAACCCTGATTTGCGAAAAAGAATCTATTCTGAAAAACCGGTTCGTGTTAAAATTGAAGGATCAGTAGTGAATCCTGGATTTTATACATTGGATGCAGGTTCGAACGGAAAGGATTTGGTTGAAATGGCGGGTGGATATATACCCGGAACGCAAATCAAAACGGAGGACAGTATCTTGGAACAGCCGTTAGAGGATGGCCAGATACTAAATTTGGGAAAACGGTAATCGAGGCGAATGGCGGATCAAGAACAGAATAAAAACGAAGATCTAGAAAACATCGAACCTATACTCGATGAAGATTCGTTTTCCTTGGATTTGGATGATTTTGATATGGGTGATGATGATTTGGATGTATCACCTGGAATTGAAGCTCCAAACCTAGACGATATTTCCGCTTTTGATGATGAAGACGATTCCATCTCAGGTTTGGTCGCTTCCTCAGATTCTTATGATGATTTATTAGATATAGACTTAGATTCAGATTTAAACTTACTTGGGGAAGAAGACCCCATTTTACATGATGAAGACATTCATGCTGATTTTTCCGATTATGAAGAAGAATCTGAAAAAGAAAATACTCCTTCAAAACCAAAACAATTTCATAACCAAAACGATCTCGAAGATGATGATCTTGAATTAGAGTTCGATGATGATTTAATTGATCTTGATAAAGAAATCGAGTCTATCCTCAACGGGGAAGATGGAATTCTAACTTCCAAAAAATCCAAACAAAATTTGGAAGAAGAGGAAGATGGTCCAATTTCTCTTTCAATGGAAGAATTAGAAAACATCGCCGGCACTTTGGAAGAAGAAGAACATTCTGGAGAACCAGAACGTTCTCATTTCGAAGATGAGGAAGAACACGAACATGATTTAATTGATGAACATTCTGATCTGGATTTAGATTTAGATGATTCAGAGATTGATACAAACCTCGCTTTTGATGAAGAGGGTAAACCACAATTTGATTTAACAGATCACGACGAAGAAGATTCTTTTATACCTAAAGATGATTTAGGCCTTGGTGATGAGGAAGAAGAGGAAGCAGGATTCCAACCACTTGTGGATCCAGAAGAAGAAGAACTTTTCGGTAAAAACAAAGAAGATGAAAACCTCACTCTTTCTGATGAAGAGTTAGGTAGTATTTTAGGTGCAGGTGGCGAAGCGAGTTTAGAAGAATCTCTTGGTTCAGAAGAAGAATTTTTAACATCAGATGAAGGATCTGACCTTCCAAGTTTTACCGATGAAGAAGAAGGCGGATTTGATCTGTTAGGTGGTGACTTCGGAACACCAGAAGACGAAGAAACTGCATTATCATCTGAAGAAGAAGAGGATGAAGGCCCTCTCACCTTATCATTAGAAGAATTAGAAAATATTTCTGGCGAAGCCATAGAAGAATTCGAAGAACCAACTTCTGATATCCTTAACGAAGAGTTAGAAGATGAGTCCATCACACTGAGCCCAGACGAACTTGGAAATATCATTGCTGGTGATCCGGTTGAAGAAACCGAAGATTCTGAAGTAGAAGAAAATCATGAATTAGATACTGATCTCGGTGATGACTTTGATTTTGATTTAGGAGAACCTGAATCGGATCTCGAAGAACCAGAGAGTTCAGAAGAAGGTCTTGAAGGCCAAATGGAAGGATTTGAGTCCTCCGAGGAAGAGGATGAAGGCCCTATCGCTCTTTCTATGGAAGAATTAGAATCCATTGCATCTGATGCAGAAGAAAATTCCGAAGAGGAACTTGTTGATAGTTTAGACCGAGCTCCTCTCCCTTATGAAGAAGAGCTAACACCAAAGTCAGACTTACTGGCTGAGGATGAAGAAGATGAATCCATTGCTTTATCAATGGAGGAACTAGAAAATATCACTGCGTCAGAAGAAGAGGAAGAAAGTGAAGACATCACTCTATCTGCAGAAAGTTTAGATGAAATTTTAGGTGAGGAACTTCCGGGGGAAGGATTAGAAGACATTGCAGACCTTCCAGAGGAAGAAGTTTCTTTATCAGAACAAACTGGCCAAGAAGAACCAGCTGACTTTGATTTAGCGTCATTCGGCGGTGATGATTTAGTTGAACATGAATCCGAAACCGACTTTGGTGATTTTGGTTCTGACACAGCGATTGATGATAGTTTTGATTTATCAACACCTGAATTACCGAAAGAAACAAGAACTCCTACACTTGCAAGTGACGAATCAGAAGAATACGAAGTTGATTTAGACGAATATGCAATGGAAGGAAAACTTTCTCCATTGGAAGAACTTCGTAAATCAGATGTATCTGCACCAGAAGCCAAACCCGCTACTGAAGAAGCACTTGCGGAGGCAGGTGGAGATAACTTATCTGCTGGGGAACGCAAAAAAGTATTAGGATATTTAGACAATTTACTTGGTAACCTTCCTGATGATGTGATCCGCGAATTCTCGAAATCTCAATACTTCGAGTTATACAAAAAAATGATGAAAGAACTGGAGTTATAAAGTGGGACTTCTCGACAGAGCCGAAGAAATTAAAAAAACTTCGGGTTCCTCGACTTCAAAATCTTCTACACCTAACTTAGGCAAACCGTCTTTATTAAAAAAAGCAGAACAATTCCATGAGGAAAATTTAGTTCAAGAAAAAGAGTCTGTCCCTGTTTCGGATACCGACTCCGATTGGTTAGACGATAGTTTTTCAGATTCACTGGCTACTGAAATTGGCGACCTCCCTAGTCCCGATGGAGAAGAGGAGTTTGACCTCAGTGACATTCCTGAGTTGACGGATGCAGACTTTGGTGAGTTAGGTGATGATACATGGGACGAAGATCCGTTACCACAATTGGAAAATGATCTAGAAGAGGGACTTGGTGATTACGAACCAATTGCTGATGAAGATGCGGATTCCGAAATAGAACCTGAGCCTGAATTAGATATCAAACCAGAACCAGAACCTGAAACCCCAATACCAAATTTCGAAGAACCAGGGCTAGGTGATGATCTGATTGATCGAGATTATCACGATGAAATTTCTGAGCCCGATGCCCCTCTCCCGGAAGTAAATATATTTGATGAGTGGGAAAACGACGCTAAAAAAGAAGCCGCCAAACAACCCTTAAGGCCTGCCAAAGATGATCCAGCTCCGATTGGAGAAGATGTATTGTTTGATGATGAATCTGATTTTGGTACAGCACCAATGTCGTATCATTTGGCTTCCAAAAAACGTATAGAAAACTACCAGGCCATTTTTGAAATCACTAAAGAAATAGCTTCCTCCAAAGAGTTTTCAGATTATTTTGATAACTTAGTTTATAGTTTGATTGGTCAAGTGGGTTGTAACTCAGTTGTGGTTCTCACTTCTACGAATCCCAAAAATCCTAAATGGGAGGCAGTGACTGCACAAGGGGTTCAATCAAAAGATTCTTGGTATCTTTCCCCGAATGACGAAATCTATTCACGGATTTCTGATTCAGAAACAGTCATTTATGCAGGAGAATTTAAGTCCTCTCGTTTGCCGGATAGAGAGTTTAAGTTACTCACTGAAATGGGTTCTGAAATTTTAGTGCCTATCCGTCATGGCGAAAAATGTTTTGGTGTGATTTCCCTTGGAAAATTAATTAACGGTGAAGAATACATTACCGACGATTTAGAATTTGCAAAAATCGTAGGTGATATTGCAGGTTCGGTTTTTGAAAGAGTATCCGAATTTGAATCGATCAATGACGATTTAGTCCAAGCTAAAGAAGTGATTGAAATTAATGAATCTGTATTACGATTTGCCCGTGATTTTGCTCGTGTCCGTAAAATGGATGAAGCCTATGATTTACTTATAGAAAATATCAAAACCAAACTTGGTGTAAAACAATTCTCCTTTTTAGTTTTAGATTCAGAAACACGCTCCGACTACATTGTGTTTGGTTCTAATTTCATATTACCAGAAAGAACAAAAGACTTCAAATTAAGTAAAGACTCTGACATTGTGGGAATGGTTTCCAACGTTCCTGGTGTTTACCGGTTAGAAAACTTCAGAGAAGACTCCGAATTAAAATCCATTTTCACAAACGATGAATTAGGGATTATGAGTGAATTCACAATTTTGCCAATCATCAATTTGAATTGGCTTGTAGGTATGATCATCGTCCATTCAACGGGAACAGCATGGACTGATACAACAAGAGATGTAGGAGTTACATTACTCGAAACATCTGCTCCCGTTTTTGCAAACTTACTCATTCTTCAAGAAAAAGAAGCTTTATTTAGAAATCCATTCAATCCATTAGAATCACGAATTTTAAGTGAAATCGAAAAAGCTTCACAGATGAATACAAATTTTACTGTGACTCTCTTTAAAATTCAGAATGTATCCAGAATGGTTCATTTGGTCGGAGCAGGAACTTTTGCCCGTTATGCGGATGTTCTACGAAAAACAATGATGGATCATATCGGAGAATTGGACTTTTTTACTCGCGTGGGACAAGGAAAATTTGCTATGGTTCTTCACGGAAAAGACAAAGAAGAAACTGATGTTGTGATCAAAAAAATCAAATCTTCGTTTGCAAAAAAAGAAGATTCGATCATTGGATCATTCCGTGCAACCTATCGAGTGCTAAATTTATCGTATCCGCATGATACTAAGGACAAAAATCAGTTTTTGGAAATGGTTGAAGAAGCCTAAACAAGTAACAGCCGTGTTATTTAATTCGATTTCCTTCTTATCGCATTTTTTAGTATTCTATTTAATTTATTATTTTGCAACGGAAAGGATACGTAAGTATTTACTCCTCTCTTTTGGGGTTTATTTTTATTCTCAGTGGAATCTAAATGCCACCTTCTTACTTTTTATTTCAGTAGTTTTTAACTATAGTCTCGGAAGGTATCTCACTCTTCTCACTGGAAAAACAAAGAAAAGAACCTTTGTTTTAGGGATCACTGCTAACTTAGTTTATCTTGGTGTTTTTAAATACTTTGTTTTTGTCTGGGAATTGTTTGGTGATTTAAAAGTTGGGTTTGGGTTTCCCGGTTTGGAATGGAAACCAGAAATTTTATTGCCTATAGGAATTTCCTTTTATACCTTCCATAACATTAGTTATTTGATAGATGTTTATGATGAAAAAATTCTTCCTTGTAAAAACTTTTTTACCTTTGCGATTTATGATTTATTTTTTCCACTTTTATTACTTGGGCCAATTGAAAGACCGGGTAACCTGATCCCGCAAATCGAATCGAAACAAATCATTCTAAAAGAAAATATTTGGAATGGGATTTCTTTATTTCTTTGGGGAGTGTTTATCAAATCGACCATTGCGGATCCTTTTTCTAGGTATGTTGAAATTCATGCAAAAGGTTTTGAAACCTTAGAACCTGGAATCTTATGGATCGTAGCTCCTGTCATTGCCTTCCAAATCTATGCCGATTTTTTCGGATATTCTCTCTGTGCGATGGGTCTTGCCGAAATGATGGGTTTTCGTTTGATGAACAATTTCAAAAGACCATTTTTTTCCTCCAATCCCGCTGAATTTTGGTCCAAATGGCATATCTCTCTTTCTACTTGGCTGCGTGATTACGTATATATAAAGTTAGGTGGAAATAGACATGGATTTTTTAGAGAAAATATAAACCTTATGGTTGTTTGGTTCCTTGCTGGAATTTGGCATGGAGCAGGGTATGGGTTTGTGATTTGGGGAGTTTATTTAGGTCTTTGTTTGGTTTTATATAGGTGTCAGAAACATTTCGGTTTAGTGAAACAAGGAAACCGGCTTCAGTCTATACTTGGAACTATTTTTACCTTTTATAGTTTTTCACTGGGATTACTGTTATTTCGAATCAATTCTCCCTCGGAAACCAAATTGATTTTAGAAAACCTATCTTTTTTTCCTAAACTTTCATCCATCCCAATGATGATAGTGATCACTTTGATTCCTTTATTTGTTTTTGATTTTTGGCAAGAATGGAAAAGTACGGAACGTCCGACTTTTTTTATCTCCACCAAACCATATTCATTTCTTTTTCTGTTCGCTTTTTTGTTCTTTTGGTTTTCGTTATTTTCCCCTTTTGGGAAACAGGATTTTTTCTATTTTCAATTTTAAATTAAATTTATGAAAATTCGTTATTTTATATTCACATTGTTTTTGATCTCTATTTTTATGCACCTAACATGGGGATGGTTTATTCCTTATTGTGAAACCACTTCTTCTTATTGGTATTTGTCCAAAACTAGAAAAATCAATAAGGAGGCAAAAATTTTAGTTTTAGGAGATAGTCAGATCGTCAGTGGAATCTCTCCTGATTTTTTTGCAGAAGTCGAAGGCCTGTCTTCGGAAGATATTTTATACTTTCCTAAACCTAGCCAACAACCAGAGGGAATCCTTGTTGATTCCTTAGAACTCATCCACCAACTTCCCAAACTAAGAAAAGTGTATGTGAATCTTTCTCCATTAAATACTAGTAAAAACTCAGTGACCGATGCGAATCGGCAATTGTTTTATTCCTTTGGAAATTTAACAAAAGAAAGTATCATCCATCCATTAGTTCGAAAAGCATATTTCACTAACCTAACGGATCTAAGTTGGAAGATCGTAATTCTTGTATTCCCTTATTTCGGACTAAGTTCAAATTTAAATCGATTGGTTTATGACCCGGCTGCACAGGCCGATGTAACGAGAAGGAAACAAGAGTTTTTATACATTAGGGAAAGTATGGAACAAAGACAAGGTTCTTGGGTATGGAAATCAATTGGTGAAGACCCAAGTTTGCAAGAGGAAGAAGAATTCCCAGATAAGAGTTCCTTAGTTCTAGCGGGGAAACGAGAACTTTCTGTGACCATATGGCGTGAACTTGCAAAACTATGGACGGAAAAAAAAGTGAAAGTTGTTTTTCTTAGAATTCCATTTTCGCCAAAAATGGAAAAAGACATCCTTCAAACGAATGCTAATGTTGTCAGTGATGAGATTTTTAAAACGGTAACCGCAGATTTTAACAAAGAGCAGGTTGCCGTATTTGATTTTCGATCTGTGTTTTTAGATCAGTATCAGTATTTTGCGGACTTAACCCATCTCAACCAAAAAGGAAGAGATGTGTTGTCTCTAATTTTAAAAAGCGCTTTATTTGATCACGCCCACTCTTCGACCCAGGGCATGTAGGTTGATCCCCCAACCAAGACCAAAAAATTGTTTTGGTGTAAGGATTTCCTCTGTGCTAGGATCCCAGATATCTTTTACAAAAGCTTCTGCTGAGATTTCGGTTCCGTAAGGAATTCCCCAGAAATTTTTATCTTCATTGTATGACATGAATTTGCCTCCCTTATTTGACCTAAGTCTAGGATTTGGAGGATTCTACCATAGTATAAAATTCTTGGAAATGATAAGCGGAATCGTGAGGTCCAGGGCAAGCTTCTGGGTGGTATTGAACTGCCATTACCGGTAAACCCTTGGTTTTGAGACCTGCCACTGTATTGTCGAATAAATTGATTCTTGTAATCGGCATATCGCTAGAAGATTCACCTAACACATGAAAGCCATGGTTCTGGGAAGTGATTTCAATTTTTCCCGTTTCTTCGTTTCGGACAGGATGGTTCCCACCTCTGTGACCAAACTTTAGTTTGGCTGTCTTTTTGCCCAATGCAAGTCCAATGATTTGGTGCCCTAAACAGATTCCAAAAAGTGGTTTTTTGGCATCCATGATGGCTTTTGCCGATGAAATTGCATAGTCAAGGGGGGCAGGATCTCCCGGTCCATTGGATAGGAAATAGGCATCAAATCCATCTTTTAACAAATCTTCTGCTTTGGTTTTCGCAGGAAAAACATGTACATTGAATCCAGCTGAGTCGAGAAGTTTTAAGATATTTCTTTTGATTCCAAAATCATAAACAGCAAGTTTGAATTTACTAGGTGAATGAGCTCCAAACAAATATGGTTTTTCACAAGTCACCACTTGTGCTAGATCTTGGCCTTCCATGGAAGGTGCATTTTTCACTGCTTCCAAAAAAGAATCTTCATAAGTTTCGCTGATAAAAATTCCGCAAGACATTGCTCCAGAATTTCGAATAATGCGTGTTAGCTTTCGTGTATCAATCCCTTCAATGGCAGGAACCCCAAATCGAATGAGAAACTCACTGAGTGTTTCTTTGGATTGGAAGTTGGAAGGTCGTTTTACATATTCTTTGACAATGAGTCCAGAAGCTTGGATCTTGTCTGATTCCATATCGTCTGGATTGATTCCATAGTTCCCAATCATGGGGTAGGTTAGGGTCACGAGTTGGCCTTTATAAGAAGGATCAGTGATGATTTCCTGATATCCCGCCATAGAGGTATTGAAGACTACCTCGCCAATCGAATTCTTATTTGCACCGAAGGATCGGCCCTTCATGACCGTTCCGTTTGCTAAAACCAAAAAAGCCTGCATCAAATCCATTCCAAAGAATCAGGTCCTAATGACGAACAAAAATTCATCAGTCTTTGATGTAATATCGTTTGATCCTGTCGTAATGGTAGTCCCCATCGATTTCCACGGTTTGCATTCGGGAAAGGGATTCCGCCATTTCCTTGGCAAGGGAAGGCTCTATGGTCATGTAAGACCGTCTCCCTCGGACAAGATAGACGATTTGGCCTGTTTCTCCATCGGCCTCGATGACCTGTCCCTGGATCCTTTTTCCCTGAGAACTAGGAGAATTCACGGAGACTTGGTATTTTTGGAAGATATGCGGTTTCCCAACACAGAGCCAAATGTCTGAGGTGGGTGAAACTTGTGTGGCCTTTCCTTCAATATGGCGTTTTTCGTAAGGCTGATTTCCCAATGCTAGGCGCATGGTATCGGCATCACAAAATATGGTTTTTTCACGAAGGCTCGTGCTGTCCAAATAGCGGAATTGTGGTTCCGGGCTCTGTGCCTCCCAACGCACCAATTCGCCTGAAAAACGAATTACCTTCCTTTCTTTAGGAGAGAGATCGGTGGAAAACAGAACAAAAAGCAAGATTAATCTGCAAATAAGGAAAAGTTGCTTAGACGGCGTTAGACTCATTCGAATTACCACATTTAACACAATTTTCGTTAAGATTTAACAATTTTATTTGACAAATCCTATGAGAAGCACTAGTTTCATTGCAATTGTCGGTACGAACGACTGCTCACTTGCATTCGTTTGTCCACAGGTACGAAAAAAATTCAGGAAACAACTCACTAAGGAGTAATCATCAATGCTGAAATCTCTACGTTTTGGAATGATGGGGTTCTTATTATTGTGCTTAGCTGGTAGCTTAAGCGCACAATCTGGTCCTCGTTCTTATTTTATGATCGGTCTTGGAGCTCAATTTGACCTAGCTCAACTCGGTGGAACCATCACTAAAGATGGTCTTGATTCTGGCCAACCCAGAGTTACAGCTTCTGGCCAACCTTACGGAACACCTCAAAAAGCAATCTATGCAGAAAACACATTGATCAGCTTAAAGAGAACG